>JAGRPC010000047.1:0-6853 GCA_020439925.1 Verrucomicrobiia bacterium | reverse complement strand
AGCGATCGCCTCATCGCCACGAGCAAACTCGGACGTTACCTCGACAAGACGCCGCCCAAGTACGCGAAGGGCGAAGCTGTCTCGCTCATCATTCTCGAAAAGACCCCCCTCGGTTACGCCGCCGTGGTCGAGGGCAGCCACCGGGGACTCATCCACGCCAGCGAAGTTCACCGACCTCTCGCAAGCGGAGACGAAATGACCGGTTACATCCGGTCGGTGAAGGACGACTACAAGATCGACCTCGCCCTCGAGCCCGTCGGTTTCGGACGGGTCACCGACCTTTCCGACAGGATCCTCGAGGCACTCAGGAGCGGCGGAGGTCGCCTCGACCTCGGGGACGCCAGTTCCCCGGAGGAGATCAAGGAACGTTTCGGCTCGAGCAAGAAAGCTTTCAAACAGGCCATCGGAACGCTTTACCGGAAGAAGCTCATCATCCCGGGTCCCCACTCTCTCGAACTCTCCTCTTCCTCCCGAGGCTGACGCCTCCCTTTCGAAATGACCGATACTCCCGACACTCCCCCGATCGACGCCATGTCGCTGCGACTCGCCGCCGCCAATGCCCTGATCCGGAGGCGTCGCAGCATCAAGCCGCAGGACATGGATGACCGCGCCGTCGATCCCCGGCTCGTCGCCGCCATCCTCGAAAACGCGAACTGGGCTCCGACCCATGGCATGACCGAACCCTGGCGCTTTTTCCTTTTCACCGACGCGGGCCGCGAACGACTCGCCGATTTCTGCCAGTCGCTCTATCGCAGGATCACGCCGGAGTCCGAGTTTCGTCAGGACAAGTTCGACAAGCTGCGCAGCAATCCCCTCAAGGCACCCATCACCATCGCCATCGCCATGAAACGGCAGGCGATCGAAAAGATCCCCGAGATCGAGGAGGTCGAGGCCGTCGCCTGTGCCGTGCACAACATGCACCTCACCGCCTCGGCTCTCGGTCTTGCCGGATTCTGGTCAACCCCTCCGCTTGCCTACACCGACGAAATGCGGCAGTGGCTGGGCCTTTCCGACCCGCGGGACAAGTGCCTTGGTTTTTTCTACCTCGGCTGGCCCGCGAGCGAGACCTGGCCGGAGGGCAAACGCGGCGATCTCTCCGAGAAGGTCGTGCATGTGATGAAGTGAATCGCGACCCGCCGGTATCATGAGTCTCCCGAAGGCCTTCCCCCGACTCGTGATTCTGCTTTGGTTGGGAGGCGTCCCCGTCTTGGCCGACGAGGGACAACCGGTCGCCACGACCCGCACCGACGCGGCGGGCCGGCTCCTCAACGAGTGGTTCGCGGCAGGCAGGGCGGCGGGGCTTTCCGGCGACTACTACGACAACCGGGACGGCGGTCATTCCGCCCTGGACCTCACGACCTTTCCCCAACTCCGGGCCCTGCCTTACCTCGAAAGCCAGCGCGAACAGAAGAAGGATTACGGTCCGCCCGGCGAGATCCGCCCCGAAACGGTGATCGGCAATGCCTCCTTGTCAGGGCCGGCGATCGGAGGAGCCAGCATCCCGCGCCTCGTCTACTCCACCCGCGAAGGCCTGGCTTTTCTCTCCGCCCAATACCTCGCCAACCAGCTCTATGTCTTCCCCGAGCACGAGGATCACGACCATTGGGTTTCTCCCGGCGTCGGTTGGGGTGATCTCTATGCGGTCAACTCGCCCTACCTCCTCACCTCCCAGGGTTCCTCGGGCTCGGATCTCCCGATTCTTCGCGCCGTGGCGATGACCCTCGCCTCCTTCAGACCGGAAGTGAAGAATCAGCTGCGCAGCCAAAAGCTGCTCATGCCCGTCGTGCAACAGATCCTGAGAAGCTCCCTGAAGACGGTGGAGAACCGCGAAGACTATCTTACCGCATCGGCCCATCCTTCGGCCTTCTCCGCCGAAATAGTCGACGAAGAGAAGATGATGCGCGCGGCCCAGGCCATGACGCTGCAGACCCTGCCGCCCGTTTTTCACCTTGAGCTCGTCCGCGAGTCCTCCACCCCGACTCCCGGTGTCGACTTCTTCGAGGGCCCTGGACGCGAGTCGGAATCCCTCGCCGACCGAGGGATGGTGATCGCCCGCGTTTTCCGGGGAATGGAACGGGAACGGAAGATCACGGTGCGGGTGGCCCGGGTCCAGGAATGTGCGGGCCGCCCCGTCAGGATTCACTGGCGCATCCTCCGAGGCGACGAGGAATCGGTGACCCTCACCCAATCGGAAACCGCGCCCGAAGCAACCATCCGGGTGAAATGGACGAAGCCCGGTTGGACGGCTCCGGGCCCGCTGAGAATCACCTCGCGCCGCATTGAAATCGGAGTCTTCGCGGACAACGGGGATCGTTATTCGCCGCCCTGTTTCGTGACTTTCTATTTCCTGCCAAACGAACAACGCCGCTACGACGACCGGGACCGCATTCTCGAGACCGACTATCGCTTCAACGGCACCTTCACGGACATCACCCTCACCTCGACGAAACCGTGGCGGGATCTCTATCATTACGACAAGGAATCCGGCGCCCTCACCGGCTGGACGCGCGAAGAAGAGGGCAAGGCCCCGGTCGAATTCGATGCCGGAGGGCGGCTCCTGCAGGAGGGAGGGGCCCGGCCGGTGCGATACGAGATCGATGCGACGACGCACCGGCTTCTTCAAAAAACTTCCGAATGAGGGACCGAAGGCACCACACTCGAGAGGGTTGACATCGGCATAAAAAACTGTTCATTTTTGCAGTAAAATGCCCATCCACCTTTCCCATCGTGGCCGCGGCTCGATCCAGAGTCCGCCGAACCGCTTTGAGCGCCTATCCGTCGAAAGCGACGACGGTGCCTGGGAGGAGATCGCGAAAGTCGATCCCGACTTCGAACCACGGCGAGTTCGCACCGAATTCCTGCGTGACGACACGCGCTCGCTGATCACCTCGAACCAGAGCCCCGACATCGGTTTTACTCACAGCCTCAATCCTTATCGGGGGTGCGAACACGGGTGCGCCTACTGTTATGCCCGTCCCTATCACGAGTATCTCGGCTACAACGCGGGAATCGATTTCGAGACCAGGCTTCTGGTAAAGGAACGGGCTCCCGAGCTGCTGGAGGCGGAGATTTCGAAAAAGACCTGGCGGCCGACTCCGCTCGCCTGCAGCGGGGTGACGGATTGCTACCAGCCTGTCGAGCGGAAACTGGAGATCACGCGTCGTTGTCTCGAGGTGCTCGCCGACTTCCGCCATCCGGTGGGACTGATCACGAAAAACGCCCTCGTCACACGCGACCTCGATCATCTCCGGGACCTGGCCCAACACGGGGCGGCGAATGTGGTCCTCTCCCTCACCACGCTCGATGGCCAACTCGCCTCGGCCCTCGAGCCGCGAGCCTCGCGGCCGTATGCCAGGCTAACGGCGATAAAGACGCTGAGTGAGGCCGGCATTCCCGTCGGAGTCTCGATCGCGCCGATTATTCCGGGGCTCAACGACCACGAGATTCCCTCGCTGATGGAGGCTGCCGCCTCCCACGGGGCAACCTTTGCCTCGGGAACGGTGCTGCGATTGCCGTATTCGGTGAAGGACGTTTTTTCCGCCTGGCTCGATCGTTTCAAGCCGGAACGAAAGGCCCTCATCCTCGGCCGGGTCGCGGAGCTCCGAGGGGGCAAGCTGAACGATTCCACCTTCGGCAGTCGCATGACCGGTTCCGGCCCGCTGGCGGATCAGATCGGCCGCCTTCTTGAAGTGGCGAAACGTCGTAACGGCCTTGATCTTCCTCGGGCTCCCCTTTCGACCAAGGCCTTCCAACGGCGGATGCCCGGGCAACCGGAGCTGTTTTGAGTAAGCCCCATCGCTCCCCGATGCCGTCCCTTGCCCCCCGGTTCGTGTTTCGGCGATTCTCGAGCAATGAAGCGCACCGCCCTTTTTCTCATCACCTTCTCGACGGGTTTCGCATCTGCCCAGGATCAGGCCGAACCCGCCGACTTCCCGGGAAAGGCACGGCTTCTCCTTCCCCCGGTCATCCACGCCCTCGAAGGCCTCGAGACGAATCTTTATTTCGACAACAGCTTCCTCCTGCTCAATCCCGACTCGTTCGCGGTGGATGTGAATTGCCCGAAAGGAGCCCAGCAGAATGAGCGCTGGACCTGGACTCCCGAAGCCGGAGCGACCGGCGAATTCCCGCTGTCGCTGGAATTGCTCGATGACGACAACCGGTCAGTGGCACGGGCTTCCGGTGTCGTGCGAGTCCACCAGCGGGAGGTCGTCAGTCCTCCGGAGATGCCTCGCACCCTGCTGATCATTGGCGACAGCCTCACCGCAGCTTCGGCCTATCCTGCCCGCATCGTCGAACTGGCGAAGGAGGACGGATGGCCCCTCGAACTGATCGGCACACGAGGTCCCGGTGTCGAGGAAGGAAACCCTCCCGGGGAAGTATGTCACGAGGGTTATGGAGGTTGGACCGCAGAACGTTTTGCCACCCATTTCACCGGCAAAGCCCGCGGTGGACCCTACCGGGAGTGCGGAAGCCCCTTTCTCTACAAGGACAACGCGGAGGATCCGAACGAATCTCCCCGGCTCGATTTCGCCCGCTACTGCACCGAATTCAACGGAGGCAAAGGTCCCGACTTTGTCACGATCCTTCTCGGCTGCAACGACACCTTCCGTGCGACCGACGAGACGATCGAGGAACGGATCGACGTCTTCGAAAAACACACCGAGACCCTCCTCTCCATGATCCATGCCCTTCGTCCGGAAACCCGCATCGGCCTCGTCTTGCCCATGCCGCCGGCCGGAACCCAGGACGCGTTCGGAGCCAACTACGGCAGCGGCCAGACCCGCTGGCAGTACCGGCGAAACCGCCACCGCCTCGTCGAACGCATGACTCTCGCCTTCTCCGACAGGGAGAAGGACGGCATTCACCTCGTCCCGGCCCACCTCAACCTGGATCCCGTTCACGGATTCCCCGCCGCCTCGGTTCCGGCCCATGCCCGCACCGAGACTTCGGTCGAGCGCCTCAACAACGGCGTGCATCCCTCTTCCGAAGGTTATCGCCAGATCGGTGACGCCCTCTACGCCTGGCTGAGGAGCTTCGATCAGGAAAAGCGCACGCAGTAGACGGGTGGCAGATCCGAGCTCAAGCGTTCCCAACGATCGCCGCCGTTCCCGCTGATCCAGATACTGCCGGTGGTGCTCCCGAAGGCAAGCGTCTCCCCGTCCTCATCGATGTCGAGGGCGTGACGATAGACGAGATGATAAGCGTGCTCCTGCGGCAATCCGTCTCGCAAGGTCTCGAACGTTTTGCCGCCATCGGTCGTCTTCATGGCGCAGACCGAGTTTCCCACGGGAATCCGAAGATCGTCGCGTTCGGCGGGAATGAACCAAGCCGTCCCGGGACGGTGCGGATGCGTCACCACGGCGAACCCAAAGTCGGAAGGAGCGGCTCCACGGATTCGATCGAAGGTGCGGGCCCCGTCCCGGGAAAGAAAAATTCCATTGTGATGCTGAACCCAGACCTGATCGGGATCGGCGAGACACCAGTGGAGACGGTGGACGTCCTGGATATTGGGATCATGGGCACTTTCCGGAGGCATGAATTCGGCCACGAGCCCGTCCCCGACCAGATTCCAATTGACTCCCCCATCCACCGTCTCCCAGATCCCGCCACAGGAGATTGCGACAAGGACCCGGCGCGAGTCGCGTGGATCGACCAGGATGGAGTGCAATCCAGGCCAGTCGGCCCCACCCCCGAACCAGGCGGATCGCTCGGGACGATTCCAGAGCCCCTCAACCAGGTTCCAGTTCTTCCCGCCATCGTCGCTGCGAAAAAGTCCTCCGGGAATCGTGCCGCACCAAAGCACCCCTGGCTCCTCGACACCTCCGCTCTCCAGTGCCCAGATCTTTCTCAAGGTCCAGGGAATGACCTCCTGCGACATGGGACAGATCGTGTCGGGAACCCCGTCCGGTTTCGGCGGATAGGCGGGGCAGGATTCCTCTTCCCAGGTCGCCCCGGCATCCACGGAAACGTGCATTTTCGATCCAAAATGCCCATGCTCCACCGCCGCATGGATTCTTCCATCGCGCCGATCCGGCAATACCATGGGCACTCCGATTCCCCGGAAGGATGCTTCCCCGATTTCCCAACCGGAGTTTCTTCTTCGAACAGGAATCAGCCCTTTGCGGGTTCCGATCCAGAGTGTCTTTGCCATAATTCCCAGAGAAAAGGTTTCCTCTTCATCCTCCCGAAAGAGCCTGCATCACAAAAACGACCGACCCCTCATCGACCGGATCCGACAACCCGTTCCGATCGGTCACGGCCTCCCCATTGACGAAAATGGCGACATGCTGCCGGGTCGCTCCCTGGTCATCGAGCACGTAGCCGCGCGCACCCGGAAATTCCCGGAAGAGCTCGTCCAGCGCTTCCCGCACCGTTTCCGCATGCACTTCCCGTGAGGCGATCGCGGTCTGCCGGGCGAGGTTGGGAGTGAAATCGACACGAGGCATGGGGCCCGACGGAAAACCTTCCAGACCTAGTGAAAATCGTGCCAGGTGTCGAGAATATTCCCTCGGAACCCGAATTCCGGGTTGCCATCGGGCGGCTTTGAACCACTATACCCGCTCGCAAAAAATCGGTTCAATCCCCACCCATCAGGCAGATGACAGACCTCTCCAAATACAGAAACATCGGCATTTTCGCTCACGTCGATGCCGGCAAGACCACGACCACGGAGCGTATCCTCAAGCTCACCGGCAAGATCCACAAGCTGGGCGAGGTGCATGACGGCGCGGCGACCACGGACTTCATGGATCAGGAGAAGGAGCGCGGCATCACCATCCAGTCCGCAGCGACGACCTGTTTCTGGGACGGCCACCGCTTCAACATCATCGACACTCCCGGCCACGTCGACTTC
>JAGRPC010000441.1 GCA_020439925.1 Verrucomicrobiia bacterium | reverse complement strand
TACTCGCGGAGGAAATTCAGACAAGCCGCCGCGTCGCTGTCGTACTGGTGGGTCGAAGGTTCGCGCGGCTTCGGCTCGATGTAGAACTGGCCGGTGAAGCCGATCTTCTTTTTGTAATCGACCGCCATGTGAAGGAAATGGGCGAGGTTGGCGAGCTCGCGTTTCATGTCGGTGTTGAGGAGCGTGGCGTAACCCTCGCGTCCTCCCCAGAAGGTGTAGCCGAGACCGCCGAGACGATGGGTCACGTCCATCGCCTTTTTCACCTGCGCCGCGGCGATCGCGTAGACATCGGCGTCGGGGCTCGTCGCGGCACCCTGCATGTAACGGGGATGGGAGAAGAGGCAGGCGGTGCCCCAGAGGAGCTGGATCCCGGTGGCCTTCTGGAGATCACCGAGGTGGTCGGCGACGGCGTCGAGGGCGGCGTTGCTGGCGCGGAGATCCCCGAGTTCGGGGGCGATGTCGCGGTCGTGGAAACAGTAAAACCCGAGACCGAGCTTCTGCATGAACTCGAAACCGGCGTCGGCGACACGCTTCGCATTGTCGACCGAGTCACTCCCGTCATCCCAGGGCCGCTGGCGCGTGCCCCCGCCGAAGGGATCACCGGAGGGGTTCTTCATCGCGTGCCAGTAGGCCATCGAAAAGCGGAGATGGTCCTTCATGGGACGGCCCCCGACGAATTCGTCGGCGTTGTAGTGGCGGAAGGCGAGGCGGTTCTTCGTCTTCGGGCCCTCGAAGGTGATTTTCGGAATGTCGGGGAAGTGTTCCTGGGACATGGGAGGTGGTGGGGTGGGGTGGTTAGTGAAAAACGTTCATTTCCCGGCGACTTCCGCCGGTGCGAGCACCTCGAGTTCGTGGATCGACCAGAAGAGCCGCTCCACCTTGCCGGTATCGGTGATGCGGATGAACTTCGCGCGCTCGGTCTTGGGAAAGGGGAACTCGGTGACGCTCGTCTCGCTGGCTCCTTCGAGGACGGGTGGATCCCAGGTGGTCCCGTCCTGCGAAAGCTCGATTTTCCAGCCGCGCGGCCAGTCGCCACGCGACGTGGCCGTGTTGAGAATGAGCCCGACCATGGAGGTCGGCTCGGGCAACTCGATCTGGACCCACATCCCGGGAACCTGCGGGCTGCGGGAGTCCCAGCGTGTCGCCGGATCGCCGTCAATGGCCCGGCCAATTTCCTTTTCGTTGTGGCTGGCGGAGAGTTTCCAGGCGGCTCGGTTGGCGATAGGCTGGGGACTGAAACGGTTCAGCTCTTCGATGGTCCAGGGAGAGGTGCGGCTGGCGAGTTCGGCACGCAGTTTGGCAACTTCCTTCGTCTCGATGAAGCGGCCGTTGTTGCCGAAGCTCTTGCGCACGTAGCTGGCGATGTCCGCAATCCACTCGTCGGGATTGTTCGCCATGGGGATCATCTGCGACTGGTAGGTTTTTCCACCGACGGGTCCGGTGAGGCCGTGGAGCAGCACGCGGAGGATGGCGTCACCCTGGACAGCGGTCTTGGATCCGGCGAGGGGCGGGGCAAGGGTCATGCCGTCGGGGAGGCCGACGATCTCGGTGCCCTTTCCGTCGAGACCATGACAGGTGAAACAGAGTTCCTGGTAGATGGCCTGGCCCCGCCGCATCTGGTCCTTCTGCGCGTTGCTGTACTCGCGCGGAAAGGAGAGCTGGTTGTTCAGCATCTGGGCGGCCTGTTCTTTCACCCCGAGCGAGGCCGAGCTCATTGCCGCGGTCTTGATGAGCCGGGTGTGATCTTTCCAGTTCAATCGCTTCGCGGTGAGCAGCACCTGCAGAAGCACGGTGGG
>JAGRPC010000046.1 GCA_020439925.1 Verrucomicrobiia bacterium | reverse complement strand
CTCCGGAGCCTCTGGAATCCCTGTGGAGTTATCGAGAGCCTGAGTTTTCTCCACGGAGGCAGCGGGGTCTGGGAGATCCGAAGGAGCTGGTTCGGGCGGGAGAAGAGACGTTTCGACGTCCCGGGTCATTTGAAGCGCCTCGACCTCTACGGGAGGAGACTGTTCAGGGATGGGCGGGGGGGGGATCGTAAGCCGAACGGTCTGGGATTTCATTTGGTCCAAACCGCCGCGAATATTCTGCTTGATGGGAACGATAGGACGAAAGGACCGTTCTCGCGGCTTTGCAGGGCCGGCCAAGAGGGGGCAAGCGAATGCCAGAACAACAGCCGTGCAGGCGAGTGCGTTAAATGATGGAAAACCACGCATATGTAGAAATTTAAAATAAATTAATAAAATTTAAACAAATTTCTTTATGCGTTTGGGATTTTGAGATCGCTTGATTGGACTGGAGTCTTCGCAAAGAGACGCTTGGAAAAGCATGCCTGTGAAGCGTCAGGCATCCAGTGGGCACCCGATGCGGGCTTTGGAGACGGAATCAAAATCCCCTGCTGCCCTTCCTCCACTCCCTGAGCATCAAAACGTGCGTCCTGATGAGCGAGCGAGCCTGATCTCGAAGTCTGGCTTCGGGATGATGGCGTAGAGGCCATTGCTGGCGTATAATTTGTCGGGCGAGTTCAGCCATGGCAACAAGGGCTCGGTTGAAGAGAAACCGGTGAGAATCATTCAAAAGCCTTGGCGGATTGACGAATCGGGCCCGCATCTGATTCAGAGTAGTTGGAGAAGGGCCGGAATAGGGGGTCAAGCCGCAAGTTTTGATCCGAACCCGTCACTTCCTCCCCAGGGTTCAGCAAGACTCTCGCCCAAAGCTTGCTTCGCCCGATGAATCAGTACCCAGAGGTTGGCCTTGGAGATGTTGAGCTCTCGCGTAATTTCTTCGGTGGAGCACCCTTGGATCTCCCGCATTCTAAAGGCCTTTCCCATCTTGTCCGGGAGTCGACTTAAAGCCTTCTCGAGGTCTCCCAAAAACTCGGTCCTTTCGACCTCTGCTCCAGGAAGGTGTCGAAAACTGGAATCCGGTTGGCGCTCGATCCAGGAAAGCGAAGCTTCGCCATCTTCATCGACAGGGGTGAGGTCGATTGCAAGTACCGAGGGGCGTCGTGCTCGGCGACGGTAGAAGTCGATGATCTTATTTCTTAGAATTCCCGTTAGCCACGTGCGCTCGGTACAGTCTCCCCGGAATTTGTCTTTTGCGTGCCATGCGGAAAGAAAGGTATCTTGCACGAGATCCTCAGCGGTGCCGTAGTCCTTGACCCGTTGAAGGGCAAACCGCAGGAGATAGTCCCGGTGAGAAATGTTCCAAAGGTCGGGATTGAGTGAATATTCAGTCATCGATCGAGTGGTTGGTGGTCGGAATTACAGAAAAGTCTGTCTGTAGATTGAGTCAAAAAAGGGGCGTCAAATGGGGAGCAGATCGACGGCCGCAGAACGGGCAACGGTCACAGGCCACAGCTCTTTCAGATTTTGCGATTCCGCAGTGGCACCCGAGTACAGAACGAAGATCCGGTCACCCGTTTCATCGGCTTTGGCATGTTCATCGATAGATCGCGATGCTAAAATCCTGAAGAAATTGCGGGTGGCTTCCTTGTGTTCGCGAATCTGCTCGGCGATACCAGGGCAGTTGGCTTCGGAAAGAGCGCCTGTATTTGAGTAGGGGCAGCCCCGGAAATCACTTTCAACCAAGAATTTGCCAAGCCTGTCAAAGTAGCGGGCAACTTTTTCGCGCGAAGGTCCGGGCTCTTCGAGGAGAACTCTTCGGTAATTCTCAGACTGATCATGGAGGGCGCGCAGCCAAGCCTCGCACAGGGATTCCTTTGACGGGTAGTATTGGTAAAAACTTGCCTTGGCGGTGCCGGCCTTTTCAATGATCTCATTGATGCCCACACCTGAATACCCTCGCTGAAAGAACAGGGCTCCTGCTGTTTCAAGAATTCGATCTTTCGCGTTTGGCTTCCTCATTGAATCATCAAAAGATAAACAGACAGAATTGTCTGTAAAGTAATTTTTCCGAAGCATCCGATCTTTTCCGATGCCCTTCAGTGTTCACTGAAACCGATAGGCCGCGACGGACTTTGAAGTGCGCAGATAGAGAGTTTTGCCTGCAAGCGCCGGCGAGGCACAATAGAGAGCCCCTACCTTCGCCTTTCCGAGAACTTCATAATTGTCCGATTCCGCACGAAGGAAACTGACGAATCCTCCACGATTTTCATAGACGAGCAGTTTTCCATCGGCAAGCAGCGGGGATGATATGGAAGATTGTGCCTGGCGCTCCCAGATCACCTTGCCGGATTCGAGATCGAGGCAGAGGTGGCGGTCGCTGCAAAGGTGGAAAACGCGCCCGTCTTTGACAATGGGACTGGCGGCATATCGTTGGGCCAGAAACGAATGTGACCATCGCTCATGGGCTCCCGTTTCAGAGAGGTCGTAGGCGATGATGTTTTTCCCATCGAGATTACTGGTTACCACCAGAACGTCGTCGGCGATCACGGGTGTCGCATCACCCCCGCCGGGAACCGTCCACGCCGTGTTTCCGGTAGATTGATCCACGGCAATGACAGCCCCCACGGAATTGGCGACGATGAGGTGATTCCAGGCAATTGGAGAAGAGTTTGATCCCTTCACTTCCACGTTTCTCCAGACTTCGTTGCCGGTCTCGGCATCCCAGGCGGTGAGGGCGTTCTGAAGAAGATAGACCTGCCCGTTTTCTACCAGTGGTGAAGAAGCGGGGCCTTTCTTGCCGGTCAGGGGAGCCTCCCATATCAAGGAGCCCGTCTCTGCGTTGAGACAATAAAGCTTTTCGCTGAGAGCCGCGTAAACTTTCCCGTTGGTCACGGCGGGGGTACTTGAAGAGGCCCGACCGCTCGGGTATCCGGGAACCTTGTGGCGCCACAATTCTGAGCCGCTGGCGGCATCCAGACAGATTACGACGTCGTCGGCGACCTTCATGGTGTTCGGAATCGCCGCGATAATCTGGTCACGAACCCCCGAATCGAACTCCTGTGAATTCACCCAGGCCTCGACCTCGGCCTGATTGTCGAAAACCCGGTTGGAAACGGTCCTGAGCGTGTCGTATACCTCTAAAGGAATGGCATTCGGCCCCTTTTTGAAGCGTCCTATGATCCAGCCGCCCAGGGAGAGTTTTGTCTTTGCGTCGATGTTGGCGTCGACCCATTCCTGAGCCCACTTGTTGAGCGCTTCGCCCCGGAGGCGCCTGCTCAGGTTCTTGCGATCGTTCTCCATCTTCTCGACCACCTCCTTCGAGAGAGAACCGACTCCGCGATAGTCCAGCTTGGAAAGCACATCTCCATCGATGCGCCTCCTTTCGGTCGGTTCGTCGCGGTGCCAGACGAGGCACAGGTAGACTTTTCCTCCGGCTACAGAGACGCTCCCATGACCTCCGTAGTGATCGCTGGGAATTTCCTCCGAAGTCTCCCACAGTTTGATCGGAGAATTTTCGTCGGTAAGAGTCTCTGGAAGATCAATATCCCCAGCGGCGATGCCATTTCGATCCGGACCCCGCCATTGCGGCCATTCATCGGCAGACACGTTCAGGGTGACAAAGACCAGGAGGCAAATGGCGTATTTCATACCGGAGTCGAAATCTGAAGGGAATTCCTTGAAAACGCGAGCCGGTTTCGCTGGCGGATTGATGCCCTTTCGGCAAGCTTTCCGGGAAAACCTGACTTAACCCATCGTGGAGCCCCGCCCTAAAGTCGTTTATCTCACCGCCGGAGCAGGAGGGATGTATTGCGGTAGTTGCCTGCGGGACAATGCGCTGGCCGCGGGTCTTTCCGGATTGGGGTGGGACGTCACCCTTCTTCCACTTTATACCCCGATTCGGGTGGATGAGGAGGACCGCTCAGTCGACCAGGTGTTTTTTGGAGGAATCAACGTGTATCTTCAGCAGAAGATCCCACTCTTCCGACACTTGCCTGCCTTTCTGGACCGTTGGCTGGACCATCCCGGTCTGATCAGGCGTGTTGCTTCAGGAGCCCTTTCGGTAAGCGCGAAGGAACTGGGTTCGCTGACCCTGTCCATGGTAAGGGGCGAAAACGGCAACCAACGAAAGGAAGTGGGGCGCCTTGTCCGCTGGCTGCGTGAAACGGTAAAGCCGGACCTGATCTGCCTGACCAATCTTCTCGTCGGAGGTTCGATACCCGCCCTCAAGCGAGAGTTGGGAGTCCCGGTGCTCGTGACCTTGCAGGGCGACGATGTGTTCCTTGATGAACTGCAGGAACCCTGGAAGACTGCCGTGCTCGAAGAGATGCGCAGACTCGCGGTAATTGCCGACGGGTTCATTACGTTTTCCGAGCACTATCGAAATCACATGGGGGCGCTTCTGGGAATTCCCGAAAGCAGGTTCCATCTCACTCCGCTTGGTGTGAGTGTGGATGAGTTCGACGGAGTGCTTTCGGCACGTCAGTCCCGACAGGCAGGTCAGACGATGGGTTATTTTGCACGTCTTTCCCCCGAAAAGGGCTTTGACCTGGCGGTTACCGCATTTCTGGATCTGGCTTCTCGTTTTCCTGGCCTTCGGTTTCATGCAGGTGGGTGGCTCTCGGAGAAGGATCGGGAGTTTTATGAGACACAGATTGCAAGAATTGAGGGAGCCGGACTCTCCGAACGTTTCCTCCAAAGCGTGGCCCCGGGTGCCTCCGAGAAACTCCGGTTTCTAGAGGGGATCGATCTTTTCACGGTGCCGGCTCGATTTGTCGAACCAAAGGGGATTTATGCGCTTGAAGCAATGGCTTGCGGAATACCCGTCGTGGTTCCCGACCGCGGCGCATTTCCGGAGATGGTAACCGATGGAGCCGGAGGGATACTCTGTCGACCCGACGACGCTTCCGATCTGATTGCCAAACTTGAGAGATTGCTCGAAAGCCCGAGTGAGGCCGCGGCGCTGGGTGAACAGGGGCGGCGCTGGGTTGAACGGACCAATAGTCGAGAGGCGATGGCCCGGGCCACGGATGCCGTCTTCAGGAAGGCCATTTCAGGAGGATGAAGGGCCTCGGACTCATGCTCACCCTCTCCGCGAAAACTCACACGCGAGAAGGGGCAATATTGGCATTCCTTCGGAAAAAGTTCTCCGGATCATGTTTTTTCTTGAGAGCCAGCAAACGCTCGTGGTTGCCTTGGAAAATCGAAGGTGAGCCGGCAGCGGTCTCGTGGGTCTGGTAGTTCGCGTAGAGCTTCTCGTCAGACGTGGGCCGCAGCAGTCTCAGCCATTCTTCACCCCAGGCAAGACGTTGCTCATGGTCGAGTGGATCGTTCCAGTTCTGGGCGGCACGGAGATGGATGGAGTGAGGACTGCGATGGGGAAAAGCGGTCGCTTCCGGAGCAACCCGGCAGACTTGGCCATGCATGTAATGACTCAAGCCAAACACCATATCCGGGGATGCCCGCCCGACCTGGTCTACATAGACGTCAATCACTTCGTCGCTGATCCGCTCTCGATAGACGGTCTGGATGGAGCGGAAGGCCGGGGAAGTGGAGTTGCCTGGATTGGTCGCTGCCGCCTTTTCGGCCAGCTGGGCATATGGCTGGCGTGAAACCGCTTCCTTCGAAGGTGCCGCGAGAGATCGCAGTTGTTTCAGCAAAAGCTCCGTCTCGCTTTCCGGTCCACTGTGACAGAGGCTGATGAATATTCCGCGCTCACCACCGGTAAGATTGAGCGTGGCCTGGAACCCGTCGGGTGCGCCCGCCATTACTTCCCGGAACCCCATCAACACGGAACGGGCATCTCGCACGGCGAAATGGATGTCCCCGCCGAGCACGGGACCGATCGAGTGCAGCCGGGCTTCGAAGGAAGTGGTGACCCCGAAGTTTGCTCCGGCCCCCCGCAGAGCCCAGAATAGATCCGGATCAGAATCTTCGTGAACGTTCATCGTTCTCGCGTCGGCGGTGATTAGTTGTGCGGAAAGGAGCTGGTCACAGCAGGCTCCGAACAGTCCGGCAAGCCAACCGAGGCCGCCGCCCAGAGTGACGCCGGTGGCACTCACTCCAGGGCATTGACCGAGGACGGGAACCAGACCGTAGATCCCGGCAGCGCGGGCTACTTCCCCGCCAAGCACACCAGCTTGGGCACGAACAGTACGACGTTTGGGGTCGATGGTGATCTGCTTGAGACGGGAAACATCGATGACCAGACCATTGGAGCTTCCCCAGGCTAGATGACTGTGTCCGCCTGAACGGACTGCAAGTTCCAGCTCATGTTCACGGGCAAAGGCAACGGCACGGACCGCATCCTCCTCATGGCCACATTGTACAATAGCCGCCGGGTGGCGTTCGGTAAGTGGATTCCAATAGAACACCCGCTTCGCCGTTTCGTAAGACTGGTCACCCGGCACGACGAGGGAACCCTTCAACTGGTTGCGTAAGCGTTTGATTGCCTCGGGGCTGAGCGGGGATGCGTCGGCAGCTCCCAGCCAACTTCCTGTAGCTTCATTCCCAAGTCCGACGGTGAGGGCCGCGCTTTGTTTGATGAACTCACGTCGGTCTTGAGGGCGCATGCGGAAAAACTGACTCACTTGTCAAATTCATCGAAAAACTCGGTTCCGGGAAGGCACGGGAATGTGGCTCCCAAGTATTCTCGTTTACGGGGGACGAGTTCAGCGTGTGCGAAGGATGAGATCTGGACGAATGTCGTTGTTGAGCCGATCCCTTGGCTATGTCCGTGAAGCCTGAACCGAAGTCCGGAATCAGAGTCGCCTGTTACGACGACGCTTTGCACAGGGAAGCAGTGATCGTGATGTGGAAGAACGTTTTCGGCTATGACAATGCTACCAATGAGCCTTCTTGTTCGATCGACAGGAAGATGGCTCATCACGATGACCTCATGTTTGTGGCATGCTCTGAGGAGATGACCGTGGGCACGATCATGGCCGGATACGACGGGCATCGAGGGTGGCTCTATTCACTCGCGGTCCTGCCTGAATATCGGGTGAAGGGGATTGGCTCGGAGCTGGTGCGGCATGCGGAGCAGGCCCTTGAGAAGCTGGGGTGTGTGAAGATCAATCTGCAGATTCTCGAGTCAAACTCGGACGTCGTGGGTTTCTACGAATCACTTGGCTACTCCGTCGAGCCGCGGATCAGCATGGGGAAACGTGTTGTTTGAATGGCCCGGCGGCTGGTTCAGCCGCGTTTCCGATAAGCGGCCGGGGTCAGGCCCATGTGCCGTCGGAAGTGCTGGGTAAACGCGCTTTGATCGCAGAAACCAAAGTCGAGGGCGATCTCCGCAATGGGTTTGTCAGTGGACCGAAGCACTTCACATGCCGCCTGGATGCGGGTCTTGATAAGGAAGGTTCGTGGATTGGTGCCGAAGACTTCACGAAAACGCCGATTGAACTGTCGAACCGACATTCCCGTTCGTTTGGCGAGGTCAGTGAGGTTGACGGGTTGGTGAAAATGTTCTCGCAAAAAGGCGACAGCCCGGTCGATCTGCTGGTGGGGGACAAAGGCAGATTTTCGTCCCGTGTAACTCTGCACAGTGCCCATCACCCCGATAATGGAACCATCACGCCCCATGATTGGAAACTTGTTGGTGAAATACCAATCCGGAAGCCCCTGACGATTGAAAAACAGCTCGATGATCTTCAGCTTTGGCTTTCCGGAGGTGATCACCTGCTCGTCGTCTTCGCGAAACTTGCGGGCGAGTTGCTCGGGGAAAAGTTCGAAGTCGGTTTTTCCAATCACCCCTGCTTCGCTCTTTGCTCCGAGTCTTTCCCAGAACGCGCGATTCGCCGCCACAAGGCGAAAATCGCGGTTCTTTGCAAAAAAGGAAACGCCGGGAAGGTGATCAAAAAGCACCTCGAAGTGGCTCGAGGGCGAGATCTGGAGAAGAAACTCGGACTTGAAGTTTTCCGCGGGAGTCATAAGAACTCCGCAGATTACGTCATGGCCGAAACGTCACAAGGGACGGGTATGGGCGGAATGGCGATCCGCCTTCGTTACTCATTCCTGTGCAATCACCTGAACGGCATCAATGTGGGCGTTGCCGTCAGCGCCCTCGTTACTGACCACCACGGCTCCGGGTTTGCCTGCCTCGAAGTGAAAAACGCCCAGTCCGTAGAACCCTTTCGCAAGCGGAGGAGCGATTCGCTGATTCACCAGGATGATCTTTTCACCGTCGGCTGAGATTACGGTCACGGGTGTCTTGGAAGAACGGTTCTCGTGAGGTTGATGGGCAATGCGGACTTCGTAGTCCCCGGTCTCCGGCACGGTGAATTCAAATCGGGCAGTCGCGACCTTGTCCGAGCCTTTTGGCGCAGCGCCGACGTAGTGATAGCCGTTTTCCACATGCGGCTTGAGTCCATCGCCGTGGGTCCAGTTTCCGGAAAGTTTGGCCTCTTCGTCATCGATGACGATGCCCTCGAGCTGGTTCTTGGTGATCCATTCCGATTCAGGCTCTCCGAGATCGGGGAGGGATGGATCGATGGCAAACGGATCGCCCAGAGTGGCCCTTCGCATGTTGCCGGGCAGCCGCATCAAATCGACAAGTTCGTCGAGATGCTGGTAATAGACTTCGCGAGGGGTGACGTTGTGCTTTGCACATACCGCAGCGGCTTTGCCAACCACAACTCCCATCATGCCACAGGTCTTCATCACTCGTATCGTGCCAAGAGCTTCATGGGTCACGCTGATATTGCGGCCTGCCATGAAGAGATTCTCGATGTTTCGGGAATAGAAACAGCGATAAGGAACGGCATAGCCCTTCTTTCGATCCACGCCTTTGCCATGAACGGCCACGGAAATGAAAGGATTCTCTTGGAATTTTTTCTCGTATTGTTCAGCGGGGTAGTGAAGATCGATCGACCAGGTGGTGAGAACGCAACCGTCCGGATAGGGCTTTTTCTCAACCACATCCTCCTCGGTGAGGACGATATCGCCCAGCAGCTGGAGGGTTTCTCGGGTGCCTCCAATGTAGGCCATCCACGTGAGTCGGGCGTTCTTGTGCGCCTGCATGGCGGGATCGTAGCGGTCGTAAGCGCCCTTGTTCTTGATCGCATTCCAGGCGCCGAACCCGGCAAGGTGGTTCCAGTCACGGATCTCCTCAAGGTCGAGGAGAGGATGCTTGTCGAAGCCGCTTTCCCAGAACCATTCTGCATGAAACTTCTTGGGGTAGGGGAAGTCGCCTTCCTCGAGGTTGAGAGCCCAGGGGGTTTCCGGAAAGTCCTGAGGCGAGTCAGTGTTTTCCCACGACCACATGTTTGACATGCCCATGCGGCCGCCGTCGATCATCTCGTGATCGGCGCCCGCCATCAGGCCAATGGTTCCGTGGCCGGTGGCATCACAGAACGTGCGACCTGTGAAGCGTCGGATGGCACCGGTGAGTGTATCGAACGCGAGAACGGCGCCAATCTTCGAGGGCGACTCCATTTCGACCTCGTAGGCGTGGTGATTGAGAAACAGCGCGATATTCTTTTCTGCAGTGACGATATCGTGCTTCTTGTCGTCCTCGAATTCCTCATAGGTACCGGGTGAAGCCTTGGCGTCGTCTTCGAATTCGCGGACAATGTCGCCGACGGGGTAGAGTCCGGGAGGAGTGTTACCCATGGCCCAGACGCGAACTTCGGAGGAGCCGTTCCCGCCGAGGACAGGACGATTCTGGATCAAGGCGACCTTCAGCCCCATGCGGGCCGCCGAGATGGCCCCGCAGGCTCCTGAATAGCCGCCGCCCAGGAAGACGATATCGAACGGACCTTCGGTGGTTGCTTCCTCGGGCAATCCGAGAAGGGTTCTCCGCCACGCTGGGAGGATTTCGCTCGAGTTATCCGGAACATAATCGGGATCCTTCGAAAACAGGATCGCATCGCACCGACCATTGAAACCAGTCAGATCGGAAAGCGATACGGTCGCGCTGGCTTCGGTGATCTCCACCATGCCGCCATCCTCCCAGTGCCATTTCGCTCCGGTCTTCCCGAATTCATGAGGAAGTGCTTTCCCTCCGATTTTCAACTGGAATCGGCCAGGGGCAGCGGTCGCATCAACGGTGCCGGCAAATTTTTCCACCCAGTTCTTCGTGCGAACCCAGAGTCGGTATTTGCCTGTCGCGGGAAAGGATACTTCAGTGGTGGCGTCGGAAACCGGACGGCCGAGTCCGTGAGCCAGCAGGTAAGGAGATCCCATGGTTCCGATGAACTGGGTGTCGAGTTGCCATCCTCCGTGGTCCGCAAAAGACTCGGCCTCGATAAGGACTTGTTGAGCGGAAAGGGCCGCCGGAAGAATGAGTGCGGCGATGCAGGCGGGGAGTTTCATGGCTGCAATGTGAAACGGGAAGGGGAAAATTCCACCGGGGATTACCCGCGGATGCGGCAGAGGAAGCGTGTCCAGATTTTCGTTCCCGTGATTCCAGCAAAGCGCAGACCGAACTTGGTATGAAAATTATTTGAAATATTGAAAATAAATTATAAAATTTGTTACTTATCGCAAAACCGCGAAACATTCTTGTGAATTTACGTGTCGCCTGTGCTCATTCTGTTCTCCTTCTCGCGATTTTCGCAGGAGGTCGCGATGCGTATTCGTTCACTGAGCAGGAAGTCAGAAGTGCTGCTGTAGAATTGAGGGCAACGATTTCGGATTCTGCCCCGAGGATCGTTCTCGAATGGAATGCGAGCCCTTATCCGGTGTCGAGCCAGACTCTGTTTCGTCGTCGCCAGGGGACTCAGGTCTGGGATTTGACGATCAATCTCGCTCCTGGCGCGCAGTCTTGGGCTGATTCCACCGCGGTTGGTCTAACACTCTACGAGTATCGAATCGAGAGGATACATGAGTCTCCGCTCGGTTCCCTGGCGGAAGGCTGGGTCTGGGCTGGGAGTGGAGTCCCTGCTGTTGAGGATCGAGGGAGATTGATTCTGGCGGTAGATTCGAGCATCGCCGAAACCCTCGCTGGTGAAATTCACCGGCTCATCGGTGACTTCGCAGGGGATGGCTGGGAAGTCTTCAGGACCGACATTGCGCGAACGGCAACCCCTCAGCAGGCACGTGATGCCATTCGTGGCTGGTATGCGGTGGATCCGGGGCGAACCCGGGCGGTGCTGCTTCTCGGTCGCATACCCGTCCCGTATTCCGGAATCGTCTGCCCGGATGGTCACTGGGATCCCCCGCCTCTGGCGCATCACAGGGGAGCCTGGCCTGCTGACGCTTTCTACGGAGACATGGACGGAGTGTGGACGGACTCGAGTATCAATTACGCACAGGGCAATGTCGACGGATCGAGGAACCACAATGTTCCCGGTGACGGCAAATTCGACGTGTCTCTGCTAGTGGGGGATCGCCTTCCCGAGATTGCGGTGGGCCGTATCGATTTCGCCAATCTGAGCGGATATTCGTCCGGGTTGTCGGAAGCGGATCTTCTGCGGCGCTATCTGGATCGTCTTCACGCCTTCCGCCATCGCGAAGGGGCGTTTGTCTCTCTCGGGGACCGTGCTCTCGTCGATGACGACACCTTCGGCCCGCAATGGGGACTGGCCACGTCGGTGAGTGGCTGGACCAGTGGGGTCGCGCTCTTCGGGGCAGGGGGGGCGACAGCCGGGGATTGGATACCGGGTCTGCGAGACCAGGACTACCTCGTAGCCTATGGTTGCGGACCGGGCTCGTTTACGAGTGCGGGAGGTGTCAGTTCGGTGAACGACTTTCGGGACACGCGTTGCCGTGCGGTTTTCAATCTCCTCTTCGGGAGCTTTTTTGGAGACTGGGATTCAAACGACAACTTCCTGCGTGCCCCGCTGGTGGGCAGGTCGGATTCGAGAGGGCTGATCAGCGTTTGGTCGGGAGTCCCGGGGTGGCGGCTTTTTCCGCTCGCAGCCGGCGGCACGATGGTGGACGCCTACCATCATGTGGTGAGGGAAGTGAATCAACCCGGAGGGCCATTCCCCCCGACCGATGAGTCATGGACCAATCCGGATCAGAGTCACGTGGCGCTGATGGGGGATCCGACTTTGAGGGCTCATCCCCCGTTCCCGGTATCCTCACTCAGCGCATCCATTTCAGGTGCTGAAGTGGTACTTTCCTGGGTGAACCCTTCTACGGAATCAAACCGGCTTGGATGCAGGGTCTACAGGTCCGAACAGATCTTTGGGCCGTACCAAAGGGTTGGCGCTCAAACCAGTGCGGGTGCCACCGGTTTCGCCGATACTCCGCCGCATCCGGGGCGCTGGTATTACCTGGTGAGATCGGTCAAGCGTCAGGCCACTGCTTCCGCTACCTATGACAATCTTGCTCAAGGGATCCAGGCTGAAATCGATGTGCCCGGGGTGGGATATCTGGAATGGACCGCAGGCTTGGGCAATTCCTCCGAAACGGCAGATCCGAACGGCGACGGGATTCCCAATCTGTTGGCCTTTTCTCTCGGGGCATCCAGCGGGAACGTCTCGGCGCTTGCGCTTTTGCCCCGGCAGGATTCTTCGGAATTTGTCGTGCCTTTTTCCGGGATGGGGGAAGTCACTTATGAAGTTCAACGCAGTCTGAACCTCCAGACCTGGTACGCCGTGGCACGTAAACCTGCGGGGGAGGCATGGTCCCTTAACCCCGGCTCGGGTTACCTTCATCAGAACCAGATTACGACCAGTGCAATTGGGGCAGCAGGCCTTCGCTTTGATGATCCCGGCGCCGGGATCAGGGGCTACTGGCGCTTGCGGGTGTCTCGCTGAGATGGTCGTCTTAAGGACTTCGGGGGCGGTTGACGCGAGGGGGGAGGACGGTTATCGATTCGCGCCTCGAGCCATTTGTCCCCATGTCCCACTCGCCCCCATTCTTTGTTGGTCTTGATATCGGAGGAACCACGGTCAAGAGCATCCTTATCGATTCTACAGGAGCGACTGTGGGTGGCATGGTGGAAGTTCGCAGTCTGGTGAAGGAAGGTTTTGAATCCACCTTTTCCCAGCTCGAACTCGCGCTCGATCAGCTGACCACGGGTGCTGGGATAGAGCGCTCTGAGATCGGTGGAATCGGCCTCGATGTGCCGGCTCCGTCGAGTGAAGGGGTGATCTGGGCGCAAGCCAATCTGGGGAGCGATTGGGTGGGCACGAACATTCGCGACCGTCTTTCGGAACGGCTCGGCAGGGTTCCGGTCTACATGACGAACGATGGGAATGCCGCGGCTCTCGGTGAATACGCGGTCAGACCCGATCAGGCGGGAAGCCTTCTACTTGTTTCCCCTGGAACCGGACTCGGCGGCGGAATGGTCCTCTCCGGAGGGCGAGCCTGGGAAGGGGCCAATGGGCTAGCCCTCGAGGTCGGTCACATTTCGGTACCCAATCGGGAGCAGGACGGAAGTCTTCCGGAGTGCAGTTGTGGGAAATCGGGTTGCCTTGAAGCGTGGGTTTCACTGGTTGCCTTGCGGCGTCGTGTGAGTTTGGAACTCGCCAAACCGGAGCACGTCGACCATCCTCTGAATGACGGCTCTTCGGCAGAAGAAAAGGCCTTCCGGCTTCGGGAATTCGCCGAAAAAGGGGATGAACTCGCCGTTTCGATTTTTCGTCAGCAAGGTCGGATTCTCGGATATGGCCTGGCAGATCTGGTGCGGGTTTTTGATCCCGGCCTGGTCGTGATAGGTGGAGGTCTGGCAGAGACCCGTTTCCGCGACCACTACCTCGAGTGGATCATCGAGGGTTTCCTCGAGAGAGCCTGGCCGGTTTACTGGAGGAGTCCGATCAATCCCGATCAACCGACGACCCGTTTTGAATGGGCGAAGGGAGGAGATTCTGCGGCAGCCCTCGGGGTGGCTTTTGCGGCCCGTGACCGATTCTCGTGAGGGGGGATCAGCGGCTGTGCACTTCAAAATCGACGATCTTGTAGGTATCGCCAATATCCTGAAAATAAACGCGAGCCCATCCTCCGTTGAACTGCAGGAGCATCTTGTCGTCGTAGTAGGGGATGTTTCCCCGATGGGAAGTGTTCCAGTTGAGTTTGGAGACCGCTTCCGGAGTGGCGTATTTTAGCGCCATGGTCCGATCGAGCCTGATGAAGGCGGTGAGGAAACGAAGGGCGACGTCATGTTTGCTCAGACCGGATTCTACTGCGGAACCTCCAGATCCACCCGAGCGGGAACCGCTCAGACCGGAAGAAAACCCGGCCCCCTGATACTCCTCGATACAGGAAGTCAGGAATACCGCTGCAACCAGTGCGGTCAGAATCAGCAGGGGACGCTTGTTCATTGGGTTGGAACCACATCAATAAACGCGAATCGCGAGAGCGATCAACACGCAATCCGAAGGATGAGAGAAGGAGCCTCGCTCCGTGGTTGACTTCGTCGCGGCCATCGCGGACTTTCTCGCCCGCCGATTCTTTGGCTCAAACAACCCCCACTTCACCCTATCTTAAACCCGGAATGAAACGCCTCTTTCCCCATCTATTCGCCCTTCTTTTCGCAATCGTTCCGCTGTCTTGGGCGCAGGCAGGCCCCAAGGTTCTCGTGAAGACATCCCTGGGTGAAATCACCATCGAACTGGACGAGGAGAAAGCTCCGGAGACCGTGAAAAACTTTCTTGGCTACGTCAAAGACGGCTTCTTTGACAAGACTGTCTTCCATCGTGTGATCGAAGGGTTCATGATCCAAGGAGGTGGTTTTGCTCTGAAAGAAGACGGGACGATCGAGCAGAAGGAAACGAAGGATCCGATTCAGAACGAGGCGAAAAACGGCCTCAAGAATGCGCGTGGCACCATTGCCATGGCCCGGACAGGAGATCCACACAGCGCTACCGCTCAGTTTTTCATCAATCATGCTGACAATTCGAACCTCGATTTTCCATCTTTCGACGGATGGGGCTACGCGGTTTTCGGCAAGGTTGTCGGAGGTCTCGATGTCGTGGACAAGATCGCGGGCGTGGCAACCGGCACCAAAACCCTCAAGGCTAGAGGGGGGCTCGGGCTTCGCGAGGCAGCCATGGATGACGTGCCGAACGAGAATGTGGTGATCGAGTCGATCAAGGTCGTCACGGAATAATCCAAAGGACATATCTTATTTATGAGTGAAAACCAAACGGCCCTCCCGCGTGTCTTTTTCGACATGACGGCCGGGGGCGAATCACTGGGCCGCATCGTCATGGAACTCCGCTCTGACGTGGTTCCGAAGACGGCGGAAAACTTCCGGGCGCTCTGCACCGGTGAGAAGGGTATTTGTTTCAAAGGCAGCCCCTTCCACCGGGTCATTCCGGATTTCATGTGCCAGGGCGGTGACATCACCCGTGGAGACGGGACGGGTGGGCAATCGATCTACGGGCGCCGCTTCGATGACGAGAACTTTACCCTGAAGCACACCGAACCCGGACTCCTCAGTATGGCGAATGCGGGCCCCAATACCAATGGCTCCCAGTTCTTCATCACCACCGCCGTGACCGAATGGCTCGACGGAGGACACGTGGTGTTCGGTAAGGTGGTCGAAGGAATGGATGTGGTGCGAACCATCGAGAAACTCGGCAGTCGCAGCGGCCGCACGACTAAGGACATTCGCGTTGCTGATTGCGGCCAGCTCTAATCGAAACAGCGTCGGAAACGATGTCGAAACTTTGCCGCCCCGGGTCATCGTGCCGGGGGCGGCTTTTTTGTAGATGAAGACTGGATATGACGCAGTTGTCGTCGGGGCCGGCCCCAACGGTCTCTCGGCTGCCATTGTACTCGCGCGCGCGGGGCTTTCGGTCTGCGTGGTCGAGGCTAATGAGACTCCCGGGGGCGGTGCCAGAACGGCTGAATTCACGCTCCCCGGGTATCGCCACGACGTCTGTTCAGCCATCCATCCCATGGGGATTGCTTCACCGCTTTTCCGCGAGTTGGAGCTCGAGAAGCATGGGCTGGAATGGATTCATCCCGAGGTTCCGCTGGCCCATCCGCTCGACGATGGAGAATGTGTTCTGCTGGCACGCTCTGTAAAGGAAACCGCGGATCAGTTCAATCCACCCTCGGCCAGGGCCTATCGACGTCTCTTTGAACCGCTCGTCGGCGGTTTCGACGGGACCCTGGGAGATTTGCTCGCGCCACCCCGAGTTCCCCGGCATCCCCTCGGCATGGCTTCCTTCGGACTCCGAATCTTGCCGTCGACACTGGCTGTGGCTAGAGCCTGGTTTTCAGATGAAAAGGCCCGAGCCCTCCTTGCCGGGAATGCCGCCCACTCCATACTTCCGCTCGATTCGCCGATCTCGACGAATGCCATTGGAATGATGCTGATGCTGGCAGGGCATGCCAAGGGATGGCCATTGATCAGAGGAGGTTCCGGGCGATTGATCGAAACCCTGGTCGCCATTCTTGATGGTTACGGTGGAGTCGTGAAAACCAATTTCCAAGCTCTGTCCCTGAGTGATTTGCCAAATTCAAGAATTGTTCTGTTCGACACATCGCCGTCGGCCATGGCGAGAATCGCAGGCGATCAATTGCCGGTGGCGTATCGACGTCGACTTCTTCGCTATCGACACGGACCGGGGATCTTCAAAATTGACTATGCTCTTTCAGAGCCTGTTCCTTGGACCAACCCGGGCTGTCGACGCGCCGCGACCGTGCACCTCGGTGGCACCCTGGATGAAATCGTCCGTTCCGAGCGCGATGCCAATCATGGGATTCACAGTCGAAAACCGTTCGTCCTGAGCGCTCAACCGAGTCTCTTCGATGGTGATCGGGCTCCTGACGGGAAACACACGTTTTGGGCTTATTGTCATGTGCCAGCGGGTTCCACGGTGGATATGACCGAGGCGATCGAGTCCCAGATCGAGCGTTTCGCCCCCGGATTCAGGGACATTGTGCTTTCCCGCCATACGATGAACTGCAGGGACTATGAGCGTTACAACCCCAACCTTATAGGTGGCGATATCGTGGGCGGGGCAGCGGATTGGCTGCAGTTGCTCACCCGGCCCGTGATCAGCCTGCGCCCTCATGAGACCCCCAATTCTCGCCTTTTTCTGTGTTCCTCGTCGACACCTCCGGGAGGCGGGGTTCACGGTATGTGTGGCTACTGGGCTGCTGTGGCCGCTCTCAGAAGATTCTCCGAGTAGGGGCGGAAGTTCCCGCAAGGACGATGAGGCGTTATCAGAATTGTGTTTGCAAAACCTCTAAATAGCTATATAGAGATATATGACCGGTTTGCAGGCACTTTCGGGAATCCTCCTTCACGCTCTCTTTTTTCATCTGCTTTCCACTTCGGAGACGTGCTTCGCAGGGCCGGAAAATCGGGGTGGTTTGTCGGCGGAGGCGAGGGAATCCATTCACACCCTTTTTGAAAATCATGCCCGAATTCGGAGAGAAGTGAAAGAAAGGGAGGACGGCTACGAGGCCGTGACCGAAAGCGACGATCCAGCGGTGGCAAAGGTTCTTGTTCAGCATGTGCGCCAGATGGAGGCAAGATTGGAGTCAGGATTGAGTGTGAGACGATGGGATCCGGCCTTTGCCGAATACTGTGACCATTACGGCGAAATGGACCATCGGTTCGAGACGACCGGGAAAGGCGTCCGCATGATCGTTACGGCCAAGGATCCCAAAGTGGCTAGGATCGCAAAAAATCACGCCAAGGTTGTCTCCAAGTTTGCGTCGGAGGGATGGAGCGAACACGGCAGGGAGCATCCCGCCATCCAACCCTGATCACATCCTCAGATTATCCTACCCAATGCCATGAAAACCGAAAACATCATCCGAGCTCTCGCTGGAACCCTTGTTCTGACGGGGATTGCCCTCAGTCACTACGTCCATCCGAACTGGATCTGGTTGGCCGTCTTTGTCGGCGCCAATCTTCTCCAGTCCGCATTCACGGGGTTCTGCCCGGCGGAGATGCTGCTGAACCGCCTCCGTGGAAAGGATGGGGGAAAATCCTGCTGCAGTTGAGGGATTTTCCGGAATCTCCTTTCAAGCGGCGAGCGGATTTCATATGGAGTGGCGGAATGAAGGAACTCTTCCGCGAACGGGACCTCACGAGGGTCGGTTATTGTCAGTCGATTCTTGAAGCAGCCGGGATACCTTCGGTGGTTAGAAACGAAACTCTCACGGGCCTGACCGAATTTCCGATCCCGGACTTTTTTCCTGCGCTTTGTGTCGTCAACGATGACGATCACGCCCGCGCGATTGAAATTCTCCGGGAACGGCTTGTCACGGACGCTGCGGCCTCCGATGAGGAGGTGGCCTGCGCGGAATGCGGAGAGTTGAATCCCGGAAACTTCGAGGTCTGTTGGTCTTGTGGAGGCGCTGTCAGGCCCGTGAACCTTTAACGACGCCTGTCGCCGAATTCAGGCTCGGTCTTTCCTGGCCGAAAGCGTGTGAGGCGCTGGCTGCCAGGATTCAAATGACTCGATCATTCCCGCCGTCGACCGGCACCTGAGCTCCAGTCGTCTTCCCGAAAAGTGGACTGGCCATGGCTGCAACCATGTTGCCGACGTCCCGCGATCGGATCTCGGTCTTGAGCAGGTTCCGAGTCTTGTATTCTTCGACCGTCATTCCATAGCGTTCGGCGGAGCGCTTGAGGTTTTCCGGGGTCCAGAGTTTCGTGTCGAAGACGGCGTCGGGATGAATGATATTGCATCTCACGCCGAAGGGCGCGAGTTCCAGCGCGGCCACCCGGCAAAGCTGTGTGAGGCCGGCCTTGGCGCAGGAGTAACTGGCGGCTCCGGCCCCGGGAGCATTGACGTTGCGGGAGCCAACAAGAACGATGGCGGGATCGATGCCTCGCTTCAGGTAGGGGATCGTGTATTTCAGCAGCTTTTGATGACTGGTCAGGTTCACTGCCATGGATTTGTCCCAGTTCGATTGCTCAAGATCTTCCAGGTAGGCTCCGGCGGTAAATATGCCGGCGTTGCTCACGAGGATATCAAGTCCCCCGAAGCGGCGAACCACGCCGTCGACAGCTTCCTTCACTTTCGCGTCGTCGGTGAGGTTCGCCACAATGCCGATACCGCCAATGCTGGCCATCTGTTTTTCGATCTCGGGGCTGAGGTCGATGCCGATCACCTTCGCGCCCTGATGGGCGAGCGAGGCAGCGCAGGCAAAGCCGATCCCGGCGGCAGACCCCGTCACGATGGCGACTTTACCCTGATGGGTCGGGGCGTGGCCGCTCTTTTTCAACTTGGCCTGTTCGAGTTCCCAATATTCGATTTCAAAGAGCTTCGAGGCGGGGAGCGGTTTCCAGCCTCCGGCAAAAGCGGCTTCGGTGAGCTGGATCGTTTTCCAGGTGTGGGTGGCGATGTCGCGAAGGACGGCGGCCTCGCCCTCGGTTGCGCCGCAGCTGATGACGCCATGACCCTGCCAGACGAGCCAGCGGGGATCGGGCGCGAGCATGGTCTCGCTCTTTTGATTCGCTTCGAAATAAGCGCGATAGTCGTCTGCGTATTTCGCGAGGTTTTTTTCAGGATCGGTTCCGATGACGGCGGGGATACGCTTCGTGCGGATCGTGTGATCGGGGGTAAGGGGACCACGGGTGGCGAGCTTGGCAACATCCTTGCGGCTGGCGAAGCCGGCGGCTTCTTCGGAGGCGTCGAGCGAGGTGATCACGGGCACACCGCGCAGCTTTGAGACGGCCAGGCGGATCGCGGCGAGACCGAGGAGATCTTCCTTCGCCTTTGCCTTGGGCAGGGAGAAGGATTTGCCGAGATTTTTGGCGAGAAGCTTTTCCGCCTCAGTCACGAGACGGATCATCAGCTCGTAGCTCTCGCGGGCGTCGTCGTGCATCGTGAAGATGCCGTGGTTCATGAGAATGAGTCCCTCGAGCTTCTTCGCATCGACCTTGGCAAGGGCTTTCGCCACGACTTTGGCGAGATCGAAGCCGGGCATGACGTAGGGAATGATCGCGACGCGGTCGCCGTAGAGGTCCTCGACGACCTTGCGTCCTTCCTTGTGGTTCGTGATCGCGACAACGGCGTTCGCGTGGGTGTGATCGACGAATTTCTGCGGGATCACGGCGTGGAGGATGGCCTCGATGCTCGGATTCGGCGCGCCGGGATCGAGCATTGCGGCGCGCTGCTGCTTCACCATCTCAGCGTCGCTGAGGGTCTCGAGCTTCGCCATTTTCAAGAGAGCGTCCATCCGCACCGGGGCGAAGCCGGCGGCCTCGATCGTGGCGAGGTCCCAGCCTGAGCCTTTGACGTGGATGACGTCGACCGCGTCGCAAAAGAAATCCTTCTCCCTGACCTTCACCGAGGTGTTTCCTCCGCCGTGGAGGACGAGTTCGGGATTGGCCCCGAGAAGGCGCGAGGTGTAGACGCGCTTTTCGAGGGGAGTCTTGAACTTTCGAGCGTCGCTGTCGGACCAGAGGGATTTCATGGGGAAGTTTTCAGCGGTTGGCGGGTTTGCAGAAAAAGGGGGATGCCTCACCCGTAAACCCTGTTCGGATCATAGGACTGCTCGGCGATTTCCTGTCCCAAGGCTACGGGAGCACCGGGATTCTGTATATTCCGGTAAAAGCAGGATCGGTATCCTGC
>JAGRPC010000440.1 GCA_020439925.1 Verrucomicrobiia bacterium | reverse complement strand
GATTCCTGCCGCAGGTCAAAGGCGGCCTGCGCCTTGGCACCCGCCACCAGTTCGAAAGCCTGCTCACCGAAGGCGTCGAGCCCCTCCATCGACCCGCCCAGATCGAGGTCGGAGCGTAGGGTGTCCATCTGCTCGAAGAGGCTGCGACGGCTCTCGAGACGCTCCATCGTGAGGCCGCCGGGCAGACGGAACAGGTCCATGGCCTTGTCGCCGATGAAGGGATCGTAGCGTTTCCCGAGATACCCGCCCCAGGCGATGTGTGTCCGGTCCTTCACATTGAGGGCCACGTAGGGAGGAACCCGCGGATCGTTGGGACCGTGATGCCGGGCAACAAAGGAGCCGATCGCCGGGTAATGACGCGCCGCGGGATTGGTGCGGGGCTCGCAGTCGGGATGGGCCGTCTGCATGACCTGGTTCGGCTGGTGATTGCTGCCACGGCAGACCATGGAGCGGATCAGGGTGAGCCGATCCATCATCGCGGCCTGCTTTGGATAATGTTCGCAGAAACGGACGCCGGGCAGGCGGGTCGGAATGGTGGCGAAAGGTCCCCGGATTTCCGAGGGGGCCTCCGGCTTCGGATCCCAGGTGTCGATATGGCTGGGACCGCCCGCCATCCAGAGCAGGATCACGCTCTTCCTTCCCGCGACGGGTCGACCCGACTGTGCCGCCTCGGCGCGAAAACGAAGCAGGTCAGGCAAGCTGAGGCCCGCGATACCCGCCAGTCCCGCCTTGAGAAGGCCGCGACGACTGCGCACGGTCAGACCCTCGCGGACTCTCGGATGAAAGTCGGTGAAGGCATGGCGCCAGGAACCGCGTCCGGTCGATGTCCCATCCTGATCGGACATGAAAAAAACTTACCGTTTCCCCGGAGCAGCCATCAAGGTTGATGGCACCGGATTTGCGCGGGTCGGGATGACCGCGTCCGGTCTCAGAGAGCTTGCCGCCCCTCTTGCCGTTCGCCTCCGGAGAGAGTAGGAAGTCTCCCATGACCAATCCCTTTCCGAGACTGTGTTTCCTCCTCTCCCTTCTCACGATTTCCGGATCGCTGACGGCGGCCGACCCGGTGACCCTCCCCGATCTCTCGGGAAAAGGCGTGGAAGCTCTCTCGGCCGAAGGTAAGAAGGGCGCGGTGATCTTTTTCATCTCACCTTACTGTCCCACCTCGAACACCTTCGCCCCGGAAATGAACGCGATCGCGAAGGACTTCGGTGCGGACTTCGTCTTTCGCTTTGTTCATTCCGATACCACGGTGACACCGGCCGATCGCGAACAACACGCGAAGATGATGGAGTTTACCGCACCGGTCCTGACCGACACCACCCAGGCCCTCGCCAGGCAGCTCGACGCAAAAACCACGCCGGAGGTCGCGGTGGTGTCCCCCGAAGGCAAGACCCTCTACCAGGGCCGCATCAACGATCTCTACCTCGGCCCCACGAAACGGCAGCGCGAAGTGAAAAACCACGACCTGCGCGACGCACTCAACGCCATCCGCGAGGGTCGCGAAGTCGCGACACCCCGCACCGAGGCGATGGGCTGCGCCATCGAGTTCAAGCCCTGAGGCAGCTTCTCAGGGCTTCCATGCCTTGACGAAGGCAACGCACTCGGTCACCTCGGGGAGGGAATTCTCCCAGTTGTGTTCGTATTCGATGGAGGCGGGTCCATCGAATCCCTGCGCCTTCAACTCGGCGAGGAGTCCCGCCATGCCGGCTTCGCCGGTGCCGTAGGGAACGTCGTGGACGCCCTTGCCGAATCCGTTGAGATCCTTGAGGTGGCTGCTGACAACGCGGCCCTTGAGAAGGCGGAGACACTCGATCGGCTTCAAGCCCGAACGCATCCAGTGCCCGGTGTCGGCGCAGGCCCCGATGCGCGGATCACGGTCCTTCACCAGCGTGAGGATGTATTCCGGATCCCAGACCTTGTAATTGGGATCGTTCTCCCGTTTCGGATGGTTGTGGAAACCGACCTTGATGTCGTACTCCTTCACGAGCTTCTCGAAGGTGTCGAGGGCGTCGACCGATTCGGTGTTGATCACGCGGATGCCGAAGGTCTTCGCGAATTCAAAGACCTTTCGGCATTCGGCCTCGTCCTTGCTGAGCCCCACGACCCCGTAGGCCACGGGAAGAATTCCGTGTTCCGCGAGCTTCGCCTTCACCTTCGCAAGGGTCTCGGGGGAGGCGTTGTGATCCAGCTTGAGATCGGGCTCGGACGGCGAAAGCTTCTGGCCCGGATAGAATTCGATGACCTTCGCTCCGGCCGCCGCCGTCTTCTCGATGGCTTCGAAGACGGTGAAACGGTTGAAGGTGTAGGCCTGGCAGCCGATCGCGATTCCGTTGGCACGGTGCGACTCCGGGATCGGTTCCGCGGCGTGAAGGGCGGATGCAAAAAGAGAAAGGGCGAGCAGTGGAAGGGTGGTTTTCATCGGGTGAATCATCCGAGTGTAGCCCTGCGCCAGACCGGAGCAAGGAGCCTCGACTCCCGGATAGCGCCCGAATTTCATCGATCAGATCGATGCTTCTTTGGCGAATTATCGATTCGTTGGAAGAAGGATCCATCGATTAGGATGGCGGCGAACTGAATCCTGTTTTTACCGCTATGGAACCGTTCTTCTTTCTAATCGCCCTGGCTTGCCTGATCCTCCTCATCGTCGTCCTGTCGCGACTGGGAGGGTTCGATTCCAGACTCTCCGATCTACGGGCCGACCTGCGCGAGGTCATCCACGGACTCTCCACCCTGCGCAGCGAGGTCCTGTCCCATCGCTACTCGACACCTGACGAGGCGAAGCCTATCGATGCCGTTCCCGCACCACCTCCGGAGCCGGTCACGGAAGCGCTTCCTGCTCCGATCGAGGAAACGGTCGACGACTCCCCGCCGGAAGTCGTCGAGGCCCTTCCGGAAACTCCCGACGACTCCGAGGCGATCTATCGCGGAGCGGCTCCACCGCCTCTCCCGGAACGCCGCCTCGTCAAGGAGCGGGTTCGGGAGACCTCCCCCACCCCGGTCGTCAAAGCGGAGCCAAGCCGATTCGAGGCTTCCGTGCGCGAGATCCTCACCCGGATCTGGAACTGGATCGTCGTCGGCGAGGAACACCGTCCCAAGGGAGTCACGATGGAGTTTGCCGTCGCGACGACCTGGCTCATCCGCGTCGGGGTGCTCATCCTCGTGATCGGCATCGGCTTTTTCCTCAAATACTCGATCGCGAAGGGCTACATCGGCCCCACCGCCCGGGTGCTCCTCGCCACGCTGGCCGGAGCCGGCCTCGTCGCCGGAGGCCTGAAGCTCTTCGGAGGCCGCTACCGCGTTCTCGGGCAGGGGCTGGCAGGAGCGGGATTCGCGACGCTTTATTTCAGCTTCTTCACCGCCCACCAGCCGGGCTACGAGCTTTTCAACCCGATCGTGGCCTTCGCCCTGATGGTGCTCGTCACCGCCGTGGCGGGAATCGTTGCGGTTCGTTTCAACAGCCTCCTCGTGGCCGTGCTGGGACTGCTCGGCGGCTACGGCACGCCCCTGATGATCAAGACGGGAAGCGAGAGCGTCGTTCTCCTCTTCGGCTACATCCTGCTCCTCGGACTCGGCATGTTTTCCGTCGCCTCGCGGCGGGAATGGCGGCTCCTCCACTACCTCAGCTTTGCCGCGACCTGCCTCCTCGTGGTCCTCTCGCTCGACCGCAGCTTCACGCCGGAACGATTCTGGGAGTTCATGCCTTTCCTCCTCGCCTTCTTCGCCCTGTTCTCCTCGGTCACCTTCGTCTACCAGCTTCTTCACCGGAAAACGGCGACCCTGCTGGAGCTGATTTTCCTCTTCCTCAACGCGGCGGCATTCACGGGCTTTTCCGTGAACTGCATCGACGCGACCTTCGAGCGCGAGGCCATCGCCCTGCTCACCCTGGGACTTGCCGTCTTCTACATCCTGCACGTCGTGTTTTTCCTGAAACGCGGGCTGCGGGACCGCGGCCTGCTCCTGAGCTTCATGGGCCTCGCCTCCTTCTTCGTCGCGATCACCCTGCCCATCGTCCTCTCGAAGGGATGGATCACGGTGAGCTGGGCGCTGCAGGCCTTCGTCATGCTCTGGATCGCCTCGAAGATGCGCAGCGAGTTCCTCCGCCAGCTCGCCTACCTGCTCTATCTCATCGTCCTCGGACGCCTCGCCATCTTCGACTTTCACGGGCAGTTCGATGGCATCTCGGCGGGCATGCCGGCGAAGCAATACTTCACTCACTTCGTCGAGCGCCTCTTCATCTTCGGCATCCCCATCGGATCCTTCTTTGCAGCGGGACGTCTCTTCCGTCACGAAGGGGCGGGTGGTGCGGACTGGCCGATGGGAGACGGCAACGACATCCGCCCCCTCCCGGGGCAGTCGGGGGTCGGACGGGTCTGCTTCTGGATCGTTGTCGCCCTCACTTTCTTCTACCTGAACCTCGAGGTCTGGCACACGATGGACCACCTCTTCGACCCCCTGATGCGTCCGGGCCTTACCCTCGTGTGGGTCGGCTTCGGGGCGCTCCTCCTCCGGGAGACCCTGGTCAACCGCTCGCAACTGGCGAGCGCCCTTTTCTGGGTCCTCCTCGTGGCCCTTGTCCTGAAGGTGTTCCTCCTCGACTTCTTCTTCTGGAAACCCGG
>JAGRPC010000439.1 GCA_020439925.1 Verrucomicrobiia bacterium | reverse complement strand
GCCAGGAAGCCGTCGTCGATCCCCTGCCGCAGGCTGTACGTGTAGATCTCGTTGGTGGAGGAAAGGTAGATAAAAAGGTTGTCCTCGCGCAGGGGTGTGGCGGTCATGCCGAGCTGGCTCGCCCCGGTGAAGTGGTCGAGGATTTGCCTCCAGGCGGACTCATCGCGGGCGCTGCCGCGGTGGCACTCGTCGACGATGACGAGATCGAAGAAGTCCTGCGGATACTCCCGGTAGAGGCCGGCCCGATTCGTGTCGCCGGCGAGGGCCTGGTAGATGGCGAAATACATCTCGCGGCCCTTCACGACCTGGCCGGACTCGATCTTGTGCCGGGCGTCGCCGAACTGGGCGAAGAGCCCGTCTTTGGGCTGATCGACGAGGATGTTGCGATCGGCGAGGAAGAGGATCTTCGGCTTGCGGTGCTCGCCACGGGGGTTCCAGCGGGCTGTCCAGAGTTTCCAACAGATCTGGAAGGCGACGGCGGTTTTGCCGGTCCCGGTGGCCATGGTGAGGAGCTGGCGACGCTTCCCTGAGACGATGCCTTCGACGGCACGGTTGATGGCGATCTGCTGGTAGTAGCGCTCGCCCATCTTCACCGTCGCATTGATGGGGCTGATGAGTTGGGTCGCGGCCTGGTCGTCGTCGAGCTTCCGGCCCTGCCGGTAGCGTTGCCAGAGCTCGGCGGGGGATGGGTAGGCGGAGAGCACGGTCTCGCGGCCGGTGAAGTAGTCGAACTCGACGATATCGGGACCGTTGGTGGCGTAGGCGAAATGCAGTCCGAGCATCTCGGCGTATTCTTTCGCCTGCTGCAACCCGGCTCCGGCCGTCTGCCAGGCGGCCTTGGCCTCGACCACGGCGAGGGGGAAACCGCGCTCGTAGAACAGGAGGTAATCCACCCGCTTCGGCGGCTTGCGGATGAAGCCTTTGCCCACGGGAACGATCCGGCCATCGGTTATCGTCCGCTGTTCGGCAATCGAATGGGGTTCCCCCTCCCATCCCGCGGACTGAAGAGCTGGCACGACGTGCTTGCGGCAGGTGTCAGCTTCGTTCATGCCTGGATCATTGCGGAGTTTTGTCAGGAGGCGCCCATCCTTTTAGTTTCATCTTCCAAGAGGGGCAAGAAGGGAATTTCGATGCAGGGGTGGGACAACCACGGTCCACGGAGGACATTTTCTCGAGAAAGTTTCCCCGAATAGGCCTCGTCCAACCCTCCGCGCCCCGCCACCCTCACCCCAGAATCGGCAACCGCGCGTCGTCGATCACGAATCGCACCACGCCGCCTTCTTCCACCCGGCGAAACCGGAGATAGGTCGACGGCAGGCCGGGAGCCGCGACGCCGGTGTCGCGCTGGACGTTGAAGAGGTCCACCATCGGCGCTTCGAGGGCCCGGCTGTTCAGGGTTTCGCCCTCCACGCTGACGAGCCGGTATTCCGCATCCCCTGGCATCCGCGCCGCAAAGGTCGCCGCCAGCTCGCCCTCCATGAAACCCGACAGCTCCAGCATCGTCGTCTCCTCGTGCTCGAAGGGGGTCCCGTCCCTCTGCGTGCTGTTGTGCCATTTGCAGAGGGGCATCAGGTAGCAGGTCTCTCCGCGGGCGACCTGGCCGTCACGGTTGGGGGTCATGTGTCCGCCCACGTCGAAGCCGGGATGCGAGGTGCCCGCGCGGTCGGGCAGGGGATCGGTCACGTAACAATCCCCATTGCTCCCGTTGCGGATGAGGAGCTGTTTCCAGCTTGCCCCATCGATGTCCGGATCGTCCGTGCTCCCCACGACATTGTAGAGCACCCCCGCATAAGGGACCACCCGCGCCCCCGTCGAAAGCAACCCGACGCCCCCGTTCAGGTCATAGAATCTCCTCAATGCCATCTCAATCGCCATGATCCGTGTCGCCGAAATCCGGTGAGCAAGATCCTGAACAAATTCACCCTCACACGCGAGCCAAATCTTCCACGGAGTGGGAGGTCCACCACTTGGCTCCAGGATCGCAAAGCGCGTTCCCTCGTGAATTCAGGAGGCGTCGTTGCTCTGATTCTCGCGAGCGAATTCCTCAAGGCGCTTGAGCCCCGCAGCGGTGTAGATCTGGACGAGGCCGGTCGCGGAATCGTAGGTGCCGAGGGCGGTCTGACTGCCGTTTTGCCAGCGGGGCCCACTGATGGTTTCGACCCGGCGAATCGCTGTCCCCAGATTCAGGCTGACGAGAAGCTCGGCGTCGGTGCCATTCAACGCGGAGTCGGGATCGAGCTTGGAATAGACGATGGCGTCGACCACTCCGTTCCCGTCGAAGAAGGCGACGACCTTGAGGCCATCCTTGCGGAAGACGACGGGAGCACCGGACTCGCCCGTGCTGACGGGTTCGCCATAGCGCTGCACGCAGGTGCCGAGGTCGTCACCGAGGCGAGCCTGGGTGAGGGAGGGGAGAAGGAGGAGTAGAAGCAGGGGGAGGATCTGTTTCAT
>JAGRPC010000045.1:3847-39195 GCA_020439925.1 Verrucomicrobiia bacterium | reverse complement strand
GTCGGCATCCTCTTCCGAGGGCGCATGCGGCGCGAAGGCCAGCTCGAGGATCTCATCTCGATCGAGGGACAGACCACCCTGACTCTCGAAGGGGCCTCTCCGGATCTGCTGTCGCGTATCCGCGCGCTCGTTGACGAAGAGTCCGGTGCCGAGATTGTCGCGGAGGGTCATCCCAGGACCAGTCTCGAACATCTCTTCATCCAGATTGCGGACCGGAGCCGCGAAGAACCGAAATGAATTTTACCGACCAGGCATCAAGCAGCACGAACGGGCTTCCGCCCCGGCGCGTGCCCCTCTTCTCGCCGGGGCGTGTAGCCACCATTGCCTCCGGTACGGTGACTCAGCTCGTGCGGATGAAGACTTTTTATTTCCTGCTCGCATTCGCCGTCGTTGTCGTCGCCGTAGGCGATCTCAATCTGCCCGCGACGCCAGCCCAGGAACTCTCGACCATCAAGAAGGTCTCTTTCGGAACGATGGACCTTTTCGCGTGGCTTTTCGCCATCGTCGCCACCGCGCTGCTCATTCCCCGTGACCAGGAGGACCGCACCCTTTACACGATCCTTTCGAAACCGGTCCGCCGGATCGAATACCTGCTGGGCAAACTGGTCGGCGTGCTCGTGGTGGTGGCGGTATCCCTCGTGACCATGTATCTGATCTGCGCTCTCATGCTGGGAGCCCGGGAACGCCTTTTTGTCGAAGCGGAGCGGGAGGCAATGTCCGCCGATACTCGTTTCTCGCCCGACGAGATCGAGGCACAGCTGGATCTGATACGCGTTCAGGGCTTGCGCCCCGAACTGGGCATCGCGGTGCTTGCTTCCTTCCTCAAGGCCGCCGTCGTGGCTGTGGTGACGATATTTCTTTCCACCTTCGCCTCGAGTTCGCTGTTTTCGATCATCATCAGCATCCTCGTTTTCCTGGTGGGACACTTTCACGCGATGGCCTCGAGTTTCTGGCTTCACCAGTCGGACAACAGCATGCTTGTGCAGATGCTTGTGAAGGTCGTCAAGATTCTCATCCCCGACTATTCGCTGTTCTCGTTCAGTGAGGGCATTGTCCTCGGTGAACCGGTGATCTACGCACTGGTCTGGCAGATGGCGTTGCTTACCCTCGCTTACCTCGTCGTTTTCCTCCTTCTCTCTCTCCTCGTTTTTGTCGACAAGGAATTCTGAAGCGGTGCTCCTTCAGTGAAAGCATTTTTCCAGAGAATCCCCCGGACGGTCCTCGTGATCGCTCTGCTCGCCGTGTTCGGGCTTGTGCGAGGGCCGGTCGAGGACGGTCTGCGGGAACGCCTCGTAGGGGCGAATCTTCTCTTTCCTCCGCCGGCGAGCGGTGCTTTGGAGCAAATGCGCCAGTCCGCCCTGATGGGCACGCTGGGTGGACTTCGCACACTTGTGGCGAGCTATTTCACCTTGGTCACCTTCGAGTACTTCAGCACGAAGTCCTGGGATGACCTGCGGGGTGGTTATGAGATCATCACCGCCCTCGAGCCTCGCGACGAGACGCACTGGGTGTCGGTGGTCTGGCACCTCGGGATCAATGCAACAGCGAATATGGAGGTAGACGAGCGTTTGCCCGCGTTCGAGCGTGACCGGCGGTTCAAGGAGTACGCTTTCGAGGCCATCGCCTTCGCGGAACGGGGTATCGAGCAGCTCCCCGAGTCCGCGGCGATCCGCGTTCAGCTGGCGGAAGTTTACCGAGAAAAGCTGAAAGACGACTGCGCCGTATCCCGGGTTTATGGCGATATCATCGGACTTCCTGGAGCACCGGCCTACGCCAGACGCTTTCACGGTTACTTCATGGCCCGTTGTCCAGGCAAGGAAAAGGAAGCCTATGCCTACCTCATGGCGCTCTATCGAGAGGGGGAAAAGCAGCATCTGCCTACGCTGATCAAGGAAATTAAGAATCTTGAGGAAAAGCTGGGCATTCCCGGGCCACAACGCATTCCCGACGCCGATCCCGACCGTCCCAGAAAGACTCCGAAGCGGCCTCCGAATCTGCTCCCCGGCGAAATACTCATTCCCTTCAACCAGAGGGAGCTGCAGTTGCTGCGCCGATAACGGGAAGAACAATCATTTGGAGGCGCATTTTTAGCATCCTAGGTTTTTCGCCAGCAGGTTTGCGATTCTGGTCAACTGTGTTTAGTTGACCCTTCCCCCGGGCCGGATTTCTCCGGCACCCTGCTTGAGAATGAAGTACGCCATTTTTGGAGACATCCACGGCAACCTCGAGGCCTTTCAGGCGGTTCTCGAGCACGCTGCCCAGCAGGGGTGTACCGATTACGTGTGTGTCGGAGACATTGTCGGCTACGGGGCCAATCCGAGGGAATGTCTCGACATCGTCCGCCAAATGGGATGTCCGGTAGTGAAGGGAAACCATGACGAGGAGGCCGTTCTCGAGACTTCGCTCGAGGGCCTGAATCCGCTCGCGCGCCAGGCCATGGAGTGGACTCGGGCCCAGTTGGATGCCGATGACCGGGCTTTCCTCAAGAGTTTGAAGCTGGTCCGGCAGGTTCGTGATTTCACCATTGTGCATGCCACCCTCGACACGCCGGGGAGTTGGACCTATGTGACGAACAAGTTCGATGCCATGGCGAGCTTCAGTTACCAGTTTACCCAGCTTTGCTTCTACGGGCACACCCACACCCCCCGGATCTACGTGAAGGGGGACACGGTTGAGCCGCTTGAGGCCATGTCCGTCAAACTGGAAATGGGCCGAAAGTATTTCATCAACACCGGAAGTGCCGGTCAGCCGCGTGACGGAGACTGGAGGGCTTCCTACGCAACCTACGATGCCCCCAGCCAGGAGGTGGTGATCCACCGGATCGAATACGACATCCAGACAGCCCAGGACAAAATCATCGACGCGGGACTTCCCGAGATGCTTGCCCACCGACTGTCCCTCGGCAAATAACGCGCTTCTTCCCGGTGAAAGTCTCCGATTGTGAGCGCATCCTCCTCGTCAAGCCGAGTTCCCTGGGTGACATCGTTCATACCCTCCCGGCGGCTGCCGCGATCGCCCGTGCCGCTCCCCTTGCGAAGATCGACTGGCTCGTCAATACGGAGTGGAGTCCTCTTCTTGAAGGAGTTCCCTTTCTGAGTCGTGTCATTCCCTTTCCGCGACGTCGGTTCCGCGGTGTTCAAGGACTCTTCGAGGCGCGGAAATGGGCGGCTCGAGAGCTGAAGGTTGTCGGGTATGACCTGGCGATCGATTTCCAAGGGCTTTTCCGCAGCGCCTGGCTAGCCCGGCAGGCGACTCCGTCGGTAGCCGGTTTCCAGAGAACGAGGGAAGGAGCCGGACTTTTCTATCGTGAGCGTGTTGATGTGAGGGAGTGGGATCGGTGTCATGCTGTCGACCGGAATCTCGTTCTCGCGGAAGCCCTTGGGGCTACGGTCGGCGATCCCGATTTTGTCCTGCCTACCGGCAAGGTTCCCGAGGGACTCCCGGGCTTGAGCGGTCCCGTCGTGGTTCTCCATCCCTTTTCGCGGGGGGCGGGAAAGTCGCTCTCGGCGGAGGAGGTATGCGAACTGTGCGAGCGGCTCGCTCCTTGGAAGGTGCTGCTCGCGGGGGTGCCGGCCTGTTCGCTCCCGGAAACCTGGCCGGCCAACGTCGTCAATCTGCTGGGGAAAACCGACCTCTCCGGCCTGATCTATCTTCTCCGTCTCGCCGATTGGACCATCAGTGTCGACAGTGGACCGATGCATCTCGCCGCGGGGATATCGGATCGGATTCTCTCCATACACACCTGGTCAAATCCCGCCATGGTAGGGCCTCGGCGTCCCGGAGCTTGGGTGTTCCGAGACTCCCGCATCTTGCGGGTAGGCGATCTCGATCCAGAAGCCTTTCCCGAACGGCGAGCCCTTGCCCTCCGGTTTCACTCGCGGGCCCGTCTCCTCGATCCGGGGGATCTCGAGCGCATCGCTGATCATGTCCGGTGCCACATAGGCACGTCCGGCGACGTTTCCAGATGAAGCTAGTCCATATCTACACGGATGGATCCTCTAGGGGAAACCCGGGTCCGGGGGGCTATGGGACCGTGGTGCGATATGGAGCCCACCTCAGGGAACTTGCCCAGGGATTTGTGAAGACGACGAACAACCGGATGGAGATTCTGTCTGCCATCGCCGGACTCGAGATTCTCAAGGAACCCTGTCAGGTAAAGATTCATTCCGATTCCCGCTATCTTGTCGACGCTCAGAGCAAGGGGTGGATTTCGAAGTGGAAGCAGCAGGGTTGGCGCAAGGCGGACAAGTCGGCGGTAAAAAATGTCGATCTCTGGATGCGTCTCGAGCGCGCGGCTGCCCCTCACCGTGTCGAGTGGATCTGGGTGAAGGGGCACGATGGGCACGAAATGAACGAGCGTTGTGACTTGCTCGCGACCGAGGCGGCGGATGGAAAACGGGGCGGACTCGTCGTCGACGAAGGATTCCAGGAGTGAGGTGGATCCGGTCACGGAGCCGGTGCAAAGAAAAGCTCCGGTATCCCGGCGGTCGCCTCCTTGCGAAACCCTGGCATGGGTACAAGAAGGTGCGTGCGGATCGGTGGGTTCCCCCCAGTTCCGGAAAGGATGGATTCGAGCTGCCCGCGGGGGAGGCGTTCGGTCACTCCGTCCAAGGCGGGCGGCAAATGTCCTTCGCGTCCCATGGTGACCGCGCTTTCGTCGCGGAAACCGAAATACACTTCGCGCGAGGTTTCCGGACCACCGGTTCCCGCCAACTCGTGACAGGCGTAGCAGTTGAGCTGTTTCATACGCAAGTCGAGCTCGCGCGCCGGATCGAGGTCCGTTCGTTCGCCGAGTCGGCGCAGTGCGGCGGCGATGGCGCGTTTCTGAACGAGATCGAGACCGTAAAAGGGAACGATTCCTCCAATCGGACGCTCCGAGAAACACCCGTTCGCCGCGTCGGGAGCAAGATTGGCAAGGGGCTTTGCCGACGATTTCATGAGACGGTTACCGTTTCCTCCGGGCTTGGCGTGACACGCGTGGCACTGCTTTGAAACAAAAAGTTCCTTTCCCCGGGAGACCAGGTCCACGTTCGTCGGCTGGTCGGCCGGAGCGAGAGCCTCGGTCAGGTTTTCGGGCAGGATCAAATCCGGCCCCGCCTTGAGATAGGCCGAGAGATCGGAGGCGTCGGAAAGAGAAAGCCGGAAATCGGGCATGCGTCCCGAGGGGCGATGATCGTTGGGGCGGAGGAGAAAGTCCGTCAGCGCGCCGAGGTCGTACAAGTCGGCGAGGTTCATCGGAACGCTCGCCAGCCCCGTCAACTCGATCTCGGCGTTGTCGGGCACTCCCGGAGGGCGGTAGCCGACTTCGGGTGCGTGGCAGGCGACACATCCGATACGGTGGTAGAGGGAGCGCCCCCGTTCGATGTCGCCAACGGGATGATCGGGAATCGGGGTAGAGAGACTCTCGAGCCAGGCGCGAAGAGCGGTCACTTCGTCGAGGTCGCGATCAGGTCCCGCGAAGAGACTTGGCATGATCGTGTCACGCTTGGCGAAGCGTGGATTCCGGATGAAAATCTCCAGTTCGAGAGGTGAGAGCCGCGAGGCCACTCCCTCCAGATTGGTGGCCAGGATGCCGGGGAGCTGGGCGGCGAGTTCCGGGGGAGGAGCATGACAGGCGACACAGTTCAGTTCGTTGAGGAGCAGGAATCCTCCTTCAGCGAGATACTCCTCGTCGTCGAGGCTGCTGTGAAAGCGTTCGAAGCCGACAACAAAGGGATAATTGACAGGCTTGGCGTGAGCGGGGTGGCCGGATGCCTCAGGAGCGACTCCTCCCGGAGGGCAAAGGAGGCCCGCGAGAACAGCCATCTCTGTCAGGCGGCGCCTCATCCTTTCCGTGGTCCGGCTCAATCGACGATACGCCCGTCGATGAGAGTTACCTTCCGGTCTCCGGCACGGGCGAGGGTCTGGTCGTGAGTCACGACGAGTAGAGTGCGTCGTCTCTCGTTGACGAGTTCCATCAGGAGATTCATTACCGAGGCTCCCGTGGCGGTATCGAGGTTACCGGTGGGTTCATCGGCGAAGAGGATGGCCGGATCGTTGATGAGCGCGCGCGCGATAGCGACGCGCTGTTGCTCGCCTCCGGAAAGTTCGCTGGGAAGGTGACCAGTACGTCCCTCCAAGCCGACACGCTCCAGGAGTTCCTGCGCCCGGGATCTGGCTTGCCTGCCGCGAATGAGAGCCGGCACGAGCACGTTTTCCAAAGCGGTCAATTCGGGAAGGAGAAAGAAACTCTGGAAGACGTAACCGAGACTGGTATTGCGAACGCGTGCCTGTTCGTGGCGACCCAGACGATAGAGGGACTTGCCATTGATGAAGACCTCTCCCGCGTTGGGTTTCTCCAGCCCTGCGAGCGTGTAGAGCAGTGAAGTCTTGCCGGCTCCGGACGGGCCGACGAGGAACAGGGTTTCCCCTTGCAGAACATCAAGGGAAACTCCCTTGAGCACCTCGATGGAATTCTCCCCGATCTGGAACGTTCTGACAAGATCGAGGGCGGAGACGGAAACTTCGGGATCCGGTGCAGGCATGAGCAGTTGGAAGGACGCTACCTTCGCCCCGCTTCGTTCTCGCGACGAACGATTTTTCCTGGTTTGCCGCGAATGTGGAGAAGAGGTGAAAGGGCTGAGGCCCCGAAAGCGGACTACTTCCCCTTCTGACCGTCACGACGCGCTTTCTTCGCCATATCCATCGCTTTCGCATCACCATAGCGGGCGATGGAAAACTTGGCGGTGCGACGGTGGCCCTCCTTGTCGACCCAGGCAGCCTGCCAGTATTCGTAGACTTTTCCCTTCGGGGATTTGGAGACGACGTGAGTCACTCCGACAACTCCCGACTGTTTGATTTTGCGCTTCTTCCGCGCCGCCGCCTCCTGTTTGTAACGCGGCATTTTCACGAGGAGCGAGTCGCGATAATCCTTTGCCGCCTTCAGTGCCTTGGTCTTTCCTCCGAGTGATTTGTCAGGAAAATACTTCTGAAATCCCTTGCCCCGGTGGGTGATGCGCACGTAAAAGCCATGATTCTTTTTCTCGGGCTGATCGATTCGGGTAATACCGTAGTTCGGTCGGGGATCACTCATGAGGGGGCTCAGGATCGGTAGTTGGGATCAGCGAAATCAATTCGCAAGCGGTTAGACCGACCTTGTCTATCGTTTTTTAAAAAGTGCGACAAGGGAAAACGGGCTGTTTTTACCCAAAAATGTCACACGGCGAGCTGGCGGATGGCCTCATACAGCACAATTCCTGCTGCGGTGGACAAATTCAGACTTCTTCCCGCGACTTGTGGGATCGTCAGGCAGTCCTCGCGATGGTTCTCCAGAAGGCTTTCGGGGAGTCCGCGCGTCTCCGGTCCGAAGACGAGGTAGTCGCCGTCGCGGAAAGAGGCATCCCAATAGCGTCGTTCCGATTTGGTGGTCAGCAGGTAAACCCGGGAGGAATCGGCCACGGATGCCCGGAACTCTTGGTAACTGTCCCAGAGGCGAGGCCTCAGTTCCTGCCAGTAATCCAATCCGGCGCGGCGCAGGGCACGTTCATCGAGGGAAAAGCCAAGCGGCCCGATGAGATGCAGAGCCGAATCCGTGGCATGGCACAGACGTCCGATGTTTCCCGTGTTCGGGGGAATTTCGGGACGGTAGAGGACGACGTTCAGCATGGAACGTCAGCGCCTTCCTTCGATCAGGCCGTAACCGGGTCGACGTTGACGCGGCGGCCGTTCTGGTCGAAGCGCACGGCACCTTCGACGAGGGAGTAAATCGTGTAATCACGTCCCATGCCGACATTCTTGCCGGGATGCCACTTGGTCCCGCACTGGCGGAGAATGATGTTGCCGGGGACGACTTTCTCGCCGCCGAAACACTTCACACCGCGGCGTTTGCTTTGGCTGTCGCGACCATTCTTGACGCTTCCTTGTCCTTTCTTGTGGGCCATGACGGTAAAGAGGGATGGGGTGGGGGAAAGAGAAATTGAGAAATCAGACGGAGACGATCTCAAGGCGAGTCAGGTGGCGGCGATGCCCCTTTGTCTTGTGGAAGCCTTTGCGACGCTTGAACTTGAAGGCGATAACCTTCTTGTCACGGAACTGGCTAACCACCTTGGCGGTAACGCTGGCGCCCTCGATGAAGGGAGCACCCACGCTGATGGAATCACCGTCCCCGGAGGCGAGAACCTCGTCGAAGGTCACGGTATCACCCACTGCGACGTCGAGTTTCTCAACGTCGATCTTGTCGCCGGCGGCGACGCGGTATTGCTTTCCACCGGTCTTGATGATTGCGTAGGCCATGGTTCTCTTCCTGTTTTGAGGGCCGGGAAAGTGCCACCAGACACGCGGATCGGCAAGCGATTTTTTAAAAATGCGAAAGGCTGGCTTTTGCCTTCAGGCCTCGCTCAGATAAAGCATGCCGTCCGCGGAGATTCTGGCCTGCTCCGGGCCGTTTAACCAGGGGCCGTCCGGGGAAAGCCTGATTTTCAGCGCTCCGTTCTCGATCTTTCCCGAATAACCGGGAAGGAGGCGTCCGACGGACTCAAAATCCCGGCCCTTTTGGCCCTGATGCCTTTCGGAGTCCTCAATATTGGGGTCGGTCCGGCTCATGGTGACGATGCGGCCCTGGAATGACCAGCAACGGGCGAGGGGCAGGTCGAGTCGCTTCTCCAGATCGCGCAGAGACCTCGGGGACTTGGAACCAAAAACGAATCCGTATTTCACGGAGCGAACGGCGAGGGGGGGGCCGATTCTCTCAAAGAATGACTCGGACCCGCAAAGCAGGGTCACGATCTGCTCGAGAAGAGCCCGTTCGAGGAGTTCTCCGTCCTCGCGAAGGGAGAGGGAACGGGAGACAGCGCGACCACGGCCGAGAATGGCCCCCCAGCACCCGAAGACAAATCCTTCGGGGCGGGACGGCGAATCTTCGGTGAAAACCGAGTCTTCCTGCCTGACGAAATTCGCGGCGTAGACCCGGCGGGTGTCACGGAGGAGGTCCCGCGAGGTCAGAAAGACAGGCGTGTCTCCGGGTTCCGGCATCAGTCCTGCCGCCTCGCGATCGGGATCCCGACGATGGAGGTCAAGTCTCCAGCAGGTCATCCAGGAAGGCTCAAAGACAGCCCGTATCCGTTCAAACAGGGTCATGAGGGAACCTGTCGGCGAGACGACCGACTTCATATCGATGAACCCCCCCTCATCCCCCTCCCAGAAATCCATCAGGTGGGGCATGAACGCCCTGGAGGTAATGACCGTGCGAATGCCGAGCGGCGCGACGCCTGCTGCAATTCGCTCGGTTTCGTGCTGGTCGATCGTGAAGGGAAGATTGACCGGCACCTTTCCCGCGAGGGTGAGCCCGAGGTTGAGAGCCGAGGTCATTGGGCCCGGGGGGAGGAGAATTCCAATGCGGTCGCCTCTCTCGGTGGGGTGATTCATCCACCGGCGCGCGATCGAAATGGCCACTGCCAGAATCTGCGAGCGCGACCATTCCCGAGTTCCACTGCGACCGTATTCCGCGAAGAGGGTGGATCTTCGGCGTCTTTTCAGGGACCGTATCGTCCTCACTTCCAGATTCGTTCGGAACTCACGGCGTTGTGAGAAGGCGATGGCGGACTGCTCCCACACCGCGAGGCGCACGCTCTCGGCGGTCGCTTCGTCCGCAGGAATGGCCGGTCCGAAGGCGACCTGCAGGGGGCAGACCAGGGATTGTGGTCGTTTCTTGAAATAGCGTCCCCGCTCGAAGGAAAAAATCGACTCGAAGAGCCCGTCCATGTAGACCGGCACGACAGGGCAGTTCGCCTTCCTGACGATCAGTTCGAAACCCTTCTTGAATTCCGTGGTCACCCCGAGCCGGGTGAGGCCGCCTTCGGGGAAGAGGCACACCACATCCCCCTCGTCGAGAGCCGCGACAGTCCTCACGATGGCCTCTTTCGCCTTTTCCGGCCGGATCGGGATCGCCCCGAAAAGCTTGAGAAACCAGGCGATGGCTTTCACCCTCGTGTAGCTCTCGAGGACGACAAAGCGAACCGGGCGCGGGCACGAAAGGTAGAGGATGAAGGAATCGATGTAGCTGACATGATTGCTCAGGAGGAGGACGCCGCCGTGGCGAGGAATGTTCTCACGACCGATCTTCCGAATCCGGTAGATCAACCAGACGAGGGGAGCGAAGGCGAAACGGAAAAAGGCTCTCGCGAGAGACTTCATGCGGTGGCGGAACGCAGTTTGCCGAGACGGCGGATCAACACGGCGGCCACGAGTGCGAGGCAGGGGACAAAGACGAGCATCTGACCTCCGGCGTTGAGCCCGGCCTTCTTCAGGAGGAATCCCACGAAGATGGCCACGATACCGGAAAAGGAAGTCATCAGGTTCAACGCGGAGATGACCCGGGCGCGATGGTCGTCCCGGGCGCTGTCCTGCAGCCACGCATTCAACGGCACGACATAAAAGCCGCTCGCGAAACCGACAAAACCGACACTCAGATTCCACCACAGGCTCACCGGTTGAAAGAGTCCTGTCCCGGCCAGCCCGGCAGCCATGCCGAGGATGCCTAGCGGTGCGAGGCCGAGGCGGAGACCTTTCCGCGAGAGCAGGGAGACGATGGAACTGCCGACAATGAGTCCTCCACCGACCCAGAAGAGCATCTCTGCCGTGGCACTCATGCGACCGGCCTGGCCCGCCTCGGGAAAGATCTCCTTGGCGAACTGTACAAAGCCGAGCCCAAGGAAGTTCGCGACAAGCCAGTAGAAGGTGATGTAGAGCGCCGCCGTGCGAAGGATCGGTTCTCCGAAGAGTTCCCTGAGGTGACGGAAGTGCCGCAGCCACACGCCTTTCGAAAACTTCTCGCCCGGATGATCGGGAGTGCGGGAGACGATCCGCGAAATGGCGAGGGCGACGATGCAGGCGATGCCGGCTCCGATCACGGGTACGAGGGCGGCGCGCCAGCCATTCTCGGGCTGCACCCCGTAGACTTCGTTGTAGCGCGCGAGGAGGGTGTCGAACCAGCGTCCGGCCAGCCACATTCCCCCGAGGATGCCGACCATCGTGAGCATGGACATCAGTCCGTTGGCGAGGCCCAGGCGTCGGGAACCCACGATTTCCTTGAGGATGCCCTGTTTGGCAGGAGAGAAGAGCGTCGACTGGACCGCGAGGAGGAAAAAGCCGAAGACTGCCGCCTCGACCGATCGAAAGAAAATGGACACGCCGATCAAGATGAACAGAATCAGCTGCAGGACGAGACAGTGCCAGATGACCCGGCTTTTGGAGAACCGGTCTGAAAGATAACCCGAAACCGGAGCGAGAAGGATGAAAGGCAGAGGAATCATCGCGGCGAGAAGGAACTCGATGTTTTCCCCGATCGCCGTACCGGCGGCCACGGACATCGCCAGGCCCATGAGGACGAACTTCACGAAGTTGTCGTTGAAGGCATTCTGCGCCTGCACCACGAGGACGGCCCCGAGGGACCACCAGGCTCTGGAGGAGACCACTTCCGGTTCGGATGCTTCACTCATGGGCATTGGATAACCGATTTCACGGGCTGCGGCGAACAGATTGTCCAGACTTCTTCAGTTTTGGCGAGGTGGCACCCGGTAGAGCCCCAGCACCTGCAACGCCATGGTCGCCCGACCTCCCCACTTCCCCGCGTAGGGGCGAGTGGGGGTCATCGTCCGCCAACCCCGTGCATCGCTGATCGCGGAAAGCCGGGGACCCGGGTGGATCATGACGGCGTGTTCTGCGAGTTCGAGCAGGGGCAGATCGGCGGAACTGTCGGAGTAGGACCAAGCATTCGGGAGCACGGGCGGCTCATCAGGAATGAGCCCGCGCTCGCGCATCGCGGTGATCTTTTCCCCGTGCTTGTTGTTCGGGCCCTCGATGCGGGGAAGAAAAGGCATCCGGTCCGATACCACCAGCCGGGTGCCGAAGACCTGATCGAATCCAAGTTTCTCGGCGATTCCACGCAGGTAGAATTCGGGGCTGGCGCTGTTGAGGACGAGGATGCGGTCTTCCTCACGATGGCGCTCCACTTCCGCGACCACCTCCGGATAGAGGGCTGCCGCAAAGTCGCCCTCGAGGAAGTCCGCCACGTGAGCTTCGAGGGTTTCCTTCCGCATACCCCAGAGATAGCCGAGGAAAAGTCGCTTCATCGTCCGTAGCGAAAGAAGGCGCATGACCGCCAGAGGCACGCAGGGCAGGAACCAGAGCAACCAGACCCGCCGCCAGCCTTCGCGTTTTAACACGTAGTTACAGAACAAAGCCTGCGTGTCGTGTGGCAGGAGAGTGTGATCGAGGTCGAAAAAGGCGAAGGCGCGGGACATCGGGACCACTTTAGCGCGGATTCCCCGGACAGCCAGAACGGGAGGCGCCGCTCAGGCTGGCGGCTCTGTGTCCATCCCCGGATCGTCAGTCCCTCCATGGCAGAGGATCAACATCTTGATGTCCTGCTGGATGAGGAGCGTGGCAGCTACCGATCCAATGAAAAAACCTCCCGCGAGAGGGAGCAAGGCATTCAACCACGTCAGGCTCTCCCGGGAGATTAGCGCAGGTGATAACAGGAGAAACGGAGCCGCCACAACCACAAAAAGAGTGAGGAACAGCAGAGTGACCGCCAACTTGCGTTTGCGCTTCAATCGTTTCAGCAGCTTGTCTCGTTCCGCCCGGTCTCAGGCGGCGCGCTCAAAGGAGGCATCGAGTTTCTTGAACATCGGGCCGAGGTTATCTGAACTCAGTCATGGCCGTCAATTGCCGTCGGAACCGGACGGAAACGTATCCGAGAGGGTCGAGTCTCCGATCTGATCCTCTCGGGAACCCGAAAGGACCAGCCTTTCCGTTTGGCACATCGGCGTAATGCTGGCAAAATGCCGCTTGAGAACGCCGATACTTCGGATTTCTTAACAAAATCCTTCCTCTCCATGAAACAGGCCCATGAGCTCTTCCAGGAAATGAAGCCGGAGACGGCTCTTTCCGTTTTCCAGTATCTTCGTGACGAACAGCGCGAGGTCTATAAGGCGACGATCAACTCCCTCGCCGCGAACAAGAAATTCCGCCCGGTCATCATCCAGCGCAAACCCGTTGGCGAGCAGATCGACTGGATGCTGAAGAACGTGAAACTCCGCGGGTCGGGCGAGATTGCCTCCCAGGTGCTGCAGCTCTGGCTTCTCAAGGGACACACCGAGTTGCTCAAGGCCTTTCTCGACGGGCTCGGTATCGAACACGACGGCGAAGGTGCCGCCGAGGACATTCCCGAGGAATTCGATGCCAAGAAGCTCAAGAGCACGGTCACGGGCTTGCTCAAGAAACACGAACCGGAGGTGGTGAAAATCTACCTCCACATTTTCCAGCTGCAGCGCAGCGGGGGATGGCCTGAACTTACCTCCCTTATCGAGGGAACTCCCGAGCTTCAGTTCGGCGAGGCTCCTGCTCCGGAGAAGTCGGCCAAGAAAGCTGCTGCGGAGAAGGAGGCGGCCGAACCTGCCGCAGAGGAAGCCTCGGAAGAAGAGGCCTGACAAGACCGCGGCATTTGGAAGGAAGGACCTCTTCATGAAAAGCGCCTACGAAAGAGCCATGGAACGTTTCGGGCAGACCGAACCGTTGCCGACCCTGACCGATGAGCAGAAGGCCGAACTGGCGGCGATCGCGGACCGTTTCAAAGCCAAGATCGCCGAACGGGAGCTTTTCCTGAACGATCTCGTTGCCAAGGCCATTGCCGAAGGGCGCTACCACGAGGTGCCCGAGCTGAAGACCCAGTTGGCCCGCGAGGTCGAGAGCCTCAACGGGGAATGCGAGACGGCGAAGGAAAAGGCTCGCTCCGCCTTCTCTTGACCCGCCTCTCCGCTGGCGACGCCGGAAAAGTGCGCTAGATTCGCGCCCTTTATGCTCGCCGTCGATCGAGTCAGTGTCCAATACGGGGCCCGGAGTCTTTTCCGGGACCTCTCCTTCACCGTGCGGGCGAAGGAGCGCTGGTCGCTCGCCGGACCCAACGGTGCCGGAAAATCGACCCTGATGAAAATCATCGCCGGGATCGAGCATCCCGACACGGGCGGGATCATCAAGGCGAAGCAGACCACGGTTGGTTATCTTCCCCAGGAGGGAGTCCAGCACAAGGGCACGACGGTTTTCGAAGAGGTCGCAAAAGCTTTCGACGATGTGCTTCAACTCGAGGCCGAATTGAAGGAGGTCGAGGCCGAGCTCGAGAAATCGGACCCGGAAAGCGAGGACTATGGCGACCTTCTCGAGGTCTTCGGCGATCTCACCCTGAGGCTTGACCACCACGATGTCAGCAAGATGAAACCCCGCATCGCCACCGTGCTCGGCGGGCTCGGGTTCTCCAAGGCCGATTTCGAGCGCCAGACGGGCGAGTTCAGCGGCGGCTGGCAGATGCGCATCGCCATGGCGAAGCTGCTCCTGCGCGAGCCCTCCGTGCTCCTCCTCGACGAGCCGACCAACCACCTCGACATCGAGACGGTGCAGTGGCTCGAGCAATGGCTGCGGAACTACGGAGGCGCGATCATCCTGATCTCGCACGACCGCAGCATGCTCGACAATCTCACCAATCGCACCCTCGCCTTCGAGAATGGCGGTGTGCAGCAGTATTCGGGAAACTATTCCTTCTATCTCGCCGAGCGAGTCGCCCGCCGCGAGCAGGCCGAGCGCGCCTTCAAGAACCAGGCGCGCGAGATCGAGAAGGCCGAGAAGCTCATCAACCGCTTCCGCGCCAAAGCCTCGAAGGCGCGCATGGTGCAGTCGCGCATCAAGCAGCTCGACAAGATTGAGCGCATCGAGCTGGAGCAAGACGCGGCTGCGATGGACTTTCGCTTTCCCCAGCCCGAGCGCAGCGGCCAGACCGTGCTCAAACTGGAAAAGGTCTGCAAGCACTACGGCGAAAAGAAGGTCATCGAGAACCTCGACTTCGCCATCGAGCGGGGCGACAAGATCGCCATCGTCGGCGTGAACGGGGCGGGCAAGTCGACCTTCTCCCGTCTCATCGCACGCATCGAGGAACCGACCTCGGGCACGATCACCGAGGGGCACAAGGTCGGGATCGCCTATTTCTCGCAGACGCACGCCGACGAACTCGATCCCACCAAAACGGTCCTGGGCACGCTGGAGGGAAGTGTCACGGCCGCAGCCGCCGGCAATCTGCGCACCCTCCTCGGGGCCTTTCTTTTCCGGGGGGACGATGTGTTCAAATCGGTCAGTGTTTTGTCGGGAGGCGAGCGCGGGCGCCTCGCACTCGCCCGCATGCTGTTGCAACCCGCCAACTTTCTCATCCTCGACGAGCCGACCAATCACCTCGACCTGCAATCGCAGGAGGTCCTGCAGCGAGCCCTCGCTGATTACACCGGTGCCTTTGCCATCGTCTCGCACAACCGCGCCTTTCTCGATCCCATCGTCACGAAGGTACTCGAGTTCATTCCGGGTCAGAAGCCGAAGCTTTATTACGGCAACGTCAGCGATTACCTCGAAAAAAAGAAAGCAGATCTCGAACTCGAGGCAGGGAAGGCAGGGTCAGCAAACTCGTCGGGAGCAAAAGTTCCGGCAGGTTCCGAGGCGGAGAGCGGGGTGAATCGCAAGGAACAGCGGCGGATCGAGGCGAAGGCACGCGAGGAGCGCGCCGCCAAACTGAAACCATTGAAGAAAGATTTCGAGGCTCTCGAGGCGGAGATCGCACAACTCGAAGAGGAGAAAGTCCGTCTCGACGCGAAGCTTGCCGATCCCGAGTTCTTCAAGAACGGCGAGGAATCGTCGGCGGCGATGAAGAGGTATTCCGAGATCGAGGAGCAGCTTGAGAAGCGCTTCACCAGATGGGCGGAGTTGAGCGAGAAGATCGAGGAACTCGAGAAGGTCTGATTTCGCTGGAAGTGTCTTGGCAGGCTGGGCAGCCTTTTCTCAAATGCTTTAAGTGCAAATCGAGTCAGGATGGCAGTTTTTGCCACGAGAGTGTGACTGACTTCTCCTCGATTCTGGCACCGCAGATGCTCTCTTCGAGGCCACAGATGAGTGCTCCTGCCCAAGCTCCCAAGACAATGTCATCGTCTTCGCCCACTGTTGTCCGCGAACGGATCATCGTTCCGGTTCCGCCGGATTATTCGTCGCTTTCGCTGCCGGAAAACAAGTTCGCAGACAAGGAGGGTGCCGGTTCCGCAACGCCCTTGATCTTTCGCACTGGCGGGGAGCTTGTCCTCGAGAACGGTGCCGTGCTGCCATCGGGAAGTTGCGTGAAATGCGGTCGACCTTCTGCCGTTGTCCTGTCCTGTGGACTACGCGACCGGCGGCGGCCACGATCCTGGTTTGGGGCTCGCCCGCGGATAATGGCGGGCCTGTGCAGGAAGCACCGGGAAGACCATGCGATTGCCGTGGCCCTGACCTGGTCGATGCTCGGTGTCAGTGTTGTTCTCTTGGTTTCCGGCATCCTCACCGCCAATCTCGTCACTCTCGTTCTTGCGGTGGTCGTATCCGCCTGCTCGGGTTTTTTCCGTGCAGGCTCGCCCTTTTCGGCCCCCGTCGCTGAGGAAAACAGGGTTGTCCTCGTCGGGGCCGGGGAAACGTATCTGAAAAAGATCCCTGCTCAGCCCGAGTCCGTGGAAGGGGATTCCAATCCCTGAAATCAACAGGGAAAGAGGTGGATTTCTACCGAGGCGTGACTCGAATCACTGGCTTCGCACCGCTTTCCTGATGGTGCCGGGTGTGTCTCCGGTTGCCTGCTTCACGACCTGGCCGAGGTATTCCTGGTGCCGGAAGCCGCACAGGATGGCGACTTCCGCGAGGGGAAGATCGGTGTCGCGTATCAGGAGCAGTGCCCGCTCGATCCGGCGTCCGAGGATGAACTCCCGCACCGATTGGCCCGTCGCCTCGCGAAAGCGCTTCTGAAAGAGGGTGCGCGAAAGTCCCGCGGCTCTCGAAATGGTGTCGTTGGTGATGGAGTCGGCGAGGTGCTCGCGAATGTAGCGCACCCCTCTCGCCACGAGCGGATCGGCAATGGCCTGCAGGTTCGACGAATCGCGTTCGACGAGGCCATTGGGCCTGACCAGCAGAGAGGTTTGCGGCGGGGGCTCCCCTCCGAGAATGGCATCGAGCAGTTTTGCTGCCTCGAATCCGACATTGAAGTGGCCTCCTCGCACACTGCTGAGCGGCGGTGCGCTGATTTCGCAGAGAGCGGTATCATTGTCCACACCGATCACCGCGATCTCCTCGGGAACGGAGAGGTTTTCGGCAAGGCAGGCCTCAAGCAGCTCGAGACCTCGCTGATCACTGCAGACCATCATCGCAGCTGGCTTGGGGAGATTGCGCAACCACTCGTGCAGCTGACGGGTGGCATCGCCCTTCGAGCCGGCGCTTTCGCGAGCAGTCTCGAGCAGGGAGAAGCTCTTTGCTCCCCTGCAGGCTTCCCGATAGGCGGAGGCGCGCCTTTGCGACCAGTTTTCGCCGGCGATTCCGTAGAAGGCGTAGTGGACGAAATGGCGCGAGCGGAAATGTTCGGCCACCGACCGTGCGATCGCGGCATCGTCCACATGCACGAGGGGGAAACGATTCTCGCAGACTCCGAGAACGTCGATCACGGGCAGGGAAAGCGACTCGAGCCGTTCGCGTGTCGTCTCGTTCTGGATACGGGCAATGACGGCGTCGCCTTCCCATGACTCCATCCAGCCTGGAAAGGCCTCGGGAAGCCCACCGGCCGCATGAAAGAGCTGCCAGTCGCCGGCCTGCCTCGCATAACGGGCGATGCCGCGCAGGATCTCGCGTCCCGATCCGAGCGAAGTCTCGACGAGCAGGGCAACACGTTTGCGGTTAACCGGCATGGAACGGGTATCCCACGATCGGGTGGCGCTGGAGCGTCAGGCTCGCCCTCAGATGGCCTCAGGCCACATCATTCCCGAATCTCTTTCTGGGTCCGGGCATCGGCGACCACCACTTGTTCGCGGTGGTAGGAGGCATCGCTACGGAAGGTGAGCCGGGCGTTGTGGCGCCGTTCGAGTTCGACAAAGAGTTCTCCATCGTGGGTGCGGAGCCGCTCCATCACGTCCGGGTTTACAATGACGAGGAGTTCGCGCCCCGGCGTCTCCGCCTTGCCCAGAATGGAATTGAGGCGCCGCTGGAGCTCCACGCTCATGGATTCGGCGCTCTTGACCATGCCCCGCCCCTGGCAGTGATGGCACGGCTCGTTGACGGTAATATTGAGACTTTCGTGGAGGCGCTGACGGGTCATCTCCATGAGCCCGAGCGGAGAGATCTGGAGGATCTGCGTCTTGGCCTTGTCATGCTTGAGCCGCTCCTTCATGGCCTTGTAGACCGCCATCTGGTCGCGGCGCGACTTCATGTCGATGAAGTCGATGACGAGGAGGCCTCCGATGTTGCGAAGACGGACCTGCCTGGCCACTTCCTCCGCGGCCTCGATGTTCGTCTGGAGGATCATCTTGTCCTGCGTCTTGGCACGGCCCGTGTTGACGTCGATGGCAATGAGGGCCTCGGTTTCGTCGATCACCAGATAACCACCGCTGGGGAGCCAGACCTGGCGATAGAAGGCGTCGTCGATCTGGCGCTGGATGCCCAGTTTTTCAAAGATGGGCGTGGTGGTGTGGAAGTACTGGATGCGCTTGCGGGACCGGCGGGAAATGACGCCGATAAGGTCCTTCATCCGCTCGGCGGAGGCCTGGTCGTCGCAGAGGACCTCGTCGATCTCGTCGGTGAGGAAATCGCGGACGGTGCGCTCGATGAGATCGGGTTCCTTGAAAACGCAGACGGGAGCCTTCTTGGCGGCCGCCTTTTCCTCGATCCCGCGCCATTCGTCGACGAGGATTGCGAGGTCGCGGACGAAATAGCGGACTTTCTGACCCGAGGAAACGGTCCGGAGAATCACCCCCATCTTTTCAGGGATGGTGAGCTTTTCGCTCATGATCTTGCGGAGGCGGGTGCGCTCCTTGGGATCCTCGATTTTTCGCGAGATGCCAAGCTGGTCGTTTCGCGGCATCAGGACCATGTATCGACCGGGCAGGGAGATGTTCGTGGTGATGCGGGGGCCCTTGGTTCCGATGGGGCCCTTCGTGACCTGGACGAGGACCTCGGATCCGACCGGGTAGAGATCGGGAATGTCCTTCGACTGGATCCGCTTTTTGCCCTTGCCCTTGCCGTCGCCCTCGCCGCCGCCCTTCTTGCTGTTGCGCTGGATCTCCTCGAGACCGGAGTCAAGAGCCTCGGGAATGGCATCCCAGAAATGGAGGAAGGCGTTTTTCTCGAGACCGATGTCGACGAACATCGCGTTCAGGCCGGGCTCGATGTTGCGGACGACACCCTTGTAGATGGAGCCGACGATGCTCTCGTCGTTCTTCCGCTCGACGGTGTATTCCTCGAGGGACCCGTTCTCGAGCAGGGCCACCCGGGTTTCGAGTTTCTCGCAGTTGACGACGATCTTGATACCTTCGTTGAGTTTCTTGGATCCGAACAGTTTGCGGAGTCTGGCGAACATGATGTGGTAAAGACGGTGATGGGTTGGAAGGGGGATTTCACCCTGTCGAGGGAGCGTTGAAAAAAAGGATAGGGGCGGAAACCGAGAGTCATCGCTTCTTTTTCAGCCACTGGAAAGGACGGAATTTGGGAGTCGGGGTGGAATTGAGCTGCCCGACTCGACCCCGGTTGTCGGAGGTTTGTTTGATGGTTGGCTGGGCAAGGCCGCTGAGCGGCCTGAAATTCCGCTCCTGAAGAGAGTCGGGAACGAAGGCGGCAACGTCGACGGCGGATTCGGAGGCCTCGTCTACCTGGGCGAAGGCCGCAACGTCACTTCCCTCAAAGGCGACACTCATGATCCGATCGGTGTGACCGATGGCCTCGGGAACGGCCGTGACCTCGATCTCGGCGCCCTTCTGCATGGCCATGACGTTGTCGATGATGTTCTTGGCGATGGGGGAGGCCGCACCGCCGCCGGAATTGCCGTTTTCGACAAACACACAGACGGCGAGTTCCGGTTCATCGTAGGGGGCGAAACAGGTAAACCAGGCATTCGTCGGTTGGCGGGGATTGGCGGTCTGGGCCGTGCCGGTTTTACCGGAAATGACCGTCAGTTCGGACTTGGCGCGTCCCGCCGTTCCACCTCCCTCGTTGACGACCCGCCACATGCCCCGCTTGACGAGTTCGATGTGCTCGGGGGTGAGACCTTCGCGGGTGAGGTCGGCCCGAAGCACAGGCGTGTCGTCCTTGACCACCGTCCCGTCCTTGTCGACGACCTTGCGGACGATGCGTGGCTGATAAACCTTGCCTCCGTTGGCCACCGTGGCGGTGACCGAGGCCATCTGCAGCGGGGTAACCTCGGTCGCTCCCTGACCGATGGAGACGAGAGCGGTGAAAGCGTCGCTCCAGAGCAGTCCCTGCATCCGGAGCCATTCGGGGTTCGGGATATTTCCCGGATTTTCGCCGGTCAACTCGATCCCCGTGAGCCGTCCGAGTCCGAGCAGGCTGGTCATGGTCTGGATGTTGCGGATGCCGGTGTGATTGGCATACCGGTAGAAGAAGCCGTTGCAGCTGACCTTGATCGCGGAACTGAGATCAAGGGTACCGTGTCCGGACGACCAGCATTTCATGAATTTGTTCCCGTATTGGGCACCGCCGCCGCAGTTGAAACGTTGATTGCAGGACCCCGAGAGGCAACCCGCGAGGGCGACCGGGATTTTTCCGGTTGAACCCGGGGCGTAAGGGTTGATCGCCCGGCTGAACATGGGGCTTGTGGGATCTTCGGTGTAGCGTTTCCAGTCGTCGATCTGGACTTCGGGAATGAAAACGTTCGGATTGAAGGAAGGAACCGAGGCGATGGCCAGGACATCTCCGTTTCTCGGGTCGATGACCACCGCGGCACCTCTTCCGACCTTGCGGAGGCTCTGCTCCGCCACCATCTGGATGCGGGCGTCGATGGTGAGGTAGACGTCGGAACCGGGTTCGGGTTCGGTGCGGCTGACCTCCCCGACGAACTTGCCCTTCTCATCCTTTTCGATGATGAGCTTGCCGGGTTTGCCCTGGAGATAGTGATCCATGGTCTTCTCGATTCCCATCACCCCGTAGTCGTCGCCGACGTAGTAGTTGAATTCCCGCTTTCTTTCGGCCGGGACCTGATCCGGATCGGCGAGATTCATGTAGCCGAGGACGTGGCAGGCGACCGAATCATAGAGATACCGGCGTCGTCCTGCCCGGGTGACGGTGACGCCCGGAATCCCGATGTTGTTTTCCGCAAAGCGGGCGAATTCCTTGAAGCTTAGGTCGCGCCGGAAAGTGAAGGGAACGATGCCGCGGTTCGATCGGTAGTGCACCCTCATCGCATTGGTGCTGTAGTCGGCGAGGAGGCCCAGTTCCTGCAAGCCCGGAAAAACCGTGGCTTCGACGATGGCGACGATGTCGGTCTCGCTCTTTTCCTCACGCTGGCCGCGACTGTCGAAGCGTTCCCAGACATGGGGTTCCGGAAGCTTGCCATAGATCTTGAGGTAGGCGGCAACGATCTCCCGGAGGTCGAACTGGAGTTCGTAGGTGGGGGTGCTGTCGACCAGAGTGAAACCGTTGCGATCGCGGATTTCCCCGCGAATTCCGGGGATGCGCACCGATTCCAGTTTGCTCCCAGGCACGCGCGCGGCCCAACTCGCATATTCCGTGACCTGGATCTGGTAGAGACGGTAGACAAGCAGGCCGAAACCCGCCATCACCACCACGGCGAGGAGATAGAGTCGGAACCTAAAGTGCGTCACCATCGTAGGTATGGCGTCGTTTCAGGCCTTCCGTGCGGATGCGATACCGAAGGCGTCCCGCGACGCGGCTCAACAGTAGCAGCAAAAAAGGTGAAACGAGAGAAGAAAACAGGCACGTCATCAGCAATTTCCACCAGAATTCCGGCGGGACCTCGAGCTCTCCACGGTGAAAGCTGATGACGAGATATTCGAGGAGAAGAGTGATCCCGGTGCAGAGTCCGATCATGAGGACCGGCAGTTCCCAGCGGCCCCGTCGGAACAGGGGTCTCACCCCCTGGATAAGTGCCCCGGTGATGCCAAAGAGGAAAATGGTGAAGCCGAAGGGCAATTCCGCCTGGGTGAGAATGCCGAGAGTGGCGTCGTCGGGGTAGATGGGCACATGGTAACGGGCGTCCCAGCAGAATCCGGCGGTCAAGGCCATGACCAGCATCGCGGGAAAAGGGACCGCCACGGCACAGGTCAGGAAGACCGTGTGGACGAGCAGGAGCCTCGAACCATATGCCCAGTCAAAAACGGGGAGGAACTCCTGGAGGACAAAGGAGAGGGAAAGGAGGAATCCCAGGAAAATGAAGAACCTCATTGGGCGGAGACGGGCTTTTCAGGGAGTTTTTCCGCAGGTGGATTCGGTGGGCCTTCTCCCTCCCGGTCGGCCGGGAGAATGATGAATAGATCAGTCAGTTCATCAAAGTTGACAGCGGGTTTTATCGAAGCTTCCGCGTCGATCACGCCGGTCGAGAGACTGATGACATCTCCGAGATAGAGGTCGGGGGGGAACAATTCGCCGGTGCCGGAGCTGTAGACACGGGTTCCGGGAACGGTTTCGACTTCTTTGGACAGGTAGCGCAGCCTCAGATTGGGAAGATTGCGCAAGGCACCCCGCTGGCCGCTGAGGATGCCTTGTTCCTGGGTTTCTCCGAGTCGAGCTGAGACCTGGCACATTTCGTCGGTCAACAGGAGGACAACAGCCGACTCCGGCCCGATAACCTCGGAAACCTTTCCGACGAGCCCGGCTTCTTCACCGAGAGGAACAATCACCGGGCTGTCGACGGCGATTCCCGCATCGCTGCCTTTGTCGATGATGAGGGTGCTGTACCACTGGGAGGGCTTCCGGCTGATGACGCGGGCCGCGATCAGGGAGCGGGGAGAGCGCTCCCGGTACTGCAGCGCCTTGCGAAGCTGGTTGTTTTCTTCGAGGAGTTCGTCGAGTTGGATGACCTCGAGCTTGAGCCGGTCCCGTTCCTGCTCCGCCTTCGAGAGGTTGGCCCGCAGTTGGGGAATACTGAGCGACTCTCCTCCAACCTCCCCGGCTGTGTTGTCGACCGCGTTCGAGGCCTTGATGAAAGGGCGCATTGCTTGTTGAGCTCCACGCTGGATCGTTGAGACGGCTCCTGGATCAAACAGGGTGATCCAGATGAGCAGGCCGATGAAGGCGATCAGGAAGGTGAGGTTCAGTCGGCTCATGCCAGGTTCTCCGCCGGGAAATCCGCGTCGATCATGGTGGCGTCAATGACGCGCCGGTTGCGTGACTTTCTTAAGGAAATCAAGCTCGTCGAGAAGCTTTCCAGTCCCTTCCGCAACGGCACTCAGGGGATCCTCGGCGATATGAACGGGAAGGCCCGTCTCATCGGAAATAAGCTGGTCGATGCCTTTGAGAAGGGCACCTCCTCCGGCGAGGACAACGCCCCTGTCGACCAGGTCGGCGGAGAGTTCGGGAGGGCAACGTTCGAGGGTCACTCGGATCGAGTCGACGATGACCCCGAGGGGATCCATGAGGGCCTCCCGGATTTCGGAGGAGGTGACCTTGACCGTTTTGGGTAGTCCGGCGATAAGGTCGCGCCCTTTTACCTCCACGGAGGTTTCCTTGGGCTGCGGAAAGGCCGAACCCATGCGAATCTTGATTTCCTCGGCCGTCCGCTCGCCGATCAGGAGATTGTAGGCTCGGCGCAGGTAATTGATGATGGCTTCGTCGAGTTCGTCTCCCGCGACACGCACGCTGCGGCTGTAGACGAGCCCGTAGAGCGAGATGATGGCCACCTCCGTGGTGCCCCCCCCGATGTCGACGATCATGTTGGCGGCGGCTTCCTGAACCGGTAAACCGACTCCGATGGCGGCTGCCATCGGTTCCTCGATGAGATGCACCTCCCGCGCACCGGCAGCGACGGCCGATTCGTTCACGGCGCGTTTCTCCACTTCCGTGATTCCGGAGGGTACGGCAATGACGATGCGCGGGCGGATCCAGCGACGACGATTGTGGACCTTTCGGATGAAGTGCCTCAACATCGCTTCGGTCACCTCGTAGTCGGCGATGACTCCGTCTCGGAGAGGGCGAACTGCCACAATGTTTCCGGGAGTGCGGCCAAGCATCCTCTTGGCATCGTCTCCGACTGCGAGGACAAGGTTGGTCCCCGATTTCACTGCGACGACGGACGGTTCCCGCAAGACAATGCCGTGGTCCCGGACATAGACGAGCGTGTTGGCCGTTCCGAGGTCGATGCCAATGTCGCTCGAGAAGGCTCCAATAAGTTTGCCAATCATGCAGTCTGAAACAAGGGGTCGGGAGGATAACGGGGATCGACGCCATCCTCTCAGGGCGGGCATCTGCCGGAACGATTCCAAAAACCGTAAAACTAACACATCGCATCCTTTTTGCCAAGGAGCCGGTGAATCCGGGAGGAAATTCGCGCGGACCCGGGATGGGAGGGGATTCAGGGATGAAAAAGTCCCGAGAGAGGGGCATCGTGCCGGAATGAGCCTCCACGATATGGAACCCGGCATGTATTACCTCTGCCAGCGCTGTGGCAACTGCTGCAGGTGGCCCGGAGAGGTTCCGGTTTCGAATGCGGAAATTTCTGGCATCGCGGCTTTCCTGGGATTGGAAGAGGCGGATTTCATCGAGCGTTACACCGAGGTGAGGCTCAACCGGACCGGACTGACCCTGATTTCCAAACCAGACCACGAGTGCATTTTTCTCGACGGCATCGACTGCCGCATTCAGCCGGTGAAGCCCGTCCAATGCGCTGGATTTCCGAACCTCTGGAACTTTCCTGGCTGGCGCGACACCTGTGAGGCGGTGCCCGTCCCGCGCGGGGGGCGGGAATCCGGTGAGAGCGATAAACTCGACGAGTGAAAAGGGAAAACAAAAAAGCGCGGCAGGTGACCTGCCACGCTTCTTCTTTGAATTGGGGTTGAAACAACTTCCCTGTCCGGATCTCAGAGCTTACCCTTGAGAGCGGAGGAGGGCTTGAAGCCAACGGTCTTGGAAGCGGCGATCTTGATCGTCGCGCCCGTCTTGGGGTTACGGCCGGTACGGGCGGCGCGCTTGCGCACTTCGAAGGTGCCGAAGCCGATCAGCTGGACGCTGCCGTCCTTCTTGATGCCTTTGGCAATGGATTCAAGAACCGCTTTCACGGATTCTTCTGCGGCTCTCTTGGAGGTTTCGCCACCAAGCGCTTTCTGGACTGCATCGATAAGTTCTCCCTTGTTCATCACGTTTTTGAGGTTTGAGTGAGGAGGCCAGTCTAACCGTTCTTTGCGGTGGAGTCACCTTGAAACCTCCGTAAATCAACGGTTTCCGCCTCTCTTCCGCACCCAAATACGAAGAGAAAAATTGTTTGGCAAGCTTAAATTTCAAGGAATCTCACGGGTTTCCAGCCCGTCGGTCCCCGATCTCCGCCCTCGAAATTGCCCGCTCATGATGGTTCCAACGGTCTGCACTCACCTTTCCCGTGACCCTGACATACACCCAAGCGCGTGGGTCGCACCCGACGCCTCCGTCATGGGGGATGTCATTCTCGGGCCACTCTCCAGCGTTTGGTATCAATGCGTGTTACGTGCTGATATTCAACGGATTGAGATAGGGGAGGGAACGAATATCCAGGATGCCACGGTCGTCCATCTGGCGAGCGATCTCGGCACCGTGGTGGGGGCTTATGTGACGGTCGGGCATCGTGCCCTGCTCCACGCCTGCGAGATCGGCGACGAGGTTCTCGTCGGGATGGGGGCGATCGTCATGGACGGAGCCAGGGTCGGTTCGCGTTCCATCGTGGCGGCAGGTTCCCTCGTTCCCAAGGGCAGAATTATTCCTCCGGGATCGCTGGTGATGGGCTCTCCGGCGAAGGTGGTGAGATCTTTGGACGCCTCCGAGCAAGGCTCCATCCGCGACTGGGCGGAGAAATATATCCGGGTCGCGGCCGAGCACCGTGCCCGCCACGAGGGAACGTGACGTGTCGGGAAACATTCCGGAATGAGGCCGGGTCGTGTGTCGCCCTTCAAGGAAAGGGCCGTTGCCAAGCAGCGAAATCCTCGCCATAGTGGCCCCTCGTTCAGGCATGATTGGTAAACCCGTGGTCCAAGTGGAAGTGAAGAGTGTCCTCGCGACGAGCGCGGGTTCGGCAGTCTTCCTTGGAAATGAGGAAAAGGTCTTCGTGATCTACGTGGACCATTCGGTCGGATCCGCGATCAACATGTTCCTCCACGGCACCCCGAAACCGCGTCCGCAGACCCACGACCTCTTCGCTGACGTGCTCACCGCCCTTGGGGCCCGCGTCGACCGGGTCGTGATCAATGATTTCACCGATACGGTGTTTTTCGCGCGTCTCATCATTGTTGCCGAAAACGAGCTCGAAGAACGCAAAATCGTCGAACTGGACGCCCGTCCCAGCGACAGCATCGCTCTTGCCGTGCAGGCCGGGGCTCCGATCTACGTCGCCCACCACGTGTGGGAGTCCGTCGAAGACATGTCGGAGGTCCTGAAAAAGATGCAGGATGCCAACAACGAGTCCGACGAGGAGTTCCCCGGGATGTGATGGGACTTTCGCGAAGCGGAGAGGGGCAGGTCGCCGACCCGACCCTGTCTGGTCCCCTCAATCCAGCGTGTAGACGAAAAGGCCCGAACGCAGTTTTGGTTCGAACCAGGTCGATTTCGGCGGCATGATCTCGCCGGCGTCGGCGATGTCGATGAGTTGCTGCACCGTGGTCGGATACATCGAGAAGGCCACCGCCCACTCTCCACTGTCGACGCGCTTTTCGAGTTCGGCTGTCCCGCGTATTCCCCCGATGAAGTCGATCCGCTCGTCCGTGCGGGGATCGCCGATGCCGAGGAGGGGAGTGAGGATATGGTCCTGGAGAAAAGACACGTCGAGACGATCGATAGGGCTTTCCGATTCCACCGGATCCCAGCCCAGGGTGTGCCATTTCCCGTCGAGATAGACACAGACCGATTCCGGTCCGTCAGGGGACTTCTTCCCGTTGGAATCGAGACGGAACCCGTCGGCGAGACGCTTGAGGAACCCGTCGGCAGACATGCCGTTGAGGTCCTTCACGACGCGGTTGTAGGGAAGGATCTTGAGCTGGCTTGCAGGGAACATCACCGCCATAAACCAGTTGTAGTTTTCCGTGCCGTCGTGATCGGGATTCGCGTCGCGCCGTTCCTTTCCGACACGGGCGGCGCTGGCACTGCGGTGGTGGCCGTCCGCGACGTAGGAGAGGGGCACTTCCCCGATTGCTTCGAGAATGGGTGAGGCCTCGTCCGCGGTGACGCGCCAGACCGTGTGCCGGACGTTCACGTCGTCCACAAAATCGATGGACGGTTCATGGTCGGCACACCAGGAGGAAACGAAGGCATCGACCGCGTCGACGTCCTTGTAGGTGAGGAAGACCGGTCCGGTATTGGCGCTGAGCACGTCCGTGAGGCGGGTGCGGTCATCCTCCTTGACCTTGCGTGTCTTTTCGTGCTTGCGGATGAGATCATTCTCGTAGTCCTCGATGTGGCAACAGAGGGTGATGCCTGTCTGGGCACGTCCATCCATGATCTGGCGGTAAAGATAGACGCAGGGCTCCGGTTCGCGGACAAAGAGGCCCTCTTTCTGGAGTCGTTCGAAGTTGCGCCTGGAATTCTCGTAGACCGCGTCGCTGTAGGGGTCCGTGTCTTCGGGAAGTTCGAGTTCGGCGCGTACCACGCGGAGGAAGCTGTTGGGGCGTCCTTCGGCGAGAGCCCGCGCCTCCGCCGTATTGACGACATCGTAAGGAACGGAAGCGATGGACGGGGCTTGCCCGGGGGCGGGCACGAGGGCGGGAAAGGCTTTCACTCGCATGGATGGAAGGGATGGGTTGGAAGAGGGGACACTGCTACACGGAAGTCACGCGATCACAAGCGGGATTCATTCAGTCAAGAGAGCAGGGCCCTGACCGTCTCCGCGTCGACCTCGGCGAGGGAGTCCACGATGTGCGCGGCTCCGCTTTCGAGAAAGCTCTCCCGCGGGTGGGTCGTGGTGACGGCGAGGGCACGCATTCCGGCGGCGAGGGCGGCCTCGATGCCGACGTGGGCGTCCTCGATCACGAGGCAGTTCGCGGGGTCCCGCTCGATCTTCCTTGCGGCTTCGAGAAAGACATCGGGGGCGGGTTTGCCGCGGGAGACGTCCTCCGCCCCGGTGTAGTTCGGTCCGAAGTAGGGAGCGAGTCCCGTCGTCGCGAAACAGACCTCGATGTTTTTTCGTGAGGTCGATGAACCGAGGGACACCGGGACCCCTGCCGCGGCAAGTGATTCGAGAAGGGCCACAACCCCTGGAAGCGGATCGATGCCGTCGACGGCGAGCAGTTCCCGGTAGAGGGCCTCCTTGCGTTCGCCGAGGGCATGAATCGTCTCGTGATCCTCCGGGGCGGCCCAGCGGAAGACATGGGGGATGCACATGACATTTCGCATGCCGAAGGACTCCTTGAATTGCTCTTTCGTCAGCGGTTTGCCAATTTCCACGGCGAGCTGGAACCAGCTGCGCTCGTGTTGGTCGTGCGAGTCGATGAGGACGCCATCCAGATCGAAGACGACGCCGATTTGGGAGAAGGAGGGGGGAGTTGCCATGGCGCCGCCACTATCGCGAGATGCCTGAAAAGGGCAAGGGGCCCGGAATCCTTCTTCTCCTTCCTTGCCGGGATCGATCCTCATGGGCATAGTCCGCATCATGAAACTCCCCTTTTTGGTTCTCTGTCTTCTCTCGCTGGTATCGCCGCTCGTTGCTCAGGACGAAGGGGCCAAGCCCAGGGAATATCCCTTTGGTCCGGACTCGGAGCAGAAGGAAGGAATTCCGCGGGGAACGGTCAACAGGCACCTCTGGCAAAGCACGATCTATCCGGGCACGATCCGGGAGTATTACGTCTACGTCCCGGCCCAGTATGACCCGAAGGGATCGGAGAAGGCGGCGGTGATGGTTTTCCAGGACGGGCACGCCTACGTCGATGAAAACGGTCAGATCCGCGTGCCCGTGGTACTCGACAATCTCATCGCCTCGGGCGAATTGCCGGTGATGATCGCGATATTTGTCAACCCGGGCTGGTTTGCAAAGGAACTGAAGGAGCCGCAGAAATGGAAGGCACCGGAAGGCGTGGGGAGCAACCGGTCCGTCGAGTATGACACCCTTGACGGGAACTATGCGAAGTTTCTCGAAACCGAAATCCTCGCCGAAGTCGGGAAAACCCTGCGCCTCACCGACGACCCCGGTCGGCGCGCCATTTGCGGGATGAGTTCGGGAGGAATCTGCGCCTTCACCGTGGCATGGGAAAGGCCCGACCTCTTTGGCAAGGTTCTCAGTCACATCGGCAGCTTCACGAACATCCGCGGAGGGCACGTCTATCCCGCACTGATCCGGAAGACGGAGAAGAAGCCGCTGAGGGTGTTCCTCCAGGATGGTTCGAACGACCTCGACAACGAGCATGGCAACTGGCCCCTCGCCAACCGGGAGATGGCCGCAGCCTTGACGTTCGCGGGCTACGACCTCGAATTTGTCTTCGGCGAAGGCGCCCACAACGGCAACCACGGCGGGGCGATCTTTCCGGACTCGATGCGTTGGCTCTGGAAGGAGTGAGCGACGGCGGGAATCGGGGGTATCAACCCTTCAACTGCCCGTTGCCGAAAACGAGATATTTGTAGCTGCAGAGTTCCTCGAGGGCCATGGGGCCGCGGGCGTGGAGTTTGTCGGTGCTGATCCCGATCTCGGCCCCGAAGCCGAACTCGCCTCCGTCCGCGAAGCGTGTCGAGCAGTTCCAGAAAACGCAGGCACTGTCGACCTCAAGCTGGAATTTTGCGGCCGCGGCCTCGTCCTGCGTCACGATGGAGTCGGTGTGATGGGATCCGTAGCGGTTGATGTGGGCGATGGCGGCGTCCAAGTCGTCGACAACCTTCGCCGAGAGGATGTAGTCGAGGTATTCCGTGGTCCAGTCGGCTTCGGAGGCCGGAGTCACCGGGGCAGTCCCCGCGAGGCGGCGAAACTCCTCGTCGCCGCGCACTTCCACGCCCTTGGCCGCGAGGGCGGCGGCGATGCGGGGAACAAAGGAGGGAGCGATCTCCCGATGCACCAGAAGGGTCTCGGCGGCGTTGCAAACCGAGGGTTTCTGCGTCTTCGAGTTGATCGTGATCGCCTCGGCCATGTCCGCATCGGCTTCCTTGTCGACGTAGACGTGACAGATGCCGTCATAGTGTTTGATCACCGGCATGCGGGCCATGCTCACCACCGCTTCGATGAGCCCGGCTCCGCCGCGGGGAATGATGAGGTCGAGCCACCGGTCCATCTCGCAGAGATGGCGAACACTTTCCCGGTCAACGAAGGGGATGAGCTGGATGCTGTGGTCCGGCAGCCCGGCGGGAGCGCCCCCTTCCTGGAGGGCGGCGGCGATGGCGCGGTTCGAGTGGATCGCCTCCTTGCCTCCGCGAAGGATCGTCGCGTTGCCGGTCTTGAAACAGAGGACGGCAGCGTCGGCAGTGACGTTGGGGCGGCTTTCAAAGATGATGCCGATCACGCCGATGGGGGTGCGTTTTTTCTGGAGGCGCAGTCCGTTGGGCCGGGTCCACTCCCGGAGGACCTCCCCCGTCGGGTCGTGGAGGGCTGCGACTTCCCGGATGCCGTTCGCCATGGCCACGACACGCGCGGGATCGAGGCGGAGGCGATCCTGAATCGCACTGCTGAGCCCGGCTTCCGCGGCGGCGGCAAGGTCGAGCGCATTGGCTTCGAGAATCTCCTTCTCGCGCGTGACGAGGGCGTCGGCCATGGCGAGGAGAATGGCGTTCTTCTCCTCCGTGGAGAGCTTCGTGAGAGCGTGGGCGGCGGCGCGGGCCTGCTCGCCCATGCGGTTGATTTCGCTGCCGATATCGTCCGGAGTCATGGAGTCGGGGAGGTCAGGAGAGAGTGGAGGATTTGGCTTTCGGGCGGAAGCGGGTGGCAAGCCCACGGCCTTCGACGAGATCGGGGAGTTGCTCGGGCTTGAGGCCGCTCGCGATCAAGGTTTCGATTCCGGCGTTCACTGCCGCCTCGACCGCTCTCAGCTTGCTGGCCATGCCGCCGACGGAGAGGGCGCCTTTCTCATCGCGGGCAAAGTGGAGAACGGTTTCCACATCCTCGACATGGGTGATGATGTCGTCTTCCGAGACCGAGTCGGGACCGGTGAGACCGGGGACGCTCGTCAACAGGATGAGCATGTCGGCCGCGGCGAGGCGGGCTACGATGGAGGAAAGGGTGTCGTTGTCGCCGACTTTCAGCTCGTAGACCGAGACCGAGTCGTTCTCGTTCATGATCGGGACGACGCCCCGGTGTCCGAGGATCGCGTTCAGGGTCGCAAGGACGTTGCCGCTGCGCCGTTCGTCCTGCAGATCCTCGTGAGTCACGAGGAGCTGGGCGACGTTCAGCCCGTGGTGCCCGAACTGGCTCTCGTAGAGATGCATGAGCCGGGCCTGTCCCGCTGCCGCGCAGGCCTGGAGCATCTCGATCTCGGTGGGGCGCTTCTCCAGACCGAACGACGAAATGCCGGCACCGACCGCGCCTGAGGAGACGACGATGACCTCGTGGCCGGCCGCGTGGATGTCGGCGATGGCCTGGGCGAGTCGGGCGATCATGGCATGGTGGATGCCGCCCCCGGCGTTTCGCGTGAGGACGCCTGTGCCGATCTTGATGACGATGCGTTTGCGGGTGTCGGAGCCCATGAAAATTTCGCCCCGGGGGGATTGCACCCCGGATTTGCAGCGGGCCGGGACGATAGGGCCTTGGCCGGGGGGTGTAAAGGGGCCTTTGTGGCCGGCCACTCTTCCGGTTCAGCTTCCCACTTGCGCTTCTCCCGGGTTGGTCGCATCTTACCCGCCCTGCGGACCTGCCCCCGTGCCATGCACCGGGATCCGCTGTGACGCACCCATAGTAAAATGGATATTACGTCGGCCTCCGAAGCCGAAGGTCCAGGTTCAATTCCTGGTGGGTGTATTTCCTCGGTGACGGGGCGAGACGGAATCACCCGAAAATCTCCATCACCGGTTTGCCTTTGCCGTCCTGGGTCACGTAGAAGGGGCGTCCCTCGATCGTGAACTCCGTCTTCGGGCTTACCCCCATTGCGGTCATGATGGTGGCATGCAGGTCGGTCACGGTGACCGGATTCTCCACCGCAACGAGGGGGCGTTCATCGGCCGTCTTGCCATAAACGAATCCTTTCTTCACCCCTCCGCCGAACATCGCCACGCTCGTCCCCCCGGTGAAATGGCGATGGAGGCCGTAGTGTTTTTCCTCGGTGATGACGTCGACCTTGTGGGTGGCTTGGTCGCGGGCGTTCGATCCTGGCTTGCCCTCGATGAGGGCGTCCCGGCTGAACTCGGAGGCGATGATGACAAGGGTGCGGTCGAGCAGCCCGCGCTCCTCGAGATCGAGAATGAGTTGGGCGATGGGACGGTCGATTTCGGAGTGGAGACGGGCCACGGTTTTGTTCCCGTCGGCGTGGGTGTCAAAGTGGAGAAAGGGCACGTACTCGGTCGTCACCTCGACGAAGCGTGCCCCGTTCTCGACAAGGCGGCGGGCGAGAAGGCACCCGCGGCCGAAACGCGAAGTGTCGTAGATCTTGCGCACCTCATCGGGTTCCTCGTTCAGGTCGAAGGCTTTGCGCTCGTCCGAAGCGAGGAGGCGGTAGGCGTTGTCCATCGAGCGCACCAGTGACTCCTGCTGGTAGTCGCTCGCGTAGTCGCGATGCGGACTCCGGTCGACAAGCTTTCGGTAGAGCTTATCTCGGTTGGCGAAACGTTCGGAGGTCATGCCCTCGGGCGGTTGCACCGATTTGGCGGCCTCTTCGGGGAAGGGCAGGTTCATGGGGCCGTATTCGCTGCCGAAGAAACCGGCCGTGGTGAAGGCCTTCAGTTCTTCCTTCTCCCCGACACCCTCGAGGCGCTGTCCGATGTTGATGAAGGGCGGCATCACCGGGTTGTTCGGTCCCAGCACCCGCGCGAACCAAGCCCCGAGGTGCGGGCATGCGACGGTCTGCGGAGGGACGTAGCCGGTGTGCCAGTGATACTGGTGGCGCGAATGGAGGATGCTGCCGAGATCTGGCTGCACCGCGGAGCGGATGAGGGTGCCACGGTCCATGATCCCGGCGATGCTTTCCATGCCCTGACAGATCTGCAATCCATCGACCGAGGTCGGGATCGCAGGGAAGGTCGAGAGGACCGAGTCGACCTTCATCCCCTTGGAGAAGGGCGCGTATCGCTTCGGGTCAAAGGTCTCCGGAGCGGCCATTCCTCCCGCGAGCCAGAGGAGGATGCAGGCGTCCGCTTTCGCCTCGGGATGCTGGATCTCCTTGCCGCGGACGAGTTGCGGTTCCCCGCTCATCCAGGCGGCGGCGCCGGCGGCGGAGAGTTGCCTGAGGAAGTCGCGCCTGACGATGGGATCGGGGGCTTCGGGGTCGAAGGGGAAGTTCATCGGAGTAAACGGTGAAAAAAAAAAGAAGGAGTCAAGGGTAGCCTCGCCCGGCCCGGGGCGGGGTGTAAGGCGTGTGATGGATTCAGCGCTCGCTGGGCTCGCCACCGCGCGGGTCGCGCGGTGCTACCTGATGAGGGTGTGGAAGTTGGTGTGGGTGATAAGAGGTTTAACGAATCAACAAATACTCCGGCATCATCCAGAGTGCCCAGGTGAGGTCTGCTACGGTCTGGGGAGCGGGGTTTTCACCGAGGACATCGCGGAGGAGGGTCAGTTCGTCCTCCGTCGGCAGTCTTGTCAGGGTGGAAAGGTAAAGTTCCTCGATGAGACGGTCGGGAGCCTTGGCATGAGTGGCGACGAGTTTTGCCGCACCGGCTTCGAGGGCTTTCGCGACGTTGGCGTCGTTCGAGAGATCGATTGCCTCGAGGGTGGTGAGTTCGCCGGGACGAGAGGTCACGATCTGGTCGCGGTTGGGACGTCCGAGGCTGCGCATGAGGAAGTCGCTCTTGACGAGCGCGGCTCGGACCATGAGGGGAGCCGACACGGAGCAGGAGGCCAGTGCCATTCCGATTTGCGGATCGATCGATCCTGCCCACGAGGTTGGCGGCACGGAAGTGGCCGGCTCCCAGGTGAGTTCGGCGATTTTCCACTGGGCGTGCTTGTCGCCGGACGGCACTTTCGTGGAGACGGTCCAGCTCTCGTCCGTGGCGATGATCTCGTCACTGCCGTCTTCGTAGACAAGTCGTATCGCCGCGAAGGCTCCGGCGGGGTTCGGATCCTTCGCTCCATTTGTCGCGACAAGGAGGAGTCGGTTGACCCCGTCCGCCTTCACGGTCACGGGAGCGGATTCGAGCCTGGTCCAATCGTTACCGGTCAGAACCGACTGGGCATTCAGGTAAAGTACGAACTCATTGTCCGCTGTCGCGACGACCCCGGCCGACTCTACGGGCTTGGCCGGTTTGAAATCCTTTCGCAGCAGGACCTTTTCTCCTCCGGGAACCGGGCCGGCCGCCGCCGAAGGGCCCCAGATCCAAGACGATTTCCGGGCCAGCCTGGCCGCGGTTGCGGGATCGCCCTTCCCACGGACGACAGGGGCGTCGAACGCACGTGGCGCCGTGCCGGTCAGGCTCCACATCAGGTCGACGAACTGCTCGGCGGTGAGGCGCTTGGCGCGGGGGCCGGCATAGACATAGGAGGTTCCCTCATCTTCTCCCTCGGTCACCTCGGCGCGGCTTCCGTAAGCTTCGGAGGTGGCGATGAGACGGAGGGTGCGCTTGAGATCGCAGCCGTGCTCGTGGAAGTCGCTCGCGAGCCAGTCGAGCAGGTCTTCGTGCCAGGGTTCCGTCTGCATGGCATCGAGCGGGTGGACGAGTCCGCGGCCCATCATTTGTCCCCAGAGTCGGTTCACGATGGTGCGGGTGACGCGACCGTTCTCCGGGTGGGTCATGAGGGCGGCGAGCTGTTTGAGGCGCTCCCCCTTGGCCGCCGCAGGATCGACCTGGCCAATCTCCGGGAACAGCCAGGCCGCCTCTGCCGTCTCGCCAGTGGGCTTGTCGCAGCGGTGGATCATCAGGGGCGTTTCCGAGTAGATCGCCGCGAGGCCGTAGGCCTCACCGAGCTTCCAACGGTCGATGAAGCTGTCGTGGCACGAGGCGCACTTCATGTTGATGCCGAGAAACGACTGAGAGAGGCTCTGGGCGAACTGGATCGGCAGGGTCTGGCCCGCACTGACATCACCCCTCCACTCGATCCCCTTGATGAAACCCTCGCTCTCAGGGGTGGGCGGAGCGATGAGTTCGCGCACCATCGCGTCGAAGGGCCGGTTCTCCTTCAGCGCGTCGTAGAGCCATCGGCTCACCTGGCTGCGGCCTCCGGTGATGAAACCGGTGCCGGCGTAGTCGTTGCGGAGGAGGTCGTTCCAGAAGGTCAGCCAGTGATCGGCGTAGTCGAGGTCGCGGGC
>JAGRPC010000045.1:0-3792 GCA_020439925.1 Verrucomicrobiia bacterium | reverse complement strand
GTCTCGTGCGGCGTTGGCAGCAGTCCGATCAGGTCGAGGTGGATCCGCCGGAAGAAGGTCGCATCATCGGCCAGGTCGGGACGGGGCAGTTTTCGATCAGCGAGATAAACGTCGATAAAGCGGTCGACGGGGTTTTCCCGATTCTCGGTAACGGGAGGAAGTTCGGGGCGTCGCGGTTTCAGCGGAGGTTCGTAGGTCGGTTCGCCGAAGGTGAAGCCGGGCTCCCACTTCATGCCTTCGTCGACCCACGTTTTGAGTAAGGCGACCGCTTCCGCGGGGACGCGGTCCTTTTTCTTCGGCGGCATCTGGACCTCGGGGTCGGATTCCCCGATCAGTTCGAGAAAGTAGGATTCTGCCGCCTTGCCCGGGATGGCCGCCTCGTCCTCGAGGAACAGTTCACGAGTGTTCAACGAAAAGCCGCCCTTGGCCTCCTTCCCGCCGTGGCAACCCGCGCAGTGCTGTTTCAGGACGGGCACGACCTGATGAACGAAATCGACTTCGGCCCTCGTCAGGACGGGGGTGGCAAAGAAAGCGAGACCGGTCAGGAGGCGGCGCGTCATTCCTGATTATACCCTGAAAACGAGTTCGGAAGATCGCCTCTCGCTGACGGGATGACGTGAATTAGGCAATCCCGCCGAACGCCTCGCCAGACGAAGATTTTCCTTTCCCGCCCCTTCCGGTTCGCGGAACGTGACCCGGTATCCCTCGAAACTGTCCATGGCCCGGTTTTGGCAATATCTCATCGCCCTCGCGGCGATCCTGGCAACCGTCGTCATCCTGACGGTGAAGGATCCTTATGCGGGCGGCGAAGCGGGAGAGAATTCCCCGGAGTTTTCGGCGGATCCTTCATCGGGCCCGATACCTCCGCCTCCCATTGCTCCGCTTGCCGAGGAAACCGCAGAGACTCCCCGCAAACCGGTGTCCAGCTGGTTCGAACTTGAACGAGGGGACGGGCTCTCGCTGGTACTTTCGGGAACTCTTCGCGATGGCCACGTCAAGAGCCGCCTCGTCGAATCGGCGAGAGGCAAGGTTCCGGAACTGGTTGAGGTCGTCGACCGGATCGAAGTGAACCCGGCGGCCACAGCGATTCCGGGACTCGATCTGCTTCCAGGTTTGATCGAGGCGCTGATCTCCGGCACCCGCGATCCGTTTCTCCGGGTCGAGCCGGAATCGGCCAGCATCGGGGGAACCGGGGGCGATGGGCAGCTCCTCGACGCCATTCGCGGCGCCTTCGATTCAAATTTCCGCGACTTGAAAGACCGTGAGGACCGGCTTCGCCTCGACCCGGAACAACTCGCTCCCGAGATCCGGATGCCGCTGGTGCTTTATCTCGGGCCGCTCGAAGGAAAGTATGCCTGCGAGGGTTCCCTCCCCACCTGGGCGCAACGCAAAGCGGTGGTCGAGGCAGCAGTGTCGGCCATCGGAGGGGAAAAGTTCGCCGACCACCTTCAGGTCTCTCCCGGCACCGTCGACGAAGCCTGGATGAGTTCGATTCCGTCTCTCGTCGGGGCCCTTCTGGATAAAAAGCACGATGAGATGGAACTGATCGTGGTGGATCGCTCGCTCACTCTAAAAGGCGTGGTAGCCGATCTTGAAGCGCGAAACGCACTGATCGAACTCGCGAGGCCGGCACGGGAGGCGGGTTACGAGGTGGTGGATGCGCTGAGGGTGAAGAAATAGCGAACCCTCCTTCTTCCGCGAGGAGGCAGCCGCGGTGACGGGACTTCACTCGATCGCGTACAGATACGCATCGGTCCGCAGGTAGATCCTTCCCCCGGCAAAGGCGAGCGAGGCGTTGGTGTGCTGGTTAGCGTCGACGTCGTTTTTGCCGATCAGTTTCAGTGAGGAGGGATCGGGGGCGATGAGGTAGGTGGTTCCTCGGGTATCGTTAACGTAGAGAGTCTTCCCGATCAGGTTCATCGAACTCCAGCTGTTTGCTCCCAGCCTTTCGCGCCAGAGGATTTTGCCCGTGGCGACCTCGCTGCATTGCATCACCCCAGGTTCGTTCAGCAGGTAGAGGTGGTCTCCCAGGATTTGTCCCGATCCAATTCGCTGGGGGTTCTGGTTCTGCCCCTTCGGAGGATCGGCCCAGAGACGGTGTGACGAGGTGAGATCGCCAGTCTCGCCCGCGGAGGGGAGTTTCACCCCGATGCCGGGCCCCCCGTAACCGCAGAGATAGAGGGCGCGTCCGCCTTCGGACATCACATTCGTGTAGCAGAGGTCCCCGAGACCACCGACTCGCCAGAGTTCCTTCCCGGTGCGCGGGTCGAACGAGGTGAGAAAACCCGGCAACCCAAGCAGCATTTCGTCGCGCCCCCCATTCTGGACCAGAAGGGGAGTCGCCCAAGAGCCCTTGAACTGCTTCGCATCGGTGCTCTCGAAGGCGTCGAGTTCCTGCCTCCAGATCTCCTTGCCGGTGTCCTTGTGAATCGCGAAGAGCCGGGCCACCGGTCCGGGGCCCGCATGGACGAGGATGGCGCTTCCCATCAGCACCGGGCTGGCCGCGTGCGGCCCCCAGATGTGGGCGTAGTCCGAACCGAGATCGGCGCTCCAGGCCTTTTTCCCCTCGAAATCGTAGGCGTGCAGTCCGGCGTTCCCATGCCAGGCGAAGACGAGCTTGCCGTCCGTCACCGGGGAGGCCGCGCAGTGCGTGTTGGTCTTGTGGGTTTCTTCCGCTTTTCCGTAGTCGATGGTTTCCTTCCACAGAATCCTGCCATTTGCGGCGTCGAGGCAGATCAGGGAGCGCTTCCTTCCCTCTTCCTCAGACTGGGTGACAAAGACACGATCCCCCCAGGCGATGGGGGATGAATTGCCCCGGTCGGGCAGGTCTGTCCGCCACAAAATGTGTTCGGTAGCGGACCACTGGACCGGATAGGTTGCCGCGTCGGGCAACTTGCCGTCTCCATTCGGTCCCCGCCAGGAGGGCCACTCGTTGGCCTGCAGGAGAATGGCGTTAACTAGAATCGAAAACAGGAGGGCAAGGGTTTTCATGAGACGAGCAAGAGGGTCGAATCCGGAATGAAACCCTCTCAGATGAGAGGGCTCTGTGGCAATCACGCGATCCGGCATTCTCGCCGATGCCATCTTCGCGAGGCAGTGAAGCGACCGCCGACCCGCGCCACTGCGCCGCTTGACGCGGTTGGTGATTTCCGGGACACTGCCTATCGCGATGGGAAGCCACCCTGCCAGCCAGCTCCCGCCTTTCGCGGCCTGGATCATGGCCGTGGCGTGGATGCCGTTTCTTTCGGCGGCGCCGGTCGATTTCGAGAAAGAAATCCGGCCTATCCTTGCCGAGAAGTGCACGGTTTGCCATGGCCCCGACGAAGCCAAAGGAGGGCTTCGTCTCACCGGCATCGAATATGCCACCAAGGTCCTCGAGTCGGGACATCGCGGGGTGGTCGCGGGAGAACCGGAGCATTCCGAGGTGATTGCCCGAGTCCGGTCGATCGATCCCGAGCAGCAGATGCCGCCTCGCGGCAAGGGCGAGCCGCTCACGAGCGAGGAAGTCGACACGCTCGATCGATGGATCGGAGAAGGGGCGGTTTGGCCGAAGCACTGGGCTTTTTCCGCCCTGCGGCAGCCGGAGAAGCCTGCCGTCGGGGACTCGGATTGGGGGCGACGGCCCATCGACGCTTTTGTCCTCGCGAAACTCGAAGCGGCGGGGATCGCGCCGTCGCCCGAGGCCGAATCCGTCACCTTGATCCGACGACTTTTCTATGACCTCGCCGGATTGCCTCCGACGCCCGAGCAGGTCGCGACCTATCTTGCCGGGATCGAGGCGGATCGAGAGAA
>JAGRPC010000438.1 GCA_020439925.1 Verrucomicrobiia bacterium | reverse complement strand
AGGGAAGTCAATGCCGGGAGCCTCTACCTCGACGGGAACAAGCAGGGCGAAATCAAGGGCTTCGACCTCGCTTTCGGGTGGGATCCCAAGGCTGTCATGCTTGTCCTTGGGGCGGCCTATGTCGGGCAGATCGATGATCTGGCAGTCTTCAACCGGGCTCTCGGCGATGATGAGGTAAAGTCCCTCCACGGCCTCGAGTCGGGAGTGGGAGGATTGCTCCGTCCGTGAACGGATTCGTCCGCTTCAGAAATCGATCCTGACACCGATAAAGGGCCCCTTGGTGGCCACGTCGTAGTTCAAGGTTCCGCGCTCGTAGTCGACCTGGTAATAACGGTAACCGAGTTCGACGCAGGTCCGTTCCGAGACGGCGACGCCGAGGGCGCCGTAAACGTTCCAAGCGCAATCCGAGGAGATCCCGAAACCGCCGATGTCGCCACGTCCGGTGAGGTAAAGTTGGTCGTTGAGATCAACCCGGCCGCGGAAACCCACGAAGGGATCGACCCAGGCCTTCGAGGCGTGGAGGTCGGAGTCGGGAATGGCGTCGTTGAGGCGGCGTTCGATGGCCTTGGAAAGAGCGGCTTCCGCCTTGGCCAGCCGACGGTCAGCGGCGGCTCGGGCTTTGGCGCGCGCCGCGGCCACGGCTCCGGAAGCGGCAGCACGGGCGGCTTCAAGCCGTGCCGCAACCTGGGCTTCCACGTAGGCACGGATCGCGCGGCGCAAGGGGCCGTTCTGCTCGATGCGGTCGCCGAGTCCGGTTTCGTCCGAGGCAAGGCCACCATCCACTCCCTTGCGGATGGAATCACGGAAACCGTTGTTCAGGGTGAGGACACGATCTTCGATCGCGTTGAGATCGCTCTCCTTGACGTCGTCGGCGGGGAGCGGCAAACCCGCGATGATCGAGGCGAGACGACGGTTGATTTCGGCACGCGCCGCCGCCGCGGCACGGGCCACGATGGCTTCGCTGAGGGTCTGGCTGACATTGGCGATTCCGGCCGGATCGGCCTCGAGAGAAAGGTCGGCTCCCAGGTAGGTGTAGCGGGCTCCGGCGAGAAATTCGATCCAGGCGCGTTCGTTCTCCAGAATCCGGTAGGTCAGCGTTCCTTCCGCGACCACCTGTTCCATCTCGACGCCGACGGTGGAAAGGAGCGGCCCGGGGGTGGGCCCGCCGAGGATGGTTCTGGTGTAGATTCCCTCGAGGATAAATCCGAGCTTTCCGTTGCGACCCTCGATTCCCGCCGACGCGAGGAAGCCGAGATTGTCGATGATGTCGTCGAAGTCGTCGTCGACATAACCGTCCACTCCGCGCACGCCGACGGTTCCCTCGATCCCGGCCAGCCATCCGGGCATCACCATCGTGAAATCCCAACCCGACTCGTCGGCCTGCAGGGACTGAATGAGGAAAGGGAAAAGGGCGAAGCCCATGCCCGAGCAGAGCAGGATCGATTTCAGGAGCGATGGTCTGGCTTTCATGGCTTTCATGGGGGGCTGAGCATGGGTCCCCGGATCCCAGGGAGTTGGCCACCCGGAGAGAATCACGTTTTTTGTCGGATTGCCATCCCTTTTGTAAAGGAGCGGTGGCGTCCGAGGAGGATTTCCACTACCTGGAGGTGGTCCGTTCCTCCACCCGGATTTCGTCGATTTCGATCGAATCCTTGCCACCATTCTGCATCCACAGCAGCTTGCGTTTGGCCTCCCGGAACCCTGGTCGCGAGATCGTTTCCGTCCAGGATTCTCCATTTACGTTCACGCGCACTTCCTCTCCCGAAAAGACGAGCTTCACCTCATGCCAGGACGTGCCGGAGAGGTCGAGCGGTTTCGCCGGGAGGATCTCATTGGTGCGCCAGGCACCGCTCACCGGATCGGCCTCGCGACCGGTTTTCTGGCGGAGCGGATGATCCGGGTCTTTCGTGTGACCGTCGACCTGCAGTTGCACGGCATTGCGCAGCAGTTTCACCCGAAGGAGGTGATCGACGCTTCCAAAGCCGTCGTCTCCATCGACGAAAAACCAGAGCCAGCCGCCCTCGCCGGTATGTCGGTAACGGAAGGTGATCTCGAGGTCGGCACCCGCAACCGGCAGGTAGACCATGGGAGGATATTTGCCGCCACTTTCTCCCTTTGTCACGAGGACCCCTTCATGAACGGTGGTGTTCTTGTTGGGAATCGGGGTGGTGAACCGCTTCGCGTCGAAGGGGGCATCAAACGTCTCGCGAAAGGAGAAAGGCTCCCCTGCGTAGAGCGAAGAGCAAAGAACGAGGATGGCAAAGTGTGAGTGGCGCATGGGGATGGGGGGCGTAACTCCAGAGCAAACCCTCTTTGCCGCTTGAGGCAACCCTCTTGATTGGCGCGCGTGAGCCTCCGTTCTGCCGATTCCCGCCCTTGCCGAGGTACGGCTCTTCCGCTCTACTTCCCTTGACATGGAATCCTCTCCTTCTCCGGAACGCATCCTCCAGACCGGTTTCGCCTTCTGGCCCGCCAAGACCCTGCTGAGTGCCGTGGAAATGGAGGTGTTCACCGAACTCGCCCGCCATCCCGAGCCGCTCGAGGCTCTCACCGCCCGCCTCGGCCTGCATACTCGCGGAGCGCGAGACTTTTTCGACACCCTCGTGGCTCTCGGCTTTCTGACGCGCGATGACAGCGGCACCTATGCCAACGCTCCCGACGCGGACCTGTTTCTCGACAAGCACAAGCCCTCCTACATGGGCGGGATCCTGGAAATGGCGAACCACCGGCTCTACCCCTTCTGGGGTGCCCTCACCACCGCCCTTCGGACCGGCGAGCCGCAGAACGAGGCGCGGTCGGGGGAGGACATGTTCGCGAAGCTGTATGCCGATCCCGCACGACTGAAGGAGTTTCTCCATGCCATGTCCGGGGTGAGCCGGGGGGCGAACGTGACGATCGCGAAGCAGTTTCCCTGGGAACACTATCGCACCTATGTCGACGCCGGCACCGCCCAAGGCGATCTTGCCGTGCAGATCGCCCTTGCCAACCCGCATCTCGCGGGGATCGGCTTCGACCTGCCCGAGGTCGGACCGATTTTCGAGGACTATGTCGAGGAAAACGGGCTTGCAGCGCGTCTCACTTTCGCGGGAGGCAGTTTTTTCACTGACCCACTGCCAAAGGCGGATGTCGTGCTCTACGGACACATTCTTCACGACTGGGATCTCGAGCAGAAGCAACACCTCCTCCGCGTCGCCTGGGACGCCCTCCCTGTGGGCGGGGCGGTGGTGGTCTACGATTCCATCATCGACGATGCGCGGCGGGAAAATGCTTTCGGCCTGATGATGAGCCTCAACATGCTCGTCGAAACCTCGGGCGGATTCGACTACACCGGCGCCGACTGCCAGGAGTGGATGCGCTCGGCCGGCTTTCGCGACACCCGGGTGGAGCATCTCCTGGGACCGGACTCCATGGTGATCGGCATCAAATGAGAACCCTGCTTCTTTGTCTTTCCATCGGCGTCTTTACGACATTCGTGTCGGGGAAAGAGCCGTTCCTACCGAACCTCGGTCCCGATCTTCCCTCGATCACGGTCCATTGCGGCGAGGTAACCCTGATGTTGCGCCAGTCCTCCCAGTGGACGCCGGGACGCATCGATTTCCGGGGCGTGGCCATGACCACGGAGAAAAGTGCTTACGGCACGGTTTTCTCCTTTCCTGACGTCGGTTTCATTGGGACGAATCACCTCGAAAACGAACCCGAACCGCTCACGTCGCTCGCCTTCTTCCTGGACGGTAAGGAACTCACCGAACCGACCGCCGAACTACGCGGCAATTCCTTCCGATTCGTGCGCGTGTCGAAGATCCGGGACTTCGACCTCCGCTGCGAGGTCGAGGTGAAAAACAACCGCCTTTTCGAAACGACGACGGTGCGGACGGCAAGCAAGGTGCCGTTGAAGCTGGTTTATCATTTCATGCATGCCTGGACGCCGACGGTCGACGCCTACCTGGCTGGATCGGAGGCCGGCCCGGAAGAGCAGATCTCGGGAGTCTTTCTCGATACGCCGGAGGAGGCGCGGAAATTCCATGTGAAGAAACGGGTCGACTGGGTCGCCGTGCGCGAGCCCGGGAGCGGGCAGTTTGCGGTCTCGCGGCTGCTCGAGGCGCCGGATTCAGCCGGGAATGTCTCGATGATCTGGAACGTGCCGGCTACCTATCGGAAGTTTTACCTGAAGTGTTTCGATGGTGAAACCGTTCCCGCAGGCTTCGAGGGGACATGGAGAATGGTCACCGGGTTCGGAGCCGACGGAAAGGGAGACTGGGAAAGCGGCGCCCGCCTGCTGGCGAAGGAACTTTCCGAACAAAAATGACCGTCGGTGGTCAATAGGAGGCGGTATTTTTTCCGGACCTTGCGCGCGGGGAAAATCCGGGCAATTCCTCCTCTATGATCAAATTCCTGCATACCCGCATCCGGGTCAGCGATCTCGACAAGACCATCGCTTTCTACGAGACCCTCGGATTCAAACTGACGAGGCGAACCGACAAGTCGCCCGCCGGAAATCAACTCGCCTTCCTCGAGCTGGAGGGTAACGAGCATTTCCTCGAGCTTTGTTATTCACCCGATTTCGAGGTGAAGTTTCCCGAGGACCTGATGCACACGGCCCTTGGGGTGGAGGACATCATGGCCTATTGTGATCGGGTCGAGAAGGCTGGAATCGAGATCTGGCCCGGAGACTGGCGTGAGGCCTTTCCCTCGGGGAAGAAGATCAAGATGGCCTTTGTCACCGATCCGGACGGCTACGAGGTCGAGATCCTGGAACGCTGAGATTTGGGGGTTCCGTCCGAAATGAGGCAGTTATTTAGAAGGGATTAGTTCTCAAAAAAGAGAAGTTTTTAAATTTTCTTTAATAAATTTGCGAAGTGTAAGGGCTCCGATTAGTTTTCCCCGATTCCTGAAATCCATCTCCTTCCGGTTTCATGAAACGCATTCTTTCCTTCCTTCCTTCCACGCTGGTGGCGATTGCCATCCTTATCCTCGTTTCCTGCAACACGAATCAAACGGGTTCGTCGAGCAAAGGGCAGTTCTGGGAACGTGAGCTCGGGGCCGTGCAGAACACGGCACTCAATCCGTCCGACGCACAGAAAGAGTTGAATCTGAAAGTGGATTTGATCCCCGAAGGAAAATACGGGCGCCGTCTCTTCCGCGAGATGACGCCGCAGTACATCACGATTCACAGCACCCAGAACCCGACCGGGGACGCCTACGCCCACGCCAAGGCGCTGAACCGGGGCGCCCTGCGCGGCGGTGTTTGCGGCTACCTCTGCTGGCACTTCACGGTCCAGGGAGACACGGTTATTCAGCATATCCCGACGAACGAACGGGGCGAGCACGCCGATTTCGACGGTCCCGGAAACCGTTACTCCATCGGCATCGAAATGTGTGAGCACCAGGGCAACGACCAGCTCGCAACGATGGAGAGGACCGCCAAGCTCGCTGCCACGTTGATGTATCACCACAAGATCCCGGTCGAAAATGTCCGCGCCCACTATCACTGGCCGCGCGAGGGCTACAATCCGCCAAACAAGGATTGTCCCCATTTTCTCCTCGAAAACGGGCAGCCGGGAACGACCTGGCGCTGGTTCGTCGGCCGGATCCAGCGGCACTATCAGCGCCTCGCCGCCTACGACGAGGCCCTGCAGGAACAACGGATGAAGGAAGAGGAGGCCAAGCGCCGCAAGCAGATGGTGCAGCGATTCTGGAATGTTCTGACCGATTTCGTGGGTCTCGGGTGAAGATTCGACTCCGCACCGCTGCTACGCGCGAGTCCGTGATCCCACGGTCGGTTGCGTTTCCGCTGACCATGATTATTTTCCCGATGCACGAACCGCCAATCCTTCAATGGCCCTGACATGACACGCAGACTTTTCCTTTCCGGCGCGCTGGCCATTTGTGCCTGGGTTTCGGTGCCGTCCGAAGCGCAGGCCGCGCTCAATCCGAACGACGAATACATCATCGTCTCCGGAGGTCCTTCGCTGGTATCGCAGGAAAGCTATCGCCGCGAGGCGCACCGGCACGATCGCTGGTGGGGGAATTTCATCCGCACGGCCCGGTTTCGCATCGAACAGCTGCAAAAGGCGAGCAATGGAGCGGTCAACATCACCTGGCTCGTCTACCGTCCCGGTTACGAGGCTCGCCAGAACGAGGATGGCCAGCCCCACGTCACCAACATCGAGAGCGTACGCGACAAGTACAAGATCCGTCTCGTCTGGTTCAGCTCCGGCGAGGAGGTCATCAACTACATCAACGGCGGGCAGGACCGCAGCCGTGTCAAAGTCTCGGGTTTCGAGTATTTCGGCCACTCCAACAAGTTCTGCTTCATTTTTGACTACAGTAACCACATCCTCGGCGCCTCCGCCGCCTTCCTGCATCAAAGCCAGCTTGGCAGCATCAGCCGCAAGGCCTTTGCCCGGGGGGCATACTGCAAGAGCTGGGGGTGCCACACCGGCGAGTCCTTCTCCGCCGAGTGGAGGCGGGTCACCGGCGCGAAGATGATCGGAGCCATCGGCAAGACCGATTATTCCAAGACTTACGAGGGCACTCTGCCCTTTGTCTCTCCGGGAGGGCGCTGGTCGAGCTGATTTTTCCGCAACAAACAGGTGAAATCCGCGGATTTCGTGGTCTTTTTCCAGACTCACGGAATCCTCCAGACTCTCCTGTCCGATGCAGTTCGACGAACTCTCCCAGCTCTACGCCTTGCCCTTCTTTGACCTGATCCAGCGTTCCCGCAGGGTCCACGAGGCGAACTGGCCCGAAAATGAAGTGCAGCTTTGCACCTTGCTCAGCATCAAGACCGGAGGCTGCTCCGAGGATTGTTCCTACTGTGCCCAGTCTGCGCGTTATTCCACCGGGGTGGCAGCCGAGCGGCTCATGGAGAAGGAGGAAATCCTGGAGCGCGCCCGCCTCGCCCGCGAACAGGGATCGACCCGCTTCTGCATGGGGGCGGCATGGAAAGGTGTCAAAGACGGAACGAAGCGCTTCGAACAGGTTCTCGATATCGTCTCGAGCGTGAGCGAACTGGGAATGGAAGTGTGCACCACTCTCGGAGAACTGGGGGCGGAGGAGGCGACCAAGCTGAAGGAAGCGGGTGTCACGGCCTACAACCACAATATCGACACCTCGCCGGAGCATTACACCAACATCGTTTCGACCCACACCTACCAGGATCGCCTCAACACCCTCCGCCACGTGCAGGATGCGGGAATGTCGGTTTGTTCAGGAGGCATCCTCGGCCTTGGTGAAAGCACCGATGACCGCCTGCGCATGCTGGAGATCCTCAGCAATTTCAATCCGCAGCCCGAAAGCGTGCCGATCAATTCGCTCGTTCCCATCCCGGGCACTCCGCTTGCCGAGTCGCAGGGAGTGGACTCCTTCGAGGTCGTGCGCATGATTGCCCTCGCTCGGATCGCCATTCCGGGGGCAAAGGTCCGCCTTTCCGCGGGCAGGAAGCAGATGAGCGAGGAGTTGCAGGCTCTCTGTTTCTTTGCCGGAGCGAACTCGATCTTCTACGGAGACCGTCTCCTGACCACTGGCAATCCGCAGTCCGAGGCGGATCTCGCCCTGCTTCGCAAGCTTGGGCTGCAACCTCAGAAGCCGAATCGGGATCTCAGCGCCCCCGAAGCGGAATCGTGCCGTCCCTTGTCTCCGGCGCTGGCTTGACCGGTTCTTCCCCAACGGCGGGACCCGAGTGATGAAGTGGCGTTGTCTCGACCGGACCTTCGACCTCTCGCGCCGCGGGGAGATCATGGGCATCGTGAATGTCACGCCCGACTCCTTTTCAGACGGCGGACTCTTTGCGACCGTCGACGCGGCGGTGGATCACGCCGCCCGCCTCGTTGCGGAGGGGGCAACCCTGATCGACATCGGGGGAGAGTCCACGCGACCGGGTGCCGCGGAGGTCGAAGAAGCGGAGGAATTGAGTCGGGTGTTGCCCGTGATCTCACGGCTGGCGGCGGAATTTCCGGACATCGTCCTCTCGATTGACACCTGCAAAGCCGCCGTTGCCGAGGCCGCGGTGGCGGCCGGTGCTCGGGTCATCAACGATGTGCGCGGTTTCCGGGATTCCGAAATGGTGGCAGTCGCCGCAGCGTCCGGGGCCGGACTCGTAGTGATGCACATGCAGGGTACGCCGCGCACGATGCAGTCGGATCCTTTCTACGCCGATCTTCATGGCGACATCACCGCCTTTTTCCGCGGGCGCTTCGAGACTCTGCTTTCCGCCGGTGTCGCTGCCGAAGCCATCGTCTTCGATCCGGGAATCGGCTTCGGGAAGACGCTGGAACACAATCTGGCCATCCTCAGTGAATTGGATCGCTACACGGTGGACGAACGTCCCATTCTCCTCGGAGTTTCTCGGAAGTCCTTCCTCGCGAAATTGACAGGATCCGACCGGATCGAAGACCGGGCCTGGGGCACGGTGGCCGTCACCTCCCATGCCCGTGAGCAGGGAGTGCGACTTCATCGGGTGCACGAAGTGAAGGCCAATCTCGAGGCCATGCGAATGACCGAGGCGATTCTCGACGGGATCGTCGATTAGGGATCCTGAGGTTCATTCCTGCCGTTTCCTCATTTGTGAGTGAGATAGAGCTGCCAGATTGTGACCTCGGCGGAATCTTTCGGGTCGCCGCTTTCGGGTTCCTCCGCCTCCATCACGACACCGACGCGGAACTGAAGTCCTTTCGCCTCGAGCGGCCATTCGGCGACCTGTTTCGTCTCCCGCAAGAGGCGTACCCGGCCCCTGTCGAGAAGGATCATGAATTCGAAAGGGGTGCAGGGAGCGTAGTTTTCTTCGAGGACAAAGGGTTCCATTCCCGCCCGCGACATCACGACCCTTCCGTGCTCGTGCCGCACGGCGAGAGCTTCTCCGCTCTCTCCCCAGAGCGAGACGGCGACCACGGGTGAGCCGTCTTCGGGCACCCGCGTAAAGGCCAGTCGCGTCGACAGGTTGTGCGAGAGGCCATCCGTGGTGCTCCAGCTCGCTGGTTTATCGGTGCCTCTCTTGAGCTCCCGCATTTCGCACCGCGGGTGATCCGCTCCCTCCATGAGGTCGTCGCCGCGCCGGGTGCGAAACACGATGGCCTCGCCCAACTTGTCGATGTGAAAGAAATCGGGGTCCTCGAAATTCCGCAACAAAGGCATCGTGACCAGATCGGAGATGCCGTCTCCGTCGTCATCGAGGGGAATCTGGAGCTGAAACTGGTCGAGGTTGAACACGTCGCCGGCGTATTTCTTGATCACCAGGGGTGCCGGAGGTGCCGTTGCGGGATCGCCGGGTTCCGCGGCCGGAACGCCATTGTCCTGGGCGAGCGAGCCCGAGATGGCCAGCGCCGGGAGGAATCCCAGTGTGGCAAGCAGGCGCTCTTTCAAAGACGACGCCATTCGTGCCGGTCGCGTTCCAGGAGTTCGTCCGCCTCCTTCGGTCCCCAGGAACCGGCGGGATATTCGGCCATTTTCGGGGGACTCGATGACTTGTGCCAGGCATTTTCAATCTGGTCGACGTAACGCCACGCCGTTTCGACCTCGTCCTTTCGTGCGAACAGCGTGGCGTCTCCCGCCATGGCATCGAGGAGCAGGCGCTCATAAGCTTCCGGACTTCCCTTGCCGAAGCTGGTCTGGTAGAGGAAATCCATCTTCACCGCCTGGAGCGTGGCTGCCGGTCCGGGGCGTTTCGAGCGGATCCCGAGGGAGATTCCCTCGTTGGGCTGGATGCGGATGACCAGCACGTTGCCCGGCATCGCCTCCGATCCCGCCGCCGAGTTGAAGAGCACTTTCGGGGCGTCCTTGAAGTGAATCGAGATCTCGGTTCCCTTCCTCGGAAGACGCTTGCCCATGCGCATGTAGAAGGGGACTCCGGCCCAGCGCCAGTTGTCGATCATGATCTTGAGGGCGACGTAACTCTCGGTCATCGAGACGGGATTGACGCGGTCTTCGCGCCGGTATCCGGGAACTTCCACCCCATTCACCGTTCCGGCGGTGTACTGGGCGCGGACGACATTGGCGGCGACTTCGTCGACGCTTCGGAACGGGCGAAGGGATTTCAGAACCTTCACTTTCTCGTCACGCACGCCGTCGGCGGAGAGATCGGAGGGAGGTTCCATCGCCACGAGACTGAGTAGCTGGAGGAGGTGATTCTGCACCATGTCCCGCAGCGCACCGGACTTGTCGTAGTATCCTCCCCGTCCGCCTTCCATGCCGAGATGCTCGGCACAGGTGATCTGGACATGATCAATGAAGCGGTTGTTCCACAGGACCTCGAAAAGCTGGTTCGCGAAGCGCAGCACCATGATGTTCTGGGCGGTCTCCTTGCCCAGATAGTGATCGATACGGTAGGTGTGTTCCTCCGCGAAGGTGTCGTTGACGACCTGGTTGAGGTGCTGGGCTGTGGCAAGGTCCGTGCCGAAGGGTTTTTCGACCACGGCACGGCACCATCCGTTCTTCGATCGGTTCAAACCGGACTGGCGGAGGTGGAGGAGAATATCGTCGAAGAATTCGGGAGCCGAGGCGAGGTAATAGAGGCGATTCGGGCTCGCTCCCGCCTTTTCCATTTCGTCGA
>JAGRPC010000437.1 GCA_020439925.1 Verrucomicrobiia bacterium | reverse complement strand
GCCCCGTCCGGCCCGGGCGGGGTAGCTCTGCCTTCACCGCGGCCCGCGATGCTTCTGGGTCAGCCTCCGCGCGCACTTGATCTGTTCGGCGGTTTCGAGACAGCACTTCCGACGGGAGCGGATCCAGGTGAGCGGGTCGGTGTCCCTGGGGATGAATCCGGCCTTGGCGCACCAGGCGACGATGAACTGTCCGGTCCGGCCGCAGCCCGCGACACAGTGGACCACAACCGGCTCCTTCGCCCGGTGATGCCCGTCCATGATCTCGAGAAAATGTTCGATCTGCTCGTCCGTCGGAACGCCGTAGTCGGGGACGTTGAGGTGGTGGTAGGCAAAGCCCTTCGGCACGTCGCGACGGTTGTCGAATTCGCAGACGTTCACGATCGCCCGGATCCCGTGCTCCGCGTAGAGGTCGAAGACATAGGGATCCGGCCACCACGAGGCGGCAATGACGTCCTCCACGATCCAGGTGAAGGGCTCGGTTCGTTCCGGCTGCCCGCGTTCGGGCCAGTACCAGGGTCGGATGGTCGGAGGCATGGATGGCCAATTCCCGGGGACTACGCCTGCAACTCCTTGATCACCCCCGTGCTGTCGCCATGGCGTTCGGCCTGCACGCCGATTCCGTGCAGCAGGGTGAGCCAGGCATTGCAGAGCGGGGTGTCCTTCGACACGACGAGGTTGTGGCCGAGCTTGATTCCGGCTCCTCCTCCGGTCAAGAGGGTCGGGCAGTTGTCCAGATAGTGTTCACTGCGGAGGTTGCTGCCGTAGGCGAGGGCGGTGTGGTCGAAGAGGCTGGAACCGTCGCTTTCCTTGGTCGCCTTGAGTTTGTCGAGAAGCCCCGCGAGCAGCTCGCTCTGGGCGAGGTCGCGCCGTTGCGAGGCATCGAGTTTTTCTCCCATGGTGGAATGATAGTGGCTCATGTCGTGCGGAGCGACCTTGATGTCCAGGCTCTTCAGGAGATCGGCCACCGGCTGGCGATAAGTCAGGACGCGGGTGCTGTCGGTCTGGAGCGCGGCGACGATGATGTCGTACATGATCCGGATCTCTTCGCGTCCGGCCAACGTCGGCGCGGGTTCCTTCAAGTTCGTCTTCGGCTGGGGCACCCCGATCCACTCCTCGTCCTTGCTGAGTCGCGTCTCGATGTCCCGGATCCCCTGGAAATATTCGTCAAGCTTGGCATTGTCGGTCTTGCCAAGGCCACGCTGCAGGTCCCGGGCGCTTTCACGGACGGTGTCGAGGATGCTCCGCTTCTGTGCGAGCATCGCCCGTTGCTGCTCGATCGGGGTCTCGTCCTTCGAGAAAAGCCGGTGGTAGGCGGCGAGGGGGCCGTTTTCGCCGGCAACCGGTTTTCCGCTGACATCCCAGGCCATCGAGAGACCGGGACCGTGCCCGGAAGCCTCGGCGCTGGCTTCGGCGGGGTTCAACTGGATCGAGGCGTAGCGAGTCTTGAGCCCGAGCTGGGCGGCCGCGACCTGGTCGGCGGAGATGCTGTTGTGAAAGGTTTGGCCAGGCTCGGCGTAGCGGTTCGCGCCGGTGAGCCACATCGTGCTTCCCGCGTGCCCCATGTCCGAGAACT
>JAGRPC010000436.1 GCA_020439925.1 Verrucomicrobiia bacterium | reverse complement strand
GGGCTCGCATCTCGTGGATTTCGAAGGGAACCTTCCCGGTCCAGTCGACGCGTTCGAAGTTGTAGGGCATACCACCGCGAGCTCCCCAGCCGCGGTCGGATCCGCTCGTGTAGAGTTGCCCTTCGTTCGAGAGGCGCAGGCCGATGTTGCCCGACTTGAATCCCTCGAGGAAAGGGAACATGGCGCCCTGGTAAAGACCGTTCACTTTCTCGAGGAAGACGCGGTGGATCTTTGAATGGGTCTGTTCCCCTACGAAGACCTGCCCGGCAAAGGGGCCGAACTTGCCCTTCGACAGATCGGGCACGATTCCGGTGGGGGAGTTGCCCACTTTCTGGTGGGGCAGGACGACGGCGGGCGGGACGAGCTGCGCGATGTTCCCGCGCTCCTTCACCATGCGGCTTCCCTCCTCGGTGTAGGGGGGATCTTTGGGCCGGTCTCCGATGGCGCCGTCGGCGAATTCGAAGAAGATGTTTCCGTTGGGGTTGCCCTGGAAGGAGCCGGGCTTGATCCACTTCAGCGAGCTCGATCCATTCCACGCTCCCTGGTTGTCGGTGAAGAAGACGTCGCCTTCCGCATTGAAACCGACTCCTCCGGGTGAACGCACACCGCTCGCGGTGGGGATGAGTTTCCCGTCGTGGGAGACGCGAAGGATCCACCCGCGATAGAGGGACTCGGCGGTGAAGGAACCGGTGAGGCAGAGGGCGCACCAGAGGTTGCCCTCCTTGTCGAACTTGGAACCGAAGGTGTATTCGTGATAGTTCCCGTTGATGCCCCATCCGTCGCTGACGGTCTCGAACAGGTCGGCGCGGCCGTCGCCGTCCTCGTCCTTGAGGCGTGTCACCTCGGGGCGATGCACCACGTAGAGCCACCCGTCGCGCCAGGCGAGGCCGAGCGGTTCGTGGAGGTATTCGGCGAACAGGGTCCATTTGGCAGGCTTCCCGGGAAATTCGGAGGCGTTTTCGATCATCCAGACCTGTCCGCGCCGGGTGCAGACGGCGACCCTGCCGTCAGGCAGCAGCTCGATGGCGCCGCCCTCGATCACGGCTCCTTCAGGACCGGGAATGCTCGTGATGGTGTAATAATCGGCTTCTTTCGGCGCCTCGGCAGCGAGGACGAGGGGTAGGGAAAGGACGAGCGCGGCAAGGAGAGAATAGGCCTTCATTTGGATCGCGACTGGAGCAGAGAGGGTTGGTTCGGGAAGGAAAGAGGGTTTGGTCAGGGCTGGAGAGAAGTGTTCCAGCGATAGGTGAGGACCAGCGAGGTGGCGTCCGTCACGGGAACGAGGGTTTCATTCCCATTCCCGGACTTGCGGGTAACCGGTTCGGCTCCCTCGATCTTTACCTTGAGGTTGTTTCCCACGTCCAGCCAGCCGTCGGTCAGGGTCTGGGGCCCGGTTTCCGCAACCCGGAACCAGGTGTGCTCTTCGGGATCCCCCTCGATCTTGACGGTGCGAACGAGGGAGGTGACCCCTTCGACCTCGCTCGGTGCAAACGTGTCGGTGACCGAGAGCTTGCGGTAATCGTAGCGGAAGGTGGGAAACCGTTTCGCGTCGAGGCGATAACCGCGGAACTGGTAATCCGGATGTCCCACGGTGAGGGTGATTTCCTTCTGTGGATTTACGGTGTCGCGTTCGTATTTTACGGTCGCTTCGGAAAAGGGTTGCCAGGCCTCATCAAGGCTCTCGAGGATCTGGAAGGGCATCCCGTGGGCGATCTTGACGCGGTCTTTTCCGAGCGGAGTGCTGCCCGAGCCGCGTCCGTTCCAGTGAGGGGACGCATCCATGAAGTCGCCACGGTAGACATAGGCCAGATTCAGGACATCGGCATCCCAGACCAGATTGACGGCCCCAGGGTAACCGACGCCGATGGCGCGAGGTTTCGCGTCAGGAAGGAACGCACGGTGGACGACGGCCTCTCCGGGATTCCGGGCGGTCAGGGGAATGGGTTGAAAGCTCTGAGCCGCCTTCTTGGCCTCATCGCGTTCCGTCGAAAGCCAGCGGGTCCCGAATTTCCCGGGGCCCTTCACGGAGAGGGCGAGGGAGCGTTGTCCGCCGCCCTCGAAATATTGCACCTGCATGGTGTGGAGACCGGCTTGAAGGTTCTCCTTCATGTTCACGGTTTTCGCGGGGTGAATGCCATCGTTGCCGATGACGGTCTCCCCGTTGATGATCAGGGCCGAGCCGTCGTCGGAGGTGAGGGAGAAGATGTAGTCTCCCGATTCCTTGAGACTGAACTCGGCGTCGAAGACCATGCCGAAACCTCCTTTCAGGCTTTTCGCCGGGTTGAGGGAAATGTGTCCGTCTTCGAGGGCACCCGTTTTTGCGGGTTTCAACGAGGAGAAATCCGGCAGTTCCTTCCATTTGCCCTCGAAGATTCCATAGCGAACCTTGCTTAGAAAGGGCGGGGTGGTCGCTTCGGCCAACATCTCTTCGAGGTCACTCCGTTTCCAAGGGCTGGTGCGGCCGGCATGGTCCTTGCGCCACTTGGCGACATCGCCGGGCTTGGCATTGCGACGGGTGCCTCCGAATTCCTTCGTGGTGTAGGCGATGAGGGCGGCGATCTGTTCGTTGTTGAGGGCTGCCTCGAGAGGGAGCATTGCCTGGATGTACTTGTTGTCCTCCTTCACGATTCCCTTGAGAACGATGGCGGTGAGGAACTCCGGATGATCGCTCTTGATGAAGGCGGACTCGTGAAGCGAGGGCGCCATCTGCAGGTCGCCGGCACGAACTCCCTTGCCGTCGGGGCCATGGCAGGCGACGCAACTCTGGTAGGTCAGGCGTCCGAGCTCGAGAATCTTGTCGTCCTGGCAGATTCCGGTTGCGGAGAGAGCCAGGATGGCAAGCAGGCAGGTGAGTGAGAATCGCTTCATTTGCTATCGGGAAGGGCGAGGTTAGAATAAAGACTTCCGGAGGTCAAAGCGACTCCACGCGCATCCGCGCGAGGGAAAAACCCCCGATTTTTTGTCGCCGGAACCGACTCCCGCGACAAATGGCATACGCTTCCGGTGTTCTGTTGTGCCTGGTTTCATGAACTCCCGTCTACCCCGACTGCTCCTTTTCTTCCTCGCGGCGATCTTTTCCGCGTTCCCGCTCCCCGCTCGTGCTGTAGGAATCTGGCACCGGGACTATGCGAGCGGGCTGGCCGAAGCCAAGGCGGAGGGGAAGAAACTGCTCGTGGTTTTCACGGGGACGGACTGGATCGAGATTTGCGAGAAGTTTTATGACGAAATCCTCGGCGATCCCGCCTTTATCGAGGCGGTATCGGGAAAGTTCGCCTTGGTGAAGCTGGAATTTCCCCAGAACAACCAGCTTCCACGCGGAGAAGCGGCCGAGCGGGCGGTCCTGCGCGAAGCCTACCGGGTCCGTGGATTCCCCACCGTGATCCTGGCCGACGCGGAGGGGCGACCCTTCGGTATCAATGGCTATCAGCCGGTCACTGCGGTGGATTATGCCGGGCAGATTCTGGCCATCGAGGCCGCCCAGGCGGAAGGGCTTTCCGTGGCCTCGAAAGCGGGGGAGTTGGATGGGATGGAAAGGGCAAAAGCCTTGAGCCGGGCGATTCCGGACCTGCCGGGCGGACTCCTTTCGCGATTCTATCGCCCCGAGATGGAAGCCGTGCTGGCGGCTGACCCGGAGGACACTTTGAAACTCGGTGCGTTGTTCCGGGGACTTCTTGCCGACGCCGAATTCAATCGTCAGCTCCAGTTGCTCGCGAAGGATGCGAAATGGGAGGAGATGATTGCCCTCACAGACCGGCATATCGAGGAGCAGAAACTCACGGAAGCCAGTCTGCAGGGAGCGCTCTTGAATCGGGCCGGATTCGAACAGCGCGCCGGGAAAGCGCAGACTGCTCTCGAGACTCTGCGGCGTGTTGTCAGTCTCGATCCCGAGTCGGATCCGGGACTGGAGGCAGCTCGGATTCTCGAAGCCGCGTCGGTTCCGTCCTCCGGGGTTACGTCGGAGCGACCGACATCTCCGGTGCCCAGAGCGATGCCTGTGGAGTGAAATCTTGCCGAAGCGGCCGGTTTCGAGTTTTTTCTTCCCCTATCCGGGAAAACTCGTGCATCCTCGCACGATGCACGCTCCCTCGATCATCGAGCGCAAGCGCGACGGGAAAGAACTCGACGAATCCGAGATTCGCTTTTTCGTGCGTGCATTCACCTTGGGCGATGTGCCGGACTACCAGATGTCCGCCTTCGCGATGGCCGTGTATTTCCGCGGCATGAGCCCCGGGGAGACCGTGGCGCTGACATTGGCGATGCTGGATTCCGGCGTGCGATTCACCTGGCCGGAAAGTGCTCCCCGGGTCGTCGACAAACATTCCACCGGCGGGGTGGGGGACAAGGTTTCGCTCGTGCTGGCACCGTTGCTCGCCTGTGACGGAAGTTGGGTTCCGATGATCTCGGGGCGCGGACTCGGGATCACCGGTGGAACTCTGGACAAGCTGGAATCGATTCCCGGATTCCGGGTCGGGCTCTCGATGGAGGAGGCTTTAGCTCAGATTGAAAGAATCGGGGTGGCGATGATGGGACAGACGTCGTCGATTTGTCCGGCCGACAGGAAGTTGTATGCCCTCCGGGATGTGACCGCTACGGTGCCGAGCCGACCCCTCATCGTCGCGTCGATCCTCTCGAAGAAGCTCGCCGAGTCTCTCGATGATCTCGTTCTCGACGTGAAATATGGTTCCGGTGCCTTCATGAAAACGCGGGAAGAGGCGGTTCTTCTCGGGGAAGCCATGCGCGAGGTCGGAAACTCGATGGGAGTCGTGACAAGGGTCCTCTACCATGCCATGGATGAGCCGACCGGACGTGCGGTCGGCAACGCCCTCGAAGTCGCTGAGGCGATCGCCTGTCTCCAGGGAGGTGGGCCGGAAGACTTGAGAAATCTGGTCCTTGATCTCGCCTTGGAGGTCAGCCGTTCCGAGAGGAAACAGCTTGCCGAGTACCTCGATGATGGGACGGCCCTGTTACGTTTTCGGGAACTGGTTGAGGCACAGGGAGGCGACGCGACGGCAATCGATCGGTTCGACGAGGTCCACGTTGCACCGGTGATCCGCGAGATTCCAGCGCCGATGTCTGGAGTGGTCACCCGGGTCGATGCCGAGACGGTGGGGCGGGCGGCCAACGGTCTTGGGGCCGGACGGAGCCGGGCCGAGGATCCGGTCGATCACGCGGTCGGCTTTGATTGCCTGCCCAAGGTAGGGGAAGAGGTGGTTGCGGGAGAGACCCTGGCGCGCGTGCACGCTCGGAGCACTAAAGAGGCATCGGAGGCTATGGAACGATTTCTAGCAGGATTGAGCGTGGAATGAAAAGGTATCCCGTCATGGTCGCGCTGAGTTTGCTGGTTGGTTGCGGGAGGGCGCCTGCCCCGCAGATCGTGATCGAACAGGAGCCTTCGGTCGAGTCTCTCGTACATACCGTGCTGAACGGAGGAGGAACGTTTCGCGACGTTCCCTTCTCCAGCCTCGTAGAGATTTCGACAGGTCGGCAGGTCCTTCCGATGAGTCCGGGTGATCCGGTCGATGCGGAGATTCTCGCCGGGCTAGACGAGGCCATTGGCCTTGTTCTGAAACGTTTCAACGCTCCGGATTCCATCACCCACCGCGAGGACCGGATCAACGAGGTCAGCGCCTATTTCGAGACCGCCTTGATCGAAGAAATCGATCGGCTTCCCGAACTGGAGTGTGCCTATCCGCGAACGGCCGAAGGCAATCTGCAGCGAGCAGGGTATCCCGACTTGATGATTCGTCATCACGAAAGTGGACGGGTCGTGTATCTCGACCCGAAACTGGTGCAGGAAGGATCGTTGGAGTCCGACCTCCGCACGTTCTATTTCACACCGTCGGTGCAGACCCGAAAGGTGCTTTACGACGCGAGTCACCTGCTCGTCGGTATCGAGCACGACGGGAACACCGGAAAATGGAAGTATCTCCGATGGCATCTCGTTGATTTGGCGGACTTCAAGGTACGACTGAAAGCCGAGTTTCAGGCGAGCAATCAGGATCTCTACCGGCCCGAATTGATTATCAGGCAGGGTGAAGCCCCGTGAGTCGGCGATGATGCCTCAGCGGGTCGTCGGCTTCATTATGAAAAGTCCGTGGGTCGCCTCGTAGGCATCGTTCGTATTGATTCGTTTCAATTCGTGTCCCGCCCCCCATGAGTCAGAGAAGAGGAGCTGGTTCTTTTCCCGGTTGTAGCCGATGATCATTCGCATGTGGCCGCCGGAGGTCTGTTCCTGCAGGGGCGGGTCCTCGGGAAACTGTCCCACTTCCAGGGCCCAGAGCAGAGGGATGCCCTCATCGATGTTCTTGTAGATGAAGTCGAAGAACTTGCTCTTGGGCACATCGGGACCGACGTATCTGCCATCGAGTAGCTCCACGAGCCGATAATCCTGCCTGACCGCCAGGCAGGTGAAGCGGGTTTTGAAAAGGTGGTCGATCTGACCAAGTTCCTTGTTGATCGCTAGCGAACTCGTTCCCCGGTCGGGGTCAGAACCTGCGACCTGGGCGAGCTGGTGCATGTCGCAGGCGATTCCATAGTATTCGAAAAGCCTCTGCACGGAAGCCACGACGCAATACCCCTTCGCTCCCTGGTCGACCATGGGAATACCTCGGATGAAGACGTCGCCCTCTCCGCCCTTGGTCACAAAGCTTGGGAGTTCAGAGAGCTTGACCGATGCACCGGGCCTTGACTGGAGGGCGGCCTCATAGACGCCTCCGGCCTCGCGCCGGGCGAGACGGAGCCGGAGAAATTCGATGGTGGCCGGAGCTCTGTCGTTGTTTTCCAGGACGGCTTTGCCGCGCGCCGAGATCCACGAGAAACCCGAAGTAAGGAGGCCCTGGGTGGGTTTGGCCTCGCGCTTCACCGGGCGCACCTGCAGTTGTTCCCCAAGATGCCTTCCCATGAGCGTGAAGCGCTTCTGGAATTCATCCTGCGGGATGGATCCGCCGTCGCCGCGGTTGTAGAGGGAAATTGTGACTCCGAGAAATTTGCCATCCTTGAAGTCTACCACCGCCTCCTCTGCGTGGATCGCTCCTTTCAACAGGGTCAGTTCGACCTTGAGGTTGTCCATTTCCTTCTTCTGGAAGATGGCGCGGGACCGGTCGGCGGTGAGCCACTTGAAGTATGGGTTCCGGTTCCAGTTCCCTTTTTCATAGCGCTTCTCGAGGTCGTCGGGGGTGAGCTGGTAGGCGTCTGGCAGGGTCACGAGGACGTCGAGGTCGGCAACGAGGGCCTTTTCCTCGCCGAGTGCGGAATCGTACGCCGAGAAAAGCACGGCGGCAAAACCTGCCATCCCCAAACGGAGCAGCGCACGGATGCTGGAGGTGAAAGTCATCGTGGGGACTGTATCCAATTCCGCTAATTGTGTCCCGCAAAATCGCCGGTCCGGCATTTTCCGTTTGTCATCGAAGGCAATGTCTGAGAGAACAAGGCCCCATTTTCTTCTTACCCCCGATGAAAAAGCTCATCAATGACCCTCTCAAGGTGGCCGACGAACTCGTCGAAGGTCTCGTCGAAGCCTACAACGGCGAGTGCCGCCATGTCGGCACCCGTTCCATTGTGAAATCCGACATTCCCGAAGGCAAAGTCTCCCTGCTCATCGGTGGCGGCAGCGGTCACGAGCCGATTTATCACGGTCTCGTCGGTCGTAATCTCGCAGATGGGGCGGCCTGCGGAGATATCTTTGCGGCACCACCACCAAACATCGTACTTGAAGCGACCGAGGCGGTGAACCGTGGCAAGGGAGTGCTCTATCTCTACGGCAATTACGCCGGCGATGTCCTTAATTTTGACCTCGGAGCAGAGCTTGCTTCCGACGATGACATCGAGGTCCGCACCGTGCTCATTTGGGACGACGTCTGCTCAGCTCCTCCCACCCAGAAACACAATCGTCGTGGTATTGCCGGGCTCGTTCCGATTGTGAAACTCGCAGGTGCAGCGTCGCAGAAGGTTTCCAGTCTCGCCGAACTCGAGGCTGTGGCGAAGAAAGCGGTGCTCCAGACCCGCTCGGTGGGAGTCTCAATGGCACCGGGGTCGATTCCGGCAACAGGAAAACCCACCTTTGAAATCGACGAAGACAAGATCGGTCTCGGCATGGGCATTCATGGCGAACCCGGGGTCGGTGAGATTCCCATGACCTCTGCCGACGAACTTACTGCCCAGATGCTCGATCTCCTTTTTGCGGACTATGAGAAGGACGAGGAAGTCGATGCGCTCGCCCCTGGCGACGAGATCGTCTTTTTCGTGAACTCGCTGGGTGCCACGACGATGATGGAACTTCTTATCGCCCTCAGAAAGGCCAAGGCCATCCTGATGGAGCGAGGGTTGAAGATCTACGACGTGATTGTCGGTCCTCTGGTCACCTGCCAGGAGATGTCCGGGATTTCCTTTTCCGTTACCCGTCTCGACGAGGAACTGAAGGCCTATTGGGATATGCCCTGCCAGTCCGTCTGCTACAGTAAGATGGAGGGCCATTACGGTGGTTGATTTTCGGCCGCCGGGACCGGATTCAGAAGAGTGAAGAGGGTTGCAACCCGCTTCATACTCCCTTTAGTTCTCAACAAAACACCTTCGCCATGGGAAAATCCTCTCTCTCCATCAATGAAGTCCGCGACATGATGCTCGCCGCTGCGGACAGAATCATCGAATCCGAACCTATTCTGACAGATGCCGATCGTGCCCTCGGGGACGGGGATCATGGAGTGGGAATGGAGCGCGGGATGACGGCCGTGAAGGTTGCTCTCGCCGGAAAGGAGTTCCCTTCTGTCGGCAAGGTTTTTGTGGGCGTCGGTACGGCAATGATGTCCAGTATGGGAGGGGCCTCGGGCGCGATTTTCGGTATTCTTTTCCGCTCGGGAGGAAAAGCCGTTGGCGATGCGACTGAATTCACAGCGGTCGAACTTGCGAACCTTCTTCGCGAAGGAACCGATCAGGTCATGACCAAGGGAGCCAAGCCGGGCGACAAGACCATGGTGGACGCCCTTTTCCCTGCGGCAGGAAAAGCGGGTGAAGTTTCCGGTCGGCCGATCGACGAGGCGCTCGTTGCTGTTGCCGCGGCCGCGGCCGCCGGACGGGACGCAAGCAAAGACATGATCGCCACGATGGGGCGGGCCAAGACACTCGGGGAAAACTCCCTCGGCAAACCCGACGCTGGAGCCGTAAGTGTGTCCATCATCCTTGCGGCGATGAGCGATTTTGTTGCGGGACTTTGATGGGTTTCGTCATCTTCGGTCCGACGTTCCGCTTCGAGCGAAGGCACGTTGGGCATCGGCTGTTGATTGATACCTCGCGTGCAGGAAACTGAAGTGAGAGCAGCAGAGCAATGGGCAATCACCTCAAGGAAGTCTATACGCTCTCAGATCTCGCAGAGTGGAGTGAGGTTTCCCGCGATTTGGAGTTTCCGGCCCGTCTCGCTGTGATCGGTGATCCAGTCGCCCATTCCCGTTCTCCGCAGATGCACAATCCTGCGTTGCGTGCAACGGGGGGCAACGCCAGTTACATTCGGCTTCACCTGAGGGAGGGCGAGCTGGACGAAGGTATTCGTCTCATGGAGGCGGCGGGATTCATCGGTTTCAACGCAACCATTCCCCACAAGAGCGCGGTTTTTGAGCGGGTGGACGAAATGACGGAGACGGCACGACGGGTCGGCGCAGTGAATACGGTGGCTTTTCGAGAGGGACGACTCATCGGGCACAACACCGATGCACCCGGACTACAGCGTGCGGTGAAAGAGGCATTTTCAGTCGACTTTTGCGACTTGCGTATCCTTATCGTTGGCGCAGGAGGAGGTGCGGGTCGTGCTGCGACCGTGCAGGCTGCGATGGAGGGATGCAGGCGCCTGGTGCTCGTCAATCGGACGGTCTCCAAGGCCGGGGAACTCGTTCGGGAGATCGCGGATCTGCTGCCGGGAGAGGGGCGTGTTGTAGCCGTTCCGTGGGAAGACGCGGAGCTGGCCAGAGAACTGGAATGCACGGACCTGGTGATCAATGCGACGTCCCTGGGAATGAAGCCGGACGATCGTCCCGTGGTTCCCGGCCATCTCCTGCGTGCGCGTCATCTGGTCTATGACATGGTCTATTCACCTCCAGAGACGCGCTTTCTCGAGGACGCAAGGAATTCCGGTGCGATGTGCGCGAACGGTCTCGATATGTTGTTGTGGCAGGGAGTTCTTGCCTTCGAGTTCTGGTTTGATCGGGAAGCTCCTGTCGAGGTGATGCGGCGCGGTCTCCACGGAATGTGATCGCCCTCCTTTGGAGGAGGGGAGGGAATTTTTTTGCATAGGGTGGGAGGGGGCTTCGTCATCCTGACATCACCGCATGGCTGGGAAAGAAGCCCGGACCAAGGTGAAACAATCAACCACCCCACACCTCCCCAATATCATGAAACTCACTGTTCTTGCTACCGCCGCCGCCGCGGCCCTCGCCCTGGTCGGAGCCTCCACCGCCGATGCCGGACCTCGCTATTACGGAGGCTTCGCCGGAGGGGGCGGCCACAGCAGCGGCCACGGATATGTCGCTCCCAATTACGGTTACAGCCATAATCACTGTGCTCCGGTCTACAAGATCCGCACCGTCGAGGTGAATCGTTACCGCCAGTGCCGCACTGCCTACGATCACTGCGGGCACCCCTACACTTATCATGTCACTGTGGTGACCTATTGCGACCAATACTCGAACGGCAGCACCCGCACCTGGACTCGGGTATACTCTTGAGTTGGATCGCAGGAGACTTTCCCTTGGACCCCGCTGAGATGAAAAAACCGGACGCTGGAGACGGCGTCCGGTTTTTGTTTTCTGGTTTCCTGTCGACAACGACTGCTCGAAGAAGCAAACAAAAAGCCCCCTCCAGAGAGGGGGCTCTTGTCTTTAAGAGGAAACCAAAGGTGAGAGGCGAGGTCCTTATGCGGCGTCGGCACCCTTGTGGCCGAGAATCTTCACGGCCCGATTGAGCTTCTCGTATTCGATCGGCTTTTGAATCACCGTGAC
>JAGRPC010000435.1 GCA_020439925.1 Verrucomicrobiia bacterium | reverse complement strand
CGTGCCATCACCCAGATTGATCCGCCGGAGCACCAGCGCATGCAGGTGGCCAAGTCGGCGGCCGAACGCCGTCCCATCGTGGTGTGGAACCTCACCCGCACCTGCAACCTGAAGTGTCAGCACTGCTACACGGACTCGGAGAACCGTCGTTATGCAGGCGAGCTTACCACGGAGCAGTGCCGCACGGTGCTGGAGGACCTGGCCGGTTTCAAGGTGCCGGCGGTGCTCTTTTCGGGAGGGGAGCCCCTGAGCCGACCGGACCTCTTCGAACTTGCGGCCTACGCCCGTGAGCTCGGCCTTCATGTGGTGCTCAGCACCAATGGGACCCTCATTGATCGGAAGACGGCGGAACGGCTCAAGGACCTTCGTTTTGCCTACGTCGGCATCAGCCTCGACAGCGCCTTTCCGGAGGTGCACGACCATTTCCGCGGGGTCAACGGGGCCTTCGAGCGAACCATGCGGGGCTTCCGCCACTGTGTGGAGGTGGGGCAGAAGGTCGGCCTGCGACTCACCCTCACCCGGGAGACCTGCGAGAACCTCGACGCGCTCTTCGATCTCATCGAACGCGAGGGCATCGACCGGGCCTGCTTCTACCACCTCTGTCCCTCGGGGCGGGGCAAGGACCTCTATCGCATGGATCCGGAACAGAGCCGGCGCGCGATGGACACGATCTTCGAGCGCACCCTGCAACTGAACTCGGGAGACCGTCGGGTCGAGATCCTCACGGTCGACAACCATTGTGACGGGGCCTATCTCCACCAGCGCATGGTCTCGGAGAATCACCCTCGTGCGCAGCAGGTTCGCGAGATGCTGGAATGGAACGGGGGAGCCCGCTACTCGAGTGGGGTGGGGATTTCCAACATCGACTTCAACGGCAACGTCCATGCCGACCAGTTCTCGATGTACCGCACCTTCGGCAATGTGCTGGAGCGGCCTTTTTCGGAGATCTGGCAGGATACCTCGAACGAGATCATGGCCGGTCTGAAAGACAGGCTCAGCCTCCTCGGCGGGCGGTGCCAGGGGTGCCGTCACCTTGGCCTCTGCGGCGGTGGTCTGCGGGCTCGGGCCGAAGTGGTCACGGGCGACCCATGGGCTCCCGATCCGGGGTGTTACCTCAGCGATGAGGAGATTGCCGTCTGATCCGGTCGTTCGGATAGGGGCGGTCGGAGGAGCGCTCAGTCCACCCGGTTGCGGCGTTCGCCGTTCCGGAAGGCCGTGACGTTGGCCACGATTTCGTCGAGGAGCCGTTGGCGGGCTTCCACGGCGCTCCAGGCCGTGTGCGGGGTGATGAAGAGATTGTCCAGCCCCCCGGCGATGGCGACGAGGAAAGGATGATCGGCGGCCGGAGGTTCCGGAGTGAGGACATCGACGGCGGCCCCGCGGATCGTTCCGCCACGCAGGGCTGCGACGAGATCGGCTTCGTTGACGAGATCACCTCGTCCCGTGTTGATGAGGACGGCTCCGGGTTTCATCTTCGCGAGGGTGGCGGCGTTGATGAACTGTTTTGTCTCCGGGGTGAGGGGACAGTGGAGAGTGATGGCGTCAGCCGTGGCAAAAAACTCTTCGGGTGCCAGTCGTGGAATGATGCCGCTGCTGGAGGCGCCTTCGCGACCGTAGGCGACCACCTTCATGCCAAAGGCCGCACCGATGCGAGCCACGGCCTGGCCGATCGATCCCAGTCCGACGATGCCGAGGGTCTTTCCGGCGAGTTCGCTGACGGGGTAGTCGAGACGGGTGAAGATGGGAGACAGTGCCCACTTTTCCGGCTCGGCGGCGAAGCGGTGCACGTTCGAGACCAGGTTGAGGAGGCTGGCGAAGACATGCTGGGCAACCGCCTCGGTGCTGTATCCGCTCACGTTGCAGACGGCGAGACCACGGGCGCGGGCCGCCTCGAGATCGATGTTGTTCACCCCCGTGGCGACCACCTGGATCAGTTTCAGGTGCGGGGCGGTGTCCATTTCCTCGGCCCCGACGATGGCCTTGTTGGTCAGGACGATGTCCGCCCCGCCGAGACGGGTGCGGGTTTCCTCGCGGGTGCTGGTGGGGTGGCTGACGAGGCGGCCGAGTGATTCGATGCCGGAGAAATCGATGTCTCCGCGGTCGGTCGTGGCTCGGTCGAGAAAGACGAGGGTTTCGGACATGGGATGAAAGAGGGTCGGATGGGGGAGTGAAGAGGGTTCAATCGGCCGCGTTTTCGAGCGAGGCCATGACCTCGATCATCGCAACGGCGGCCTCAGCTGCCTCGCGTCCGCGGTTCAGTTCGTCTCCGAGGGTGCGGGCTTCGGCCTGGGCGGCATTCTCGACGAGGAGTACCTCGTGGATCACGGGGATGAGATGGGAGACTCCGGTGTCCTGAAGACTGCGGGTTATGGACTCGGCGATGAGGTCTGCGTGGGCGGTCGAACCCCTGATGATGACGCCGAGAGCGAGAATCGCGAGAGGCTGATCTTCGGAAGAAGCGAGCGCCTCCACGACGACGGGAATCTCGAAGGCTCCCGGCACGCGCACGACACGAATGGTCAGCCCCGGAGCGAGACGGGCGAGGGTGGCCGAAGCGGATTCAACGAGGGCATCGGTGAAGCGGGCGTTGTAGCGGCTCGCCACGATGGCAATGGAGCCATCGCACGAAAGTGGCGAGGGAGTTTCTGGAGCGGTCTTGGACATGGCGCCCGAAGGTAGGGGCGCCCGAAGGCCTGCGCAACCATGGGGCACGCGGCTTGGCCCCCAAATTTCTCAAAGCAGGTGACCGAGTTTGTCCCGCTTGGTTCCGAGGTAACGCTCGTTGTGTTCGTTCGGTGGGATGCGGATCGGCACCTTCTCGACGATTTCAAGTTTGTGACCGTCCAAGCCGACGACCTTCCTCGGATTGTTGGTCATCAGGCGGATCTTTCTGACGCCGAGATCGTAGAGGATCTGGGCTCCCATCCCGTAGTCGCGCAGGTCCGACCCGAAACCGAGCCGTTCGTTCGCCTCGACGGTGTCGAGCCCCTGCTCCTGAAGTTTGTAGGCCCGGATCTTGTTCGCCAGGCCGATGCCGCGGCCTTCCTGGCGCATGTAGACGAGCACGCCGCATCCGGCCTCCTCGATTTGCGCGAGGGCCGAGTGAAGCTGGCTGCCGCAAT
>JAGRPC010000434.1:8450-19400 GCA_020439925.1 Verrucomicrobiia bacterium | reverse complement strand
TCGATGCCGTTGTGGACCATCTTCACGTAGTGGCCCGCGCCGCCGGTGCCGATGTGGGTAACGCAAGGGTCCCCATTCACCTTCGCGGAAATGGATTCGAAGATCGGCTTGATGAGTTCCCAGCTGCTCGCGGGACCTCCGGGCATGATCGCCGGTCCCTTGCGGGCGCCCTCTTCGCCTCCGGAGACGCCCGTCCCGATGAAGAGAAGGCCTTTGGCCTCGAGCTCCTTCGAACGGCGCTCGGTGTGGATGAAATAGGTGTTGCCTCCGTCGATGATGAGGTCGCCCGGCTCGAGCAGGGGAACGAGCGAGTCGATCACCGCATCGACGGCGTCGCGGTCGGCGGGATTGGCACCGGCCTTCGACTGCACGAGCATCATGATTTTGCGGGGACGCTCGATGCTGGCGACAAAGTCCTCGAGGGTCGGGGCTCCGTAGAGATTCTTGCCGGCATTTTCAGCGATGAACTGCTCGGTCACCGAAGTGGTGCGGTTGTAAACGGAGACGCGGAAGCCGCGGCTCTCCACGTTCAGCACCAGGTTCTGCCCCATAACGGCGAGGCCAATCAGTCCGAAATCGCTCTTGCTCATTGAATTGTCTTTTGGATGTTTGAACCGGAAGCCTATCCACTATTCAGCAATGGCAAGCCCTCATTTTGTATACTCTGTCTCGACGCGCTCTGTCGCGGAGGTCGAAGCGGAACTCGATCCCTCGACTGTCCACGGAGCCGACCTCCGTTTTCACGGCGTGGTTCGCGATCTCGAAGAAGGCCGTCCCATCGTCGGGATTGAATACAGTCATTACGAGGGAATGGCCCTGAAAGAGTTGCACCGCATCGGGGAGAGCATGGGGAGCGACCTTCCGGACCACCTTGCCCTCGTGCATCATGTCATCGGCTTGGTTCCCGCCGGAGTCGCGTCCATCCTCATCCGGGTCCAGACGGCCCACAGCGCCGCAGCCTTCGAAATCTGCCGGGAATACCTGAAGCGGATCAAGATGACCGTGCCGATCTGGAAGCGTCCGGTTTTCAGCGACGAAACCGGAAGGGAGGAAGGTCCGTGATCCTTCAATTCGGAGCGGGCAATTTCCTGAGGGGTTTCGCCGATCTCTTCCTGGAGGAACTGGAACTCGCGGGGAAGACACCTCCAGGGCCCATCGTCGTGGTGCAGTCGACCGGCCACGAACGGGCGGAGGCCCTGAACCGATCGGGAGGACGCTACCACGTCGCCGTTCAGGGATTCCGTGAGGGTAAAATCGTCGACGAAACCCTTCCGGTTCGTTCCATTTCCCGCGCCCTCCATGCCGGAACCGAATGGGAAAGGGTCATCGAGGCGGCCCGCGATCCGTTGCTCGTCGCGATCCTCTCCAACACCACGGAAGCCGGATTCGAACTCGACGAGGCCGATCATCATCCAGGCCCTGGAGCTCCCGCTTCTTTTCCCGCCAAGCTTCTCGCCGTGCTCCTCGCACGCCACGAGGCGGGGATGCCTGGTCCCTGGATCCTGCCGTGCGAGCTCATCGAAGACAACGCCGCCGCGCTGCGCGAACGGGTGCTCCAGCAGGCGCTTCGCTGGGGGACTCCGGCGAATGCGTGCGAATGGATCGCAGACTCCTGCCGCTGGGTCTCCTCCCTCGTCGACCGCATCGTCCCGGGTCCGCCCCGCGAGCATCCCCTCCTCGGAACCGACCCGCTTCTCCTCATGGTGGAACCTTTCGCGCTCTGGGCCGTCGCCACCCGGGATCCTTCCTTTCCTTTCGCCACCCATCCCGCGGTGGTCATGACGGACGATCTCGCCCCGGTCGCCCTGAGAAAGGTGCGCCTCCTCAACGGAGCGCACAGCGCCCTCGTGGCACGCTGTGCCGGAACCTCGATCCTAACCGTGCGTGAGGCGCTCGAAGATGCGGAGACCGGTTCCTGGCTCGAAGCGCTCCTCTTCACGGAAATCGTTCCCGCTCTCGAGGGCAGGTGCGAAGATCCGGCCGGTTATGCCCGCGAGGTACTCGACCGCTTCCGCAATCCCTTCCTCGAGCATCAACTCTCCTCCATCGCCCTGAACCACCCGGCCAAGATCGCGGTGCGAATCGAACCCACCATCCGGGAGTTCCGGGAGCGGTTCGGACGCCCGCCGGAGAAGCTTTCGTCCGTCTCGGGAATGAAACTCTAACAAAATCTCAGAACCTCGGCTCCTCCCCGCTCTTTCCGAGGGCCGCACAGGCGTCCCGAACCACCCATCCCCCGGCTTCGAGCGCCTCGAGGGCGCTTTCCTCGTCCGCTCCGGTGAGTTCCCGCACGATGCGCACGGCCCGTCCCCGGAGTTTGGTGTTCGAGGGGTTGAGGTCGACCATGAGGTTTCCGATCACCTTTCCGGAGTGGGTGAGGGCGAGGGTCGTGATCAGGTTGAGCACCAGCTTCGTCGCGGTTCCCGACTTCAGCCGGGTCGATCCGGTGAGGATCTCCGGGCCCGTGTCAGGAAGGATCGCCTGGTCGAGAAGGGGATGGTCGCGATAACCCGGATTGCAGCAAACAAGCACGGTGGTGGCTCCACGCGACTTCGCCTCGTCGAGACATCCCCAGACGAAGGGAGCGTGCCCGCTCGCGGAGATACCCACGACCACATCGAAGGGACCGACGTCACGATGGACCATCGCAGACCTGCCGGCGGCCGAGTCGTCCTCGGCTCCCTCCACGGCGCTCCAGAGGGCGGTCCGTCCCCCGGCAATGATTCCCTGGATGAGGTTGGCGGGTGTCCTGAAGGTGGGAGGACATTCGCTTGCGTCGAGAACACCGAGCCGTCCGCTGGTGCCGGCTCCGCAATAGAGAAGGCGCCCTCCCTCGGCGAACGCTTTCACCACCCTCCTCACCGTCCACTCGATGGATTCGCTCTCGGCCAGCACCTTCGCCGGGATCGTCTCGTCTTCCTCAAGCATCAAGCGGATCGCTCCAGCCAGGGGCATGTCGGAAAAGTTCGTGGACTTCGGATGCCGGCCCTCCGTCGGTGAAGCGGCGACGGGGCGCCACTGTTTCAGATCGCGCTCCGTTCCCGGGGGCCGGGCCGCGACGGGTCGGGTACGTGCCTCACCCAGCCGCCCTTCCTCGCCGATTCCGGCGGCGAGTTCCACCGCCCCCCAGACACCGGGTCTTGCCAAGCGAACGATCTCGCTCCCGGGCAGGCCCTCCAGAATCCCTGAAATCACTTCGTCGCAAAAGGCCGGATTCTTGAGAAGCACGGATCCGTTGAGGACAAACTGGACCTTCTCGCCCGGACCCGCGACTCGGGCGGCGCAGTTCACCGAGTCCTTTGCGAGCCGGTCCCGGGCCCGCTTCAGAATCGCGAGGGCGATCTCGTCGCCCCGCGTCGAGGCGGCCTCGAAGACAACCCGGGCGAGATTGGCCAATTCCGTCTTGTTCGCCGTCATGGACCACTCAATGAGCGACTCGGGCTCATTCATCTGGAGAAAATTCAGCACGTCCGCCCCCAGCGCCGGCCAATCCGCATCGATGTCGGAGATCGTGACAATCGAACGAAGCGCATGCAAAGCGATGTCCGTCGCACTGCCGCGGTCACCGATGACGGGACCGCGTCCTCCCACCTTCACGATCTCGCCGGAACGGTTGCGGCCAAGACAACACGAGCCCGTCCCACTCACGAGCAGCACCTGGGCGACACAATCACGGCGCCACGCGGTCGCCTCGAGGGCGAGAATGAGATCGTCGCCGACCACGGCCGGAATCCCGGGCCAGATCCTTCCCAGCGCCGCAGTGACGCGGATGCGGTCCCCCTCGGAACGAACCCCCGCGAGCCCGATTCCGATCCGATCCGGCGGTTGCGGAAGCCGCTCGCGAATGGCGGCGAGGTGGTGATCGAGCGCCTCTCCCGGTAGAAGGTGGACATTTCCGGGACCCGCCGAGAATTCAGCCAACACCGTATCCGAGGAGCTGTCCACCAGCAGCACCGAGGTGCGCGTTCCACCGCCTTCAATTCCGAGCAGGACCATGGGATGTTTTTCCCAGTATCGCGCCGAATCCGGTCGGGGAAAGAAACGGTTTCCCGCGAATTCAGCGGTTCGCGAGACCCGCCTCGTAGATCTCCCCGATTTCCGACGACGAAAGGACACGGCTGAGGATCATGAAGTCGTCGATCCGTCCGTTGAGGCTGCGGATGGGCGTGGGATTCGAGTGATGCTCGCCCGGCTGCCAGTTTCCGATCTCGGCGTCTCCGATCCGGAGGGCGGGCATCGCCTTGTCCGTCCTGGATTCTCCCACGGGGCGTCCGTCGAGATAGTGGACAATGCGACCGCTCTGCGGGGAGGCATCGATGGTGACCGCCAGGTGCATCCATCGGCCCAGGTCAGAGGGAACAATGACCGGGTCGGAGAAACAGTTCAGGCCTCCGGAGACACCCAGGATCAGCTGGCCTTTGTCGCTGATCTGCCAGTGCACTTCGCCGGTCTCCCACCCGTCGGTGAGCATGAGGGAGCTGAGCCAGCGTTCGAAACCCTCGGCACGAACCCATGCGGACAGGGTCATGGCCCGGTATTCGCCCGGAACGCGGATGCGGACGCGATCGGTGATGCGCTTGAACTCGAGGGCTCCCTTGCCGGGCCATCTTCCCTGGGTCCATTGAGCGCCGATGATGGCACCCCCGGCCGGCAGGCCCGCGGCGCGGTCGGAAATCCGGTTCTGCAGTGCCCGGTCCCATGGATCCTGCTCTTCGAAGTCGAAACAGACGAGGGTGGAAGAATCCTTCCGGAAGGACTCGCTGAGATTCTTCCAACTGGCGTATCGCGAACGCCAGTCATCGCGGGCGAGCTCGAGGAGCTTCTGGCGATCGACAAAAGCCTCTCCCCGGCTCTCGATCTCGGTGAGTTCTCCGCCTTTGGCACGCACCGCGGCACCGGCGCCGAGATGGCGGAGTTCCCGGCCGTCCGTCGCATCGAGGCGAACCTCCCCGTCGACGACGTGAACCTCGCTGCGCCCGTCACTGCCGACACTGAGAGCGAACTCCGTCCCGAGATCGACGGCCTCGTAGTCAGGAGTGACGATGGTGAAACCTTGGGCGGGTTCGGGGACAAAAGCACGAAGCCTGCCGCTGCGACAGACGACACGCCAAGCGGACTCCAGGTCCAGTTCGACAGGGCCCTCGACAATCACCGTGGCTCCGCTGAAGAACTCGATCTGGGCGAGTCCCGATCGCAGCGAGAAGACTCCCGCCGGGATCGCTTCGTCGACCGAGGGCGCAGATCCCTCGCCTCCCCATTCGGGATCAACGACACGGCTGAGCACGGCGACTCCCGGAGCGTGGAAGGATTCCTCGGTCCGTGTGAACGTCGCCTGTTTCCAGAAGAGCCAGCCGTTCACCAACAGGGCGAGGGCCGCCGCGGCCGCGAGAAAGGTCCAGTGCCGGGCGGCAAGTCGCGAAGTGCCCTTTGCCTTAGAAGCGACTGGAATCGGCGAAAACGGAAGAATCCCGGCGGCTTCTTCCGTCAGGAGATCGCCGTGGTGTTCCAGGGCGAGGAGGGCGTGGGTCTCTGCAAGATCGAGGTAGCGTTCGCAGGTCTCCGGATCTCCCCGGAGGAGTTCATTCAACTCCGCCCTTTCTTCCGCCGAGGCAAGGCCGTCGAAGAGCCGCGAGGCGAGGTGACCGGTGCGTTCGAGCCTTTCGTCATGGTTCATGCCGGTTCCTCCCTGATGAGTTGTTTTTCAATGCAGCGCTGCAGGGCAGCCCGGATGCGGAAAAGGGCCTGGGAAACGGCGCCTTCGGTTTTGCCGTCGTTCCGGGCGATCTCCTGCACACTGGCACCCGGACGGTAGCGCCGGTCAACGAGGTCCCGCTGCGCGGTCGGCAGCTTGGCAATGCAGTGCCTCAGGGCTTCAAGACGGCGGTCGGATCCACCGGCCCGTTCCTCCTGGCGCTCGGCAAGGTAATCGAAGACGTCCTCGTCGAAGACAAGCTGCTCGCGGCTGAGCTTGCGCCTGTGGTTGAGCACGTGAAAATAGGCGGTGCGGCAGGCCCACGCGGTGAAACTGGTTCCCATCTCGAAGTCCTCCGCCTTTCGCCAGAGGGTGAGATTGGTCTCCTGGAGGATGTCCTTCGCGAGGGCGTGGTCGTGGCAGAGAGAGACGATGTAGCCGAAAACCGCCGACTGGGCGCCGGTGAGCAGTTCGATGAATTCCTCGGTATCGCGTTGCATGGACGGAAGGGTACCGCACGCCGACCGGGAATCTCACGTATGATTTTCAACGCGCCGTCACTGCGCCCCGGAGGCCGACGACGCCCCCAGTTCCCCGAAAGGGACCTCGTGCGGCAGGACTTTTTCCCTGGCGGCGACTGCACAGACCACGCCGGCGGCTTCTCCGGTGGCCACGGAATTTCCGGTGACGCGATAGCTGCTGTGGGCGATGAAGCCGCCGCTGATGCAGCGGCCCGCGAGGACCAGTCCGTCGACGTCCCTGGCCATGAGAGACCGCAGGGGGATGTCGTAGGGCTGCGACTTGAAGGGTTTGCTCTCGATCGCCTTGGTCTTGCCGGGATCGGTGGAATGCACGTCAATGCCGAAGGTGACGCGGCAGATTCCGTCCTCGAAACGGGCGCCGGTCTTCAGGTCTTCGTCGCTGACCGAGTATCGCCCGTGGATGCGGCGGGCCTCGCGGGTGCCGATCTGCTCGCCGGTGGAAACGATCTCGACGTTCTTCCACGGACCACCCTTCTTGCGCAGGGCGTTGATCATCGCGTGATTCTCGCGACGCGCCTCGAGCGTCGCCCGGGAGACGTCGTCGGCATTGATCGCGGAGACGTTGTATTGATGGTTCGCCATCATCGCGTAGAGACCGTCGTGGATCTCGAAGATCGAGGGTCCCCCGTAGCTCGGTTCGATGCCGGCGGAGCGCAATTCCTTGAGAAAGTTTCCCTTGCCCGTGCCGAGTTTGCGCTCCTCGGCGAGGTGATTGATGAAAGGTGCGATCTCGTCGGTCTTCACTCCGTGGAATAGGACCATCAGGCTCATTGGCTGGGTCACCCCGTCGCCGGGTCGGCCGAAGTCGAATCCGCAACCGGCCTGCGCGGCGAGGTCGCCGTCTCCGGTCGTGTCGATGAAACTCTTCGCGGTCCACACCTCGCGGCCCGATTTTGATTCCGTCAGGATCGCGGCGAGGCGGTTGTTGGCGTCGGGAATTGCGCCGACGACGCGGGTGAAGAGCCGGATCTTCACCCCGGCCTCGAGGAGCATGTCCTCGAGCAGCAGCTTCATCGGCTCGGGATGGTAGACCCAGGCGGAGCCGAACTTTCGCCCGTTCTCCTGAGCCTCGAGACGCTTGAGCAGTTCGGCCATGATGCCGGGCTTGTTGAAGCCGTCGAGGATCCACGAAAGCATGCCCGAGGTCCAGATGCCCCCGACGCAGCCGTGAACCTCGATCAGGGCGGTGTTCGCCCCGCTCCGGGCCGCCGCCAGGGCGGCAGCGAATCCGGCCGGACCACTTCCGCAGACGATCACGTCGTGATCCGAGATCACCGGAATCTCGCGGGCTTCCTCGGAGAACCACTCCCCGTTCAAGGTGCCACCGGTGCGGACGTGCATGCGCTCGTTCGTTCCGAAAACGGCCCCGGCCTCCGGCTTGGCCGTGGCGCGGACCGGAGAGGGTCGGTTTGCCGGATTGACCCTCTCTTGTCCGATCAGGGGCACCGATCCGGCGGCAAAAGCTCCGGCCGCGAGGCGCTTGGCAAACTGGCGGCGATCAAGGGGGAGGTTTTCCATGCTCCTATTGAAGCGGAATCGGCGCGTGCTGGAAAGCCCCGTTTTGCGTGCCGAAAGAGCGTGTCCAACTCGCTTCGAAGACGAGTCACTCTGCCTTCTCCTTGCGAAAGACCCGCTGGAGCAGACCGGGCTTCTCGTCGCCCGGACCGGAAGGTCTTTCCTTCGCCCGCGAGGGAGCGGGGACATCTTCGATCGGATCGCTGATGTTTTTGCGGACCAACCAGTGCTTTTGGAGGCCCTCGACGAGCACCTCGAACTCACGGACCGTCTCCCGAAACTGCCTCGCCGCGGCGTCGATCTGGTGGATCGCGGCGTTGGTGTTGCGCACCGTGGCGGGAAACTCTTCCGCCCCCTCGTTGAAGGAGGCGATGCCTTGCTCGCGCAGTTCCGCGATGCCTTCGCCGAGATTGTTGACGGAGCGCTCGAGGCTCTGGGTGCCTCGATTGAGCGAGACGGCGAACTCGTTGAAATCCTTCCGCATCTGCGAGTCGGACTTGATCATGTCGCCGAGCGCACCGTCGCCCGCAGCAGCCTGAGCGATGAAGGCGTTCAATTCACCGATCCCTTTTTCGAGGGAGGTCAGGGAACGCTGCAGGCTTTCGTTCTCGTCGTTGAGCTTCGCGAAAAAGTCGCGGGCTTCGGTGGCGGTTTCCTCGATGCGTTGGATCGCGGGCACGACCTCGCTCTCGATCCGCGTGACCACCTCGAAGACCTCGGCCTTGGCGTCCTTCTCCCGCCCGAAAGAAAGCCACCACTCCCCCCGCGAGTCCCCGTCGTGGGACGCGAAGCGGCGCGAGCCACGGGTGATGTCGAAGTAGGACGAACCGAGGCCGCCGAGGTCGAACTTCAGCGTGGCCACCGAGTCGGGACCGACGAAGTGGGAGAAATCGCCCTTCACCGAGAGCACCGCGACGATGCGGATGTCATCCGGATCGACCTCCTCGAAAGAGTCGATGGGCTCCAGGCTTTCGCCGGTGCATAGCTCGACCCGGTCGACCTGGCCCACCTGCGTGCCGATGACGCGGACATCGGAGCCCGGCCGGATTCCGAGCGTACCGGCGGGTCCGCCGGCATTGTCGAGACCCGAAGGCAGCTCGACGCGGTAACGGGTCACCTCGGCGAACCACTCCTGCGACTTGCCGGCCAGGGCAACGAGCACGGCGAGAATGACCGCGGCTACAAAGAGGAAAAGGCCCGCGATGCGGTTGACGTAGCGGAACTTGAAGGGCTTCGCGTTCATGCGGGTTCGCGGACGGCGGTTTCGTCAAGGTGGGCCCGGATTCCCAGCTTCGCAAAGTCGGGTTCATCCTCGCTGATCCACAGCACCGGGCAACCCGTCCCCCGGACGTGTTCGATTTCCGCGACGAGAGCGGGAATCGACTCGACGGGAGCGCCCAGGAGCGGACTTTCGAGCAAAAGCAGATCGAGTGGTTCCGGAAGGAAGGCGCGCACCCATTGTGCCAGGATCTGCTCCCGCAAGGCCGTCACCGCGGGACGGGTGGTGGGAAGTCCCTCCGCGAGCCCGAAGCGGTGCGCGAGCGCTTCGGCCCGCTCCGCGACGGCAGCCGATCCGCGTTCCGGATCGAAATGCCCGGCGAGACGCGCGTTTTCGTCGATATCAAGATTGCTGATCCAGATCGAGGACGAGGCGCCCCTCGGATGATGGACGGTGCCGATTCGGCGAAGTTGCGCCTCGCGATCCGCCACATCGCGCGTCTCCCAGGACCGCCCGTTGACGAGGATCGATCCGGAGAGCAAGGGGAGCACGCCGAGGATCTGGAGGGAGGGCGAGTTCGCGCCAAGATGCCGGATTTCACCACGAAACAGCTCGAGATCGAACGTGCCCTCGTTTCGAACCCCGGCGAAGCGGGCGGCGTCGAGCCGCAGGACAGGAGGGGGATCTGCCGGACTTGCATCCATCCGCGGTTCAAAGGTAGGCGACGAGAGCGAAGAGAACGGAGATGAGGAGGGTCGCGGCGACCGAGAGCAGCATGGCACGGGTGACCGCCTGAGGGATCGCCGTGAGAGAGCCGCTCGTGTTGACCCCGACGTGACAACAGATCAACCCGATGAGAAAGGCGGGCACCGTGGAACGGCCGATCAGGGAGACGAAGTCCGCCGCGACGATCGAGGAAAAGATCGAATCAAAGAAGGGCCCGGGCGACGTGCGTCCGATCAGCAGGATGGTCACCACGGCGGTCACGAAGGCGCAGGCCACGAAAATCAGGGCAAGCCCGGTGCCGGCGATGGCGAGGCCGAGGGCGCGGGGCATGGCGAGGAACTGCACGAGATTGATCCCCTGCGACTCGAGCAAATCGATCTCGCCCGAGACACGCATCGTCGCCAGTTCCGTGGTCATCGCCGAGGCGCTCGCCGCGATGAGGATGACACAGGCGAAGGCGGGCGCGGCTTCCCGGATCACAAGGATGCTGAGAGCCGGCCCGAGAAAGTCGATGCGCCCGGTGAACTCGAGCCATCGATAGGAATTCAGCGTCAGCACAATCCCCATGAGAATCCCGGCGAAGACCGTGAAGGGCACTGCCTCGACCCCGGCGAAAAGAATCTGCTTCGCGAGCCGGGTTCGCACCGGCTTACGCCACGAACGCGGAAGCAGCGTCGCGATCACACACTCGGTCGCCAAGGCGAGGAAGTCGAGCGTGCCATCCCATCCCGAGATGCGAAAACGCCGAGATCCGCCGGATTCTACGGCAACGGCCTTCTCGCTTTTCTCCCCCTGCATCCTTCACGAATCTACGGGCCGGTGACAAAGGCGTGCAAAGGGAAAGTGCGGAACGAAAGGGTTCTACGGTTCACCGCGCGAGCCGCGCGGCGCTACCCAGGCCTCTCAATACAGCTCGACCGGCGAGCGCTTGCCGTCCTCGACACTGAGAATGCTGGCACGCTCTTCCCCGAGGGTCTCGACGCGCAGGTCCCAGATCTGCGAGTCGATCTCCCGGAAGCGCTCGATCGACCAGGCGTAGGGCTGGGCCATCTTCGCCTTGGTCTTTTCGATGCGGACGAGGGCGTCGTGGAGAATCGGATCGGGCAGGGTCTCGATGACCCCGGCGGCGGCCTCGACGAGTTCGACGCGGTGACAGATCATGGCGAGGTCGTTGCCGGCCTCGATGCAGGCGCGGATCGTGTCCTCGAAGGTCACCTCGTTCAGCACCGCTCCCATGTCGAGATCGTCGGTCATGA
>JAGRPC010000434.1:0-8403 GCA_020439925.1 Verrucomicrobiia bacterium | reverse complement strand
AGCGAGGCCGGCCAGCGCGGACGATCCGCGTCCCAGCACGGATAGTGCGAATGACAGGTCATGATGCTGTCGAGATCGGGGAGGAGGGCTCGGAAGGGTTTCAGCTCCTGCGCCTCCATCTCCGCGAGCGTCTTGTTGATGACGGGCAGCTCGTGATGGGGATCACACTCGGCCGAGGCATAGCCGGGGAAATGCTTGCCGGAACTGAGGACCCCCTCCTTGCGCATCGCGAGGTTGAAGATCGAGGCGTTGCGGATCACCTCCTCCGGGGTGCGCCCCCAGCAACGCCCCTTGAGGGAATTGTCGGCCTCGTCGTCGAAGGAGAGGTCGAGGACGGGGCAGAGGTCGAGATTGAAACCAAACATGCGGAGGATCTGTCCGGTGAGGTGTCCGTGTTTTTCGATCAGTTTCAGGTCGGCCTTGTCGCGGAACTGCTGCGCGTTCGGCGGTTCGCTCCCGATGAGGCGGAGACGCGAGACGCGCCCTCCCTCCTGGTCGATGGTGATGAAAGGTTCGATCTCGCTGAGGTCACGGAGATCGTCGATGAGCTTCCGGAGCTGCTCCGGAGACTGGATGTTCCGCCCGAAGAGGATGAATCCGCCCGGTTGCAGTTTCCTGAAACGACGGGCGGTGTCGGGATCGAGTTCGGTGCCGGGTACGCCGGTGAGGAGGAGTTGGCCGAGAGGTGCGGAGGCATGCATGGGAATGAATCGATGACCGGGAATCAGTGGGCGGGAAGCTCCGGAATCCCCAGAATCTCCCGTGCCTTCGCCTGGTTCGCGAGCGCTTCCTCGAGCCTCGGTGCGGTGAAGGTCACGTGCCCCATCTTGCGCCCGCGTCTCGCCTCGTGCTTGCCGTAGAGGTGGAGATGGGCTCCGGGCATCGCGAGGACGGCGGGCCAGTCGGGTTTTCCGCCGGCATCCTCCCAGACATCGCCGAGCAGGTTCAGCATCACGGTCGGACTATGGAGCCTCGTGCTCCCGGGAGTGAGGCCGCAGAGGACGCGAAGCTGCTGTTCGAACTGCGAGGTCTCGCAGGCATCGATGGTGTGGTGCCCCGAATTGTGGGGACGCGGAGCCATCTCGTTCACGAGGAGCCGCCCGTCGCCGGAGAGGAAAAACTCGACCGCGAGGAGACCACGGTAATCGAGGGCCTCGGCGACCTGCAGGGCGATGGTGCGGGCTTCGTCGAGGAGCCGCGGCTTGAGGCGCGCGGGAACGATGGAAACGTCGAGGATATGGTCACGGTGGAAGTTCTCGGCCGGATCGTAGGCAAGGGCGTGGCCCGATCCGTCGCGGACCACGAGCACGGAAAGTTCGGCGGCAAGGTCGATGCGCTCCTCGAGCACGGCTCGCGGCGTGGAAAAGTCGGCCCAGACGGCCTCGGGATCGCTGGTCCGATTCACGGAGAGTTGGCCTTTCCCGTCGTAGCCGAATTCGGCAGTCTTGAGGATGCCTCCGTTCTCCGGGAGGGCGGCCAGGGCCGTGCGAAGCTGGTCCGCGTTCTCGATCACGGCAAAACGCGCGCAGGGGATGCCGTTCTCCTCGAGGAAACGCTTCTCCCGCTCACGGTGCTGGCAGACCGCAACGGCGTTGGCACCCGGCATGAGCGGAATCTTCGCGGCCACCGCCTCGAGGAGGGAACGCGGGATATTTTCAAACTCGACCGTGGCAACCTGGGCGCGATCGAGAAAGGCGGCGAGACCGGCGGGCGAGTCGAAGGGTTCCTCGATGACGTAGTCGGCGACCCCGGCCGGACCACTGTCGGGACCTCCCACCCACGTGACGATGCGATATCCCATGCGCCGGGCGGCGAAGGCGAGCATGCGGCCGAGTTGTCCGCCGCCGAGGACTCCGACAGTCGATCCGGGGGAAAGGGGAGCGGAGGAACTCATTCTGCGTTTTCCAGGGAGGGCAATTCAGCCGCCTCGACCTTGGAACGAAGTCCGTCGCGGTAGGCATCGAGCTTCGCGGCGAGAGCGGGATCGTTCATCGCGAGGAGCGCCACGGCGAAGAGTCCAGCATTCGTCGCCCCGGCCTCGCCGATGGCGAAGGTGGCGGTGGGAATCCCGGCGGGCATCTGCACGATGGAAAGGAGGGAGTCGACCCCGTTGAGGGTGCGCGACTTCACCGGCACGGCGAGCACCGGCACGGAAGTCAAGGCGGAGGCCATCCCCGGCAGGTGGGCCGCCCCTCCCGCTCCCGCGATGATCAGCTTGAGACCACGGTCCCGGGCCGTCTTCGAGTAAGAGAACAGCAGGTCGGGCGTGCGGTGGGCACTGACGACCTTCGCTTCATAGGAGATTCCGAAGTCGCGCAGGACCTCGGCCGCCTTGGCCAGGGTCGGCCAGTCGGAGGTGCTGCCCATGATGATCCCGACGAGGGGCGAGGCGGAGGAAACGGGGTCGGCCATGATGCGATTTCTTAAACCGCCTCCACGGGAGTGTCGAGCGGAATGCTTCGCGGCAGCCGTCGGGACAGGGATCGGTCCCGGCCTCAGGGTTTGCCAGACGCCGGACCGTGCAGGGTCGCTCCGCTGCAGGACGGACAGAACTCCCAGTCGACATAGTCCTTTGCGAGTTGATCGCCGTTGCCGCCCTTTTTGAAGTGCTCGAGGAGGGCGGTTCCCTTCTCACTCATTTCCAGCAACGAATCACGCAGGGCCTTTTCCCGGTCGGCCGGCAGATTGAGCAAGGCAAATCTGGCCTCGATCCAGCGGGAAACCAGCGTGCGCACGAGTTTCCTTCGCTCCTCCACGGGACCCAGGAGCAGAGCCTGCTCCTCCGCGGGCAGATCGGTTCCGAATCCTTTTTGGCTCATCTTCTTGGAAGTGAATCTCGGCGCATCCCGATAGGCAGCGAGGGCTTCATAGGCCGGCATGCAGATCGGACAACCGATCACAAAATGTTCGGTGCCCTTTTCCCCGAGCAGGGTGGAGACCGTTTCTTCGGAAAGGCCCTCCTCATAGGCACCCTCCAACACCGCGTAGAAGATGAAACGATGCTCCATCGAAAACTCCACGTGCAGGAGTCGCAGGGGATCGGCGCTGAAGGCGGGGCCCACCCCGAGTTGGAGCAGGCAGGCGAAAAAGATCGTGACCGGTTTCATGAGGCCATTCTACGGGAAGTTGGTGGCGACAGTTGTCAGAAAACTGTCAAAACCTTCCCCTTGGCCGGAGACGATCCCGGCCCGGTTGCGGGACTCGACACACCGGTCGGGCTGGTCTTGAATCGTTCTCCCGATGCACGCCCGACTCCGACGCCTTCCCCTCTTTCTCCGGCTGACGGCCATCGGCGTCCTGGGGGTGGCGGTCGCGGTCGCGATCGAGGACCGTCTCGCCCGTCCTTCCCTAACGGATTTTGATCCGGGGCGCATGGGCCGTCTCGAGACGGCGATGTGGCGCGACTATTACGAGCATCGCTGGAGCTCCCTCGCCATCAACGGGCTGAGGATTTCCTGCGGCGAGTTCGGATTCTCTTTCTGGGACGGAGCGCGATCCTCCCTCCTTGCCGCCTCCGCCGCCAGGCACTTCAGCGGAAACACCGGAGACCCGCGATGCCTGCCCCTGCTCGAGCGGTATTACCGGGTGGTTTCCGACGCCCTCGGGAGAGAATTCAACGCATCGGAGGCCGCCCGACTCGAGCTGGAGTGGTGGAAAGAACGACGCCGCAAACTGGAACCCTCTGTCTACGGCCGCACCATCGCAGCGAACGCGGCAATCGTCCATGGATTGCCGTCCGGGCGCTTGCTCCCGTCCGCACTGAGCCGTGCTCGCGCCATGGACTACCGCGATCGCCACGGACGAAAGGGCCGGATGAGCGAAGAAAACTGGGGAGAGGTGCGGCAGCAGCTCACGACGGCCTACGGGTTCCTGAAAGATGCCGCCTCGGGAGCTTCCTTTCTCGAAAACGGCGTCACCGCCCACCGTGGCAGCAGCCTCGAGCATCCGGAGAACACCCTTGAAGCTTTCCGGCACGCCCTCGAACTCGGCGTCGACTGGATCGAGCTGGACATCTTCACCACCGCGGACGGCCACCTCGTCGTCCATCACGACGCGACCACCCGGGCAACCTCGGACCGGGATCTCTCCATCGCCGCTTCGACCCTCGCGGATCTGCGCGAACTTGACGTCGCCCACCATTTCCGCGAACGGCACGGCCTCACGAGGTCTTCCTGCCCTCCTGCCACCATGCCGCTTCTCTCCGAAGTCCTCGACCTCGTCATCACCCAGGCCCACACGCGCCTCTCGATCCAGCCGAAGGATGAATCGGTGGATGCCGCGATCCGCCTCATCGAAGAAAAAGGAGCCCGGGACTGGTGCGGATTCAACGACGGAAGTCTCCCGAAGATGAAGCGCGTCAAGGAACTGGCTCCGGAAATCCCCGTCTTCTGGGACCGGCCAGCCAGAATCGACCTCGACAACGATCTCGAGACGGCTCGGGCCTGCGGATTCGAATCTCTTGTCATTCATCAGGACGGAGTTGACGCGGAGGTAATCTCCCGGGTGAAAGAGTCACGATTCGAGGTCGGAGCATGGACGGTCAACGAACCCGCAAGAATGCGGGAACTTCTCGAACTCGGAATCGACCGGCTCTACACGGACGATCCGCGCACGATGCTGGAACTGATTTCCGCGCGGAAGTGAAAGACACCGGCAGATCCCATCCTCTGGCTTCAGGACGTCGGAAGGGTGGATTCGTCCTTTCCCGGGAGGAAGATTGCTGCCATCTTCGACGCGGGATGAAGCAAACCGTCATTTTCCTCTTTCTCTTCGGAGCCCTTTCTTTTCTCGCTGGCTGCGTCGGGGATGACGCGGCCACCTCCCCCACGGTGAAGCCCGCCGACCCTGCGGCACTCGGTGGCCAGGGAGGAACTGCGCCGGCGACGAGCCCCGGTTCGGTGGCTCCGGGAGCCCTCGCCCCCGCTCCAACCGGCGCACAGACAACCTATTCCGGACTGAAGTACGAAGTTCTCCGTCCCGGAACAGGAGCGCGGCCATCCTCCTTCAACCGGGTGAAAGTTCACTATCACGGTTACCTCCCTGACGGCACCGTCTTCGACAGCAGCGTCGAACGGGGCCAACCCGCGACCTTCGGACTGAATCAGGTCATCGCCGGATGGCGCGAGGGCATCCCCCTCATGCAGGAGGGCGCGAAATACCGCTTCACGGTGCCTCCCCATCTCGCCTACGGCGCTCGCGGCATGCCTCCGAAGATCGGGCCGAACCAGACCCTGATGTTCGACGTCGAACTGATCCAGGTTCTCTACTGAAGCGGCCTCAACGCTCGGGATCGCAGGAAAAGATTGATTCACAGGCCCCTTTGCCGTATTTCGTGAGTTCTCCCACGAAACCCAGACCGAGAACATCCATGAATCTCCGCCGCGTTTTTACTGTCATCGCCCTGACCCTTGCCTCGCTTGCCGCGTCCCCCACTGTCGCCCGGGCGGGTCTCTTCAGAAATTGCGAGTGTGTCGATGATTACAAGCCGGCCAAGGGCGTGCTCAAGCTCTGGACACTGCCGATCAAGACCGAATGGGAGCAGCGCGAACACTGCCTTCCTTGCGGTCGCAAGGTCCCTTACAAGGTGAAGGTCATCACCTATCGCGAGCGCTACACCGACGGAACCCAGCGGACTTGGAAATGTGTCGTGGCCGGATCGGAAGTAACCCTTGGGAAGTGAGATCTGGCGCGAACCGACGCCTTTTTCAACCCGTGATCACCTCCCACTTCGCGAGCTGGCGCGAAGCCGCCTCGAAACTGAGAGATTTCGAGGCAACCCTCTGCGAGTTCTGGATCGCGGCATCGTAGGCGTCGTCGTCGTGGAGAATCCGCTCGATGCGTTCGAAGACGTTTTTCATGCGGATGGTTCCATCGTCGCTGAATTCGCGAAAGGCCATCTTTTCGATCGTTGAGCTCCCCCCCGCGCAGATGGTGCGGGCCAGCAGGGAGTCCCCTGCGACCTGACCCGGCACCGTGCTTCGGTCCATCTGATAGACCAGTCGATGTGAGGCGAGCAGTTTCATGTAGCCGGGATAAGGCAAGGTCTTCTCGATAATCTCGAGGCAACCCGGAGGGAAGGTCTTCTCCAGTTCGCGAAGCAGGCGCATCCCGTAGGCGCGCTCGGAATTGATGACCGTAACCCGGGAAATCTCGAATTCATGGGCCAGCGACGCGACTCGAGCCACGGCATGGACATGGTTCCGCGCTTCCGTCTTGAATTCCCGTGTTCCGATGAGAATCCCGCCGCGCTTCTCGAAAGGAGCCGAAAAATTCCAGAACGGCAGATCGACCGGGTAGGGAGTAGGGATGAACTTCAACTTCCTCCAGAAGTCCTCCTGCCCGATCCTTCCAACCCGGGGAGGCCAGGCCAGCGTCGGCGAGAGGATACCGTCGGCTAGCTCGAGAATCTCTCCATAGGCTCGCATCGACCTCGGTGAGGAAAGCTGGCGCGAGATCTGGTTATGGCTGCACTCCTTCCATGCCACGCAGACACGCATTCCGGACTGCTTGAGTGTCTTGACAGCCGACAGGGTGATCCAGGTCCGGCGGCGGATGAGAACCAGCACCGCGTCGAAACGCGAACGCGAGTCGAGCACATCGGAAACGGAATCAAAGAAGGCGCCGAAAGTTGCGGCGGCGAAGGCGTGAAAATTCACCGGAGCGTGAATGCCGGGCTCGAAGGACACCGGACCATTCCGGTAGTCGAGAAAAGGGTCGCGCCCCTTCGGATTCAGCACCGCCAGACGGACGGGAGATTCGTAAAGAATGGCCATCGAGGGGGATGGTGCGCGATACTGGATTTGAACCAGTGACCCCCACCGTGTCAAGGTGATGCTCTACCCCTGAGCTAACCGCGCAAAATGTCCCCTTTTTGGAGGGGCGGCGAAAATAAGCGATCGACCTTTCATCCGCAACTGGAATATTTCCCCGCTTCGGCGAGCATGGTTCCGTGACCTCGCCACTCACCTCCTCGACCCGCCTCGTGCCTTCGGCGACGCTGGGATGCCAGGTCCTGCTGCGGGAATGGTCTCCACCGGTTGAAACGATCGGAGACGTTCTCCTCATTCACGGTCTCGGGGACCACAGCGGACGACATGACTGGGCCGCGCGCGGGCTGACGCGGGCGGGCTATCGAGTGACCGGATTCGACTGGCCCGGCAATGGCGGGTCCGACGGAATTCGAGGCGACCTGCCCCTGGTGGAAGCAGCGGGCGAATTGCTCGATGAGGTGTGCGGGCAACTGAATCTGGCACCTCTCGGGATTTTCGCCCACTCGACCGGGGCCTTTCTCGTCGTGCCCTGGCTCGCCAGGAAAGCCGGTGAAACGGCCTTTGCCTCCTCCTGCCGCTGGGTGTGGTTCAGTTCGCCCCTGATCCGCCCGTCTCACCGTCAGCCAGCCCTGAAGATCGCCTTCGCGACTCACCTGGCCAGATACCTGCCAACCATGACTCTCAGCAGCGGAGTCCATGCCCGGGACTGTTACCACACCAGTTCCAGGCACGCCGGCGAATCGGCCTTCAGCCGGGCCGGAGGTCACCACCGCATCTCCCTGCGTTTTGCCGTGAGCCTTCTCGAATTCGAAGCGCATGTGCTCGATTCCGTGGGATCGCTCCCCGCTTCCATCGGCTACCTCCTCACCCAGGGAGCCGAGGACCCGGTCTGTCCCGCGAAATACGCCGAAGATCTATTCAAAGGCCTTCCTTCCCCGCGAAAAACCTTTCTTCTCGCCGCCAATTCCCGTCACGAACCCTTCCGCGAACCGGATCCGGAAAGTTTCACGAATGCCGTCTTCAACTGGCTCACCAACCAGGGAAAAGGCGGATCGGATTGACACGCGCCCGGGTTTTTCGGAAACTCCCTGCATGTCCGATGCCCCCCTTTCCCTCGTCGTCTGCCTCCCCAGCGAAGAGCCCGTCGTCCATTCCCTCCAGGGTGATTCGATCAGTCTCGGCCGCAGTCCCGAGAATGACATCCAGGTGCTGATTTCGGAAGTGTCGGTGAGACACGCGAGCTTCGAGAAAGGGGAGCAGGGATATCGTCTCGTCGATCCAGGCTCGACCAACGGCACCCTCGTTAACGGCGTGCGGATCGGGCCGGAAGGAGTCGCCCTCAAGGCCATGGACCGCATCATCCTCGGAACGGTCGTGCCCTCCTACGTCGTGCCGGACTCCCTCCTCCAGGCCAGCGATCCAAAGGCGGTGATCGCCTCGATCGAAGCTACTGCCGAACCACCTGCCCGCCCCAAGACCGCTCCGGTCCCGGTCGCCTCCGCCCCTTCGCCCGCCCTTCGCTCACCGGTGCCCCTGAAACCGGCGGCACCTGCCGCGCCCGGAGGAAACAGCACCGTGCGCCTCGATCAAGTCAGACCCGGCGCACCCGCCATTCGACCCGCAGCCGCCCCGG
>JAGRPC010000433.1 GCA_020439925.1 Verrucomicrobiia bacterium | reverse complement strand
ATCCTCAACGCGAACTACATCGCCCATCGTCTCGCGCCGTACTACCCGGTTCTCTACAAGGGCAGACAGGGTCGGGTCGCACACGAGTGCATTATCGATGTGCGCGGTTTCAAGGAGAGCGCGGGAATCGAAGTCGAGGATATCGCGAAGCGGCTCATCGATTACGGCTTCCACGCTCCGACGATGTCCTGGCCGGTGCCCGGAACCCTCATGATCGAACCGACCGAGAGCGAATCTCTCGAGGAACTCGACCGCTTCTGCGAGGCGATGATCGCGATCCACGGGGAAATCGCGCGGATCGCCTCGGGCGAGTGGGACGCGAACGATAATCCCTTGAAACTCGCCCCGCATCCCGCGGCGACGCTGCTTTCCGATTCTTGGAACCGTTCCTATTCGCGCGAGGCTGCCGCCTATCCGCTGCCCTGGGTGCGCGAGCGCAAGTTCTGGCCTCCGGTGAGCCGTATCGACAATGTTTACGGCGACCGCCACCTCGTGTGCACCTGTGAGGGCATGGAGGGATACGCCTCGTGAGTTTCGATCATCCGATGGAGGAAGCCGGATCGTTTCCCGTGGACTGGACCCCGAACATGCGGGCGAATCTTGTCTTCCTGACACGGGGTGAGGAGGTGCTCCTCATTCACAAGAAAACCGGGCTGGGCGCCGGGAAAATCAACGGGCCGGGCGGAAAGTTGGAGCCAGGGGAGAGTCCCCTCGATGCCGCCCGCCGGGAAGTGCTTGAAGAGCTTCACCTGACCGTGGGAGCTCTCGAGGAGATGGGCGAACTCCATTTCGATTTCGTCGACGGCCTGAGGCTGCACTGCGTCGTCTTTCACGGCACCGAGTTCGAGGGAATTCCGACGGAAACCCGCGAGGCGAGGCCGGAGTGGTTCCCCATCGCCAGACTTCCCCTTGATCGCATGTGGGCCGACGATCGTCACTGGCTCCCGCAGATGCTCAGGGGCGAAAAATTCAGAGCGTGGTTCCGTTTCGACGGGGAAACCATGCTCTCGCGGAGGGTGGTGTTTTGACTCAGCTCCACACCCCTCCCGATCGCTCGGTATCGATGCGGTAGTCGGAGAATTTCCTGACAAACAGCTCTTTCCCCATCCGTTCGGCCTCTTCGACCGCCCCGCCCGGGTCCCGCTCCACTTCGCCCCTCCGGTTGCCGAAGCCGCGGACGGCGCCAATGAATTCGGAGTGGGTGTAGCGGGCGTACTCCTGGACTTGGTGGACGATCCCGAGGGAGGCGCCGGGATAGGTTTCTTCGGAGGCGAGGACGAGACCGATGCGTTTTCGGGTCATGCCTTGAATCACGTCGGAGGAATCGGGATAGCTGGCTGCGTAATAGCAGAAGGTTCGGTCGAAAAAGGCCTTGGTCTGTGCCGACATGCCATACCAGTAGATCGGAGTGGCGAAGACAACTCCGTCAGCGGGTAAGAAGTCATCGAAGAAGAGCCCCCGGAATCCATCGTCGATCGAGCACTCGCCGTTTTCATGGCGGCAGGACCGGCAATCGCGGAGGAAGTGGGTGATATGATCATCGAGGTGACGGAGGGTGACGCTGGTGCCGCGCGATTCGGCACCGCGTTTCACGGCTTCCGCGAGGACGAAAGAGTTACCTTCTCGTCGGGGGCTGCCGACGAGGACGAGGAGTTTCGGGGGTGGGGTCATGACCGGGGAAGGGGCAGATTCCGTGCCAGAGCTCCCTTTCCCCGATGATGACAACTTTGTCATGAAAGGTCGGGAAGGATTGTCACCTGAATCTGGTTTAAGAGATGTATGAAAACCTCATTCCCTCTCCTGCTGATCCTCGCCTTTTCCACCGCCGCCTTGTCCCAGGACCGGCCGGTGCCGAAATCTTCTCCCAACCAGAAGCCGAAATCGGAGCGTCACGATACCCCGGACACAGACGGCAGGAATCGGACACCGCGTCCTGGCAACCTGCGCATGGGCAATCAGACGATCGTGATTCCGGGTGAGTTCCGCACCATAGACGGCACGGGAAACAATGAGGCCCATCCTGAATGGGGAAGCACCGAGGAACCCTTCCTTCGCCTGACCACTCCTGCGTACGGGGAGGGAGGGATCGAACCTTCCGGGGCCGATCGCCCGTCGGCCAGGGCAGTCAGCAATGCGGTCGCCGCCCAGGAGGAATCGATGCCGAACCGGCGCGGAGTTTCCGGGTTTCTCTGGCAGTGGGGGCAGTTTCTCGATCACGACATCGACCTCACCCCGGTTTCCGATCCGGTCGAACCCTTTGATATCCCGGTCCCGGCGGGCGATCCCTTTTTTGATCCGGCAGGGACGGGAACGGCAGTGATCGGACTCGACCGCTCCTTCTCGGAGATTGTGGAGGGGCACCTGGAGCAGTTCAATGAGCTGACCGCCTTCATCGACGCCTCCCAGGTCTACGGATCCGACCCGGAACGGGCCGAGGATCTGAGGACGAACGACGGCACGGGAAGGCTTCGCACGAGTGACGGAGACCTGCTGCCTTTCAATGTGAATGGGCTTCCCAATGCTCCGACCGACCAGGATCCCTCCTTCTTCATCGCCGGGGACTTCCGCGCGAACGAGCAGGTTGGATTGATGACGATGCACACGCTTTTTGTCCGGGAACACAACTATTGGGCCGGTCAGATCGCTACAGCGAATTCCGGTCTCAGCGACGATCAGATTTACGAGTCGGCACGGGCCATTGTGGGGGCCGAGATCCAGGCCATCACCTACAACGAATTCCTGCCACTCCTGATCGGGCCGCGTCCGTTGCCCCGCTACACGGGTTACCGTCCGGGGGTGAACCCGACCATCGCCAACGAGTTTGCCACGGCCGCCTATCGTTTCGGTCATACGATGCTTCCGCTCGAACTTCTTCGCCTCGATTCCTCGGGACGTGAGATCGAGGAGGGAAACCTTCCTCTCGCCAAGGCCTTCTTCAACGTGGCAGCGCTCACGAAGGAAGGCGGTATCGACCCCGTTCTCCGGGGACTTGCAGCCCAGCCGTCTCAGGAACTCGACAACCGGCTTGTCGACGGCGTTCGCAATTTCCTGTTCGGCCCTCCGGGAGCGGGTGGTTTCGACCTCGCCTCGCTCAACATCCAGCGGGGACGCGACCACGGGCTTGCCGCCTATGCCTCGGTGCGGCGCGAACTTAGTCTGAAAGCACCCCGCAAGTTCTCGGACATCACTCCGGACCGTGACCTTCAGGATCGTCTTGCTTCGGTCTATGGCTCCGTCGATCAGATCGACCTATGGGTGGGGATCCTCGCCGAACCACCCCTGCGCGATGCCCTGTTGGGTGAGACGGCGGTCACCATCCTTCGCAATCAGTTTACGAGGCTTCGCGACGGTGACCGGTTCTGGTATCAAAGCCACCTGGGCAGAGAGATGGCTTCACTAATCGACCGACAAACGCTTGCCAGGATCATCCGTCGGAACACCGGTATCGGGAACGAAATCCAGGAGAATGTCTTCCTCGTGCCACCTCCGATGATGCAGGGCCCGGGCGGCAAGGGAGGACCCGGAAGGGGAATGGGCAGGGGAGGGCGATGAAGGATGTCTGCGACCGATTTGTGAATTCAGTCGTAAGGAATTGCGGACTTCATCGCCTCATCCGTCAACTATGAACACTCTGGAAGCCATCCATGCCCGTCGCGCCGTCAAACACTACGATCCCGATCATCGCCTCACGGAAGAGGAGGTGAAAACTCTTCTTTCGGCGGCGATGCAGGCTCCCACCGCCTTCAACATTCAGCACTGGCGATTTGTCCTTGTCACCGACCCGGCTCTTCGGCAAGAGATCCGGGCGGTGGCCTGGGATCAGGCGCAGGTCACCGATGCGTCCCTTCTCGTCATTCTTTGCGCCGACCTTGACGCCTGGAAGAAGGACCCGGCCCGATACTGGCGCGAGGCACCGGGACCGGTGCAGGACTTTCTCGTGCCGGCGATCGGCGGCTACTATGAGGGAAGGGAACAGGTCCAGCGTGACGAGTGCATGCGCAGTTGCGGCCTCGCGGGCATGGCCCTGATGCTTGCCGCCAAGGAGCTGGGCTACGATTCCTGTCCCATGGACGGCTTCGATTTCGACGCAGTGGCGAAGCTCATCGGCCTGCCGGATGACCATCTCATCAGTTTCATGGTGGCGATCGGGAAGGGCACCCAAGCCGCCTGGCCCAAACCCGGGCAACTTTCCCACGGGGAAGTCGTCATCGAGAACCGCTTCGCCTGATGGGGGCCGGAGTTTCGTCTCTTGCCAGCCGGGCGCGGATGCGCTCCCTTCCGCGATGCGCCTGAAGCACGGCATTCATCTCGGCTATTGCACCAACATCCATCGGGGGGAAACCTGGGAGGAGACTTTTGCGGCTCTCCGGACCCACACGGACGCGGTAAGGCGACGGGTCTCTCCCGATGAACCCTATGGAATCGGCCTCCGACTCGGGGCCGCGGCGGCGGAGGAACTGGCGGCCAAGCCCGAAGAAAGGAGCGCCTTTCGCCGCTGGCTCGAGGCCACGAATTCCTACGTTTTCACCATCAACGGATTTCCCTACGGCGCCTTTCACGGTACCCGGGTCAAGGAGCAGGTGTTCGCGCCGGACTGGACGACGGAAGATCGCCTCGTCTACACGAACCGGCTTTTTGACCTGCTCGATGAGATCGCTCCCGCCGGGATGGAAATCAGCGTGAGCACCTTGCCCGGATCGTTCAAGGACTTCATCCATCCGGAGACGTCTGACGATCAGCGAGGGGCCATCGTTCGGAACCTCCAACGCTGTTCGGAGCACACAGCGAAGCTCGCGGAACGCGGCGGGAGAGACGTGCACCTGGGCCTCGAGCCGGAACCGCTCGGGCTCTTCGAGAATTCTACGGAGACCGTGGCCTTTTTCGATGAACTCCTGGAAGGAGCTTCGAGAGAGGAACGGGAGCGCCTCCTCCGCCATATCGGGGTGAACTACGACACCTGTCACTTCGCCATCGAATACGAGGAACCGGCTCCTGCGATCTCCGCCTTGCGAACCGCCGGGATCCGCATCAGCAAGGTGCATCTCAGTTCCGCGCTCAAATTGAAGCCGACCGAAGAGGCGCTGGAACGGCTGCGGCAATTCGAGGAAGGGGTGTATTTCCACCAGGTCCTCGTTGC
>JAGRPC010000432.1:9517-10611 GCA_020439925.1 Verrucomicrobiia bacterium | reverse complement strand
GCCCCACCGGGAGCGAAACAGGGCAACCCCATTTCGGCGAAACGCTTCAGCATGAGGTTGCGACGCTGCGCATAGGAACGCCTCATGCGCTCGACTTCGGGAGCGCCGTTCTTGAGGGCTTCGATCGCCGCCTGCTGGCTCATCATGGGAGCGCAGAGCATGGAATACTGGTGGATCTTCATCATCGCCTCCGTGAGCACGGTGGGTGCGCAGGCGTAGCCGAGACGGAACCCGGTCATGGCGAAGGCCTTGGAAAACCCGTGGAGCAGCACGGTACGATCCCTCATTCCCGGCAGGCTCGCGATGGAAACGTGTTCTCCCGGGGACATGCCATCTGGACCGCCGTAGAGGAGCTCACAATAAATTTCGTCGGTCACGACGATGAGATCGTGCTTCACCGCGAGAGCGGCGATCTTTTCAAGTTCTTCCACGGGTTCAACGGCCCCCGTCGGATTGGTCGGAAAATTGAGAAGCAAGGCACGAGTTTTGTCCGTGATCGCCGCCTCCACATCGGAAGCCCGAAGCACGAAGTTGTCGTCCACTCGTGTCCGGATGGTGACCGGTTTTCCATAGGCGAGGACGATGCTGGGATTGTAACTGACGTAGCAGGGCTCGTGATAAATGACCTCCTCGCCAGGATTGAGCAGCGCGCGAAAGACAAGGTCGAGCGCCTCGGAAACACCAACCGTCACAAGAATCTCGCTGGCCGGATCATAAGATACCTTGAACAGGTTCTCGACATAAGTGGCGATCTCCTGGCGAAGCGAAAGCAAGCCGAGGTTGGACGTGTAGCTCGTCTGCCCCTTTTCCAGGGAAAAAATGGCGGCCTCGCGGATGTGCCATGGAGACGAAAAATCGGGCTCGCCGACACCCAGTGAGATGACGTCGTCACGGCCCACGACCAGTTCAAAGAAATCCCGGATACCGGACCGGGGGATACTTTGCACGTGCTTCGCGATGCGTTCTTGGAGGGGTTTCATGAAGAAAAAATCGGGGATGAGGGAGGCGGTCCGGCCGGCCCCGACTTTCGCAAGAAGGGGGCCCGCTCGGCCCGGGAGAGGTCTCAGGGGGTGACGGCGAGGCGCTCGTCGGCC
>JAGRPC010000432.1:0-9467 GCA_020439925.1 Verrucomicrobiia bacterium | reverse complement strand
GTAGCGGTGGAAAGAACCCCGTCGAGGGAACTCAGCTTCTCGCTGACGAAGCGGGCAACTTCACGCAGGTCTTCACCCTCGACGAGGACGGCGAGGTCGTAACCGCCGCTCATGAGATAACAGCTGCGCACCTGGTCGAAACGGGCGATGCGCTGTGCAAGCCGGTCAAATCCGCCATCGCGTTCAGGAGTGAGTTTCACCTCGATCAGGGCGGAAACCTGACGCTGCCCGGCCCGCTCGGGATCCACCACCGCATGATAACCGAGGATGGCCCCTTTGGCCTCGAGTTCTCCGATCATTTTCGCGACTTCGACCTCGCTACGCCCCAGCCGTTCGGCGAGTTGCACGGTGGAGAGGCGAGCATCCTGCTGCAAGAGTTCCAAAAGAGCGTCCATTCCTTAAGTCCGGTAATAAAAGTGATTTTCAGTCTCCAAAACAGGTTCCCACGGACTTGGCCGCCTCGACGATTTCACCCTCGGGGTCGACCAGCTTCAGTTTCCGGACCGCGTCCTCGATAAGGACCGAACCGACGTGATACTGCTGGTAGCTGACCATACGCCCGAAGCGCTTTTCTTCTATCAATTTCACCGCTTCCACTCCGAATCTCATCCCGAGAACACGGTCGAGGCAGGTGGGGCTGCCACCACGCTGGAGATGGCCGAGGCGGGTGCATCGGGTTTCCTTTCCGGTGAGTTCGGAAAGCTTCTTCGCCACCACATCACCAATGCCTCCCAAGCGATACTCCCCTCCTCCGCCCGAATCCTCCACGACGAGGGATCCTCCCGACGGTTTGGCGCCCTCCGCGACCACAACGAGGGAACTACGAAAGCCGAAGCGTTCACGTTCACGTATAGCCTCGGCCACTTTCTCGTAGGAGAACGGGATTTCAGGAATAAGAATCACGCTTGCCCCTCCAGCGATGCCGCCGTAGAGAGCGATCCACCCGGCATGCCGTCCCATCACTTCGAGCACCATGACTCGACTATGGCTCTCGGCCGTCGTGTGGAGACGATCGAGCGAGTCGGTCACCACCTGAACCGCGGAATCAAAGCCGAAGGTCATCGCGGTGGCATCGAGGTCGTTGTCGATCGTCTTCGGAACTCCGACCACGGGAAATCCCTCCTGATGAAACTGGAGTGCAGTGGTGAGGCTGCCGTCTCCACCGACACAAACCAGGGCCGATACTCCCAGTCGTCGGAGGTTGCGAAAGGCATCCTCCATGATTTCCTCGGGGATCTTCCGCACCCCGCCCTCACCCACTTTGGCGGCGAAATGCCCGCGATTTGAGGTGCCCAGAATGGTACCACCGAGCTTGAGAATCCCTTCGGTTTTGTCCACCCGGAGCACCTTGTAGTCGCCCGGGGAAAGCAAGCCCTCGTAACCGTCCCTGAAACCGAGCACCTCCCAACCGAGACGGGTCGCGGTTCCCACGACACCGTGGGTAACCGCGTTGAGTCCGGGGCAATCACCTCCTCCGTTGAGCAAACCGATCCTCATGGCGGGGGACTGAGCCCTATTCCGTCTCCTTTCGCAAGCTCTCTTTGGGATTCCCTTTTCCGGCCTCACCGGACCGAGCCGCGAGCAAGTTCCATCCCTTGTCGAGAAGTAGCACCGCCTCCCGAAATCGATCCGGCGAATCGAGGATCACCGCGACAAGTCTATGAGGGACGGGCCGGCCGTCCTCGAGAAGATCACGCGTGGCGGTGACCACCAGGCAGGCACCGGCGAGCCGAGTGGTGCCCGTCTTGGTTCCGTCGATACCCCGGGACCCGAGCAGTTCATTGGTTGATTTCAAATCCACCGACAGTTCCCTGCCTCCACGAAAGATGGAGACCTTTCGTTCGCGCTCTGCGGCATATCGACGGAAGTCCGGAAGATCCTCCGCATAAAGCGCCAGTCGAGCCACGTCGAAAGCACAGGAAACCCCTTTTTCCCCCGTCTCGTCGAGGCCATGGGGATTCACAAATCGGGTGTGTTTCAAACCGATGGATTCCGATAGCTGATTCATCCGGTCGACAAATCGTTGAATTCCGGACACGGATTCGCCTCCAGCTATCATTTGATCACCCACTGCCTCCGCCAGAGTATGCATGGATGTATTGTCCGACGCCATCATTGCAGCGAACAATCCCGTTTCGATAGTAATCTCATCCCCTGCCATCAACCCAAGCGGGTTCGCACCGCCCCGAATCGCCTCTTTCGGAACGCGCACGCGCAACGTCGCGGGGTCCCGGTCCGTCTTCTTCATCCATTCAAGGATCACGAGAGTGGAGGCAATCTTGGTAAGACTGGCAATTTGCCTTGGAGCATCGCCGTTCTTCGACAGGAGAACTTCACCGGTGCCATGATCGACCAGCACAAATGCAGCGGCGTCTTCCGAATGGGATGGCGGGACGAAATTCATCTGGGAAAGGATTACCCCGGCAAGCGCCAATCTTTTTGCGAAGTGACTTTCCATACTTCAATACGCCTGATTTCACCATGACATAAAAAAGCCGCAACGGGCGGACCCGTCGCGGCTTCTGCAAAACACTTCGGAATCCGGCTCAAAGAGAATCCTTGAGCTTGGCATATTCAGCCTCAAGCTCGGCAATCTCGGCGCGAATGGCAACCATCCGATGAAGGGCGACAGCGAGGTCCCCTCCGGCCACGGCAGCACGACGTCCCGGTTTGCGACCCGGTTTCCGCCCGACCTTGCGGGCGATCTTTGCAACACGTGCGACTTTGGCCTTCCGCTTCTTTCCTCCGCGACCGGGAGTTTCGACCCCCGCCTTGGAAAGCCAGGACTTAACGGTGATGGCGTTGAGTTTCCACTTCTTGACGGCGGCGGATTGTCCACCTCTGCCGTTTTCAGCGTTGTAGTTCTGGATGAAAGCAATCACTTCATCCTTGGTTTTCTGGTCGTATTTGCTGGCCATGTCGGGTTTTGTTTTGGTTTGAAAGGAGGAGGTAAGCAGCAAAAGAGGGTGCGGATCCTAAGGCGCGGTCCCGTTCTTGTAAAGTGGATTTATAATCATTATACGTTTCACCCCGACTATTTGTTGGAATTCTTTTATGAACGTCCGTGTTTGCTTATCGACATTGCTCTTCACTTTCGTCGCCCTGTTATCATTTGCCATCTGGGCTGCAGGCACGTCTCTCTATCGTTCTGAAGTTGCCATGTATTCTCTGTGTGCACTGGTGTTTTTCGGACTGGGCGGATTCGCTCTTTCTCCAGCGTCTCCCCGGCAAGACGGAAAGTCGCTTGCAGGGTTCAGTTTGCGCTTTGCCGCGGGCTTCGCGCTCTATGCCCTGATCTGGTCAGTCAGTTGGTTTCAGTTCCGTGATACCTTCGGCGAGATCGTCGGATCCCTCTTTGGATTGCTCGGATTGGTCGCGATTTTCAGAGGCAAACAAGCTTCGGGATACGGATTACTGACGGCGACTTCCGTCGTCTTCCTCTGGCATACCTTGGGATACTATCTGGGGGGCCAGACTTACCTCGCCCTTCAAAACCGCGGACCGCTGGCGCTGGATTTGCCTTTCGAGTCAAAAACCATCACCACTCTCGCCCGCTTCTCCTGGGGGCTGTTTTATGGGCTTGGACTCGGCTACGGCCTGTCGCGCATGATTCACGAAAGCAAGCCGCGCTGAACCAGGCCCTCCAGACAGAGCCTTGACCAGGTTTCGAGAGAATCGACGCGTTCCTGCAATTCATCGAGAGTGAGAAAAGCAAGGTTCTCGATGTTGTCCTCGGCGGCAGTGACCTGATCGTTTTCCAAGCTGAAGAGGTGAACAACGCCAAGATGGACCTGACCCACCTCGTTTGAATCGTCGTTGATAAGACCGAGGATCTCCTGGGAGTGTGCTCCGGAGATGTTCAGTTCCTCGTCAATCTCCCGCTCAACGCCATTGGTGTACGTGTCCTTGTCGAGGGAGGACGCCGCATAATCAGTATCATTGATATGGCCGCCGATACCGATCGACCCCTTGGCAGCCAGGCGCTTTTCGCCACCTCCTCCGCCACGGACATAGTGCAAGTATCGGTCCCCACAACGGAAAATGGCGTAGGGGATGATCTGTTTGTGAGTTGGATCGTCCTCAGCAAGGTCGCGGGAAAGGAAATAGTTGTTCGCCGGATCCAATATGGACGAAAGGTAACGACCGGTCTCGAAAGTGATGCCTTGAAAGGCTCCGAGGCTGTCGAACAACTCGCGCGAAATCACGAGCACGTTTTCATCTGCGTATTTTCCCATGGCGTTGAAGCGGCATTAGCGCATCAGCGCGGAAAGATGTCAAACCGGTATCTCGTCATCCCCGCGGTGCGAGTGATTGACCGCTCGACCCGTGCACCGAGAAGACGCTCGAACACCTGCACTTCCATGCGTTCGAGGGTGGGATACTTTTCGAAGAGAGGCTGCAGCGGTTGGTGATATTCCTCGATGCGCAGGCCTTCCTCCTCCGACCAGAGGCATCGGGAATACTGGCCGGCCGCGAGCCGGGCGGCAGCGAGTTTCTCGGCGCGCTCCTGGACGGAATCACCGGTCACCATCGAACCGAGCCGCTCCGTCTCTGATCGGAAAAAGGTGAGAAGTAGCTTTTCCGCCGCATTCGGCTCAAGTTGACCGGCTGCCTCGAGAATGGAAAGGCACACACTGTTGCCGATCGAGGGAAAGAGCGGGGCGAGCCGCTCGGTGAGGCGATAGAGCTTCTCCGGCCTTCCCACGGCCTTGGGACTCCGCCACGTTTCCAGCCAGCCCAGTTTCTGCATCGCCAGGCAATGCTTCTTCACCCCCATGTAGCTCATCCCGAGAGCTTCGGCCAATTCTCCAACTGAGAGTCCTCCCGAACACTTGATCAACTCGATGATGTCGAACCAGTGAGGTTTGGAAAGGCGTCGCAGGATCTTAAGGTAGGCGGTCACGGCAGGCAGGCGGGATTCTTTGCGGGGGAAGACACCCTAGCGGCGGCGGCGTGGTGGTCAAGGGGATTGGAATGGATCCCGGGAAAGGCTGTCCACCACTGATTTTTCGGGCGGACTCCCCCCGGGCTCCCGTCAGGACATCCGCTCATTGACATTGATATTCTCCAAATTATCGTCTTCCCCGCGGTAAGGATCGGCCCGCACCGGCGTCCACGGAGAAGTGATTTCTCCGGCGGATCCGGTTTCCGCAGTCCCGTCATGCAGCATCCTCCCGAATTCGATCTCGATAAAACCTTCCGCACTCACGGTCCCGGATACTGGTCGGGCCGTTCGGTTACCCCCGAGGATTGGAACAGCCATATTTGGCAGCTCAAAAACCGCATTACCTCGCTGGCGCAGTTGGAGGAGCACCTCGTCCTCACTCAGGAAGAGCGGAGCGGGGTGATTCTTTCGGGCACCAAACTTGCGATGGCGATCACGCCCCACTTTTTCAACCTGATCGATCGAGACAATCCCGACTGCCCGATCCGTCGCCAGGTTATTCCCCGAATTGAGGAAACCCTCGTCTCTCCCTACGAGATGACCGATCCGTGCGGCGAAGACTCCCACATGCCGGTGCCAGGGCTCGTTCATCGCTATCCCGATCGTGTTCTCTTCCTCGTGACCGACCGCTGCGCCTCTTATTGTCGATATTGCACACGCAGTCGCGTTGTCAGCGGAGTCGGCGATCAGGAGCTGGAAACGGATTACGAGGCGGCTTTCCGGTACCTCGAACAGCACCACGAGGTCCGCGACGTCCTCCTTTCCGGAGGAGATCCCCTGATTTTCTCAGACAGCAAGCTGGAGAAGATTCTCGAGCGACTCAGGCGCATTCCGCATCTGGAATTCCTGCGGATAGGCTCACGGGTCCCCGTTTTCCTTCCCCAGCGTATCACGCCGGAACTTTGTTCCATGCTTCGCAGGTACCACCCGCTCTTCATGAGCGTACATGTCAATCATCCCCGGGAGTTGACCCTCGAGGTCAAGGAGGCACTCGAACGGCTCTCCGATTCAGGAATTCCCCTGGGAAATCAAAGCGTGCTTCTCAAGGGGGTGAACGACGATCTCGATACGATGAGAACTCTCGTGCACAAGCTGCTGATGTGCCGGGTCCGCCCCTATTACCTTTACCAGCTTGATCTCATTCGGGGCTCCTCGCACCTGGAGGTGCCCGTGGCGGAAGGGATTCGCCTCATCGAGGGGCTGAGAGGGCACACGACCGGCTATGCGGTTCCGCAGTATGTCATCGACGCACCGGGAGGCGGCGGCAAGGTGCCCGTGAATCCGGATTATGTTTTGAAAAAAACCGCGGAGGGAACCCTCATCCGGAACTTCGAGGGTCGCACCTTCGAATATCCGGAACCGTCGACCATCGGAGCCGAACTTCTCGACTATTGATCCGGACTCCGAGGAAGTTGCCGCCTTGCGGAACGGCTTCACTCCGATATCGCAAAGTCGAAAATGACATCCTCTTTCGCGAGGACAAGCTTCTCGACTGCCGCAGGCACCACTCCCGAACCTCCGAGCATCACAATGACCAGCTTGGGAAGCTTTTCGACGGGCTGAATGACTGAAAGCTGCCTGCACTTGACCAGACTTAACTGAACCAGGCCCGACAACTTTGCCACCGGCGCGATGTCAACGAGGTTCTCGCACCCGGTCAGATCGAGCTGCTCGAGACCCGCAGCGACCTCGACCCCGTCGAGAGTCGTCAGCTTCGGACAATAGGTGAATCCCGCATACTGTGAGACGCCGGAAGGCATACCTTTCAGTGATCGGAGGTTTGGACAAGCTTCCAGATGCAGTTCGCGAAGCGTCGTGAGAGAACTGAGTGGTTCCAGCGTCTCGATGGCATCCTGCCCCCCCATCCGAAGGATGCGCAACTTGGGTAGCCGGGCGATGCCGGAAAAGTTGTCCAACTCCACGTTGCGCAAATCCAGCACGATCAGTTCGGCAAGGGATTCGATGCCCTCGAGGGTCTCCAATTCACTGGCGTTGCTGACATCGAGATCCGTGAGAGAACTCAGCCCTGAAAGCCCCTCGATTCTGCGCAGGCTGGAGCAACCATCGACATAAAGTTGACGCAATTCGGGAAACCCCGACACGTCCGCCCCTCCGAGGTCCCTACAACGGCTCAGGAAGAGGTTTTGCAATGCCGGCAATCCTTCGATTTCGAGTGACTTGAGCGCGAGACATCCGCTCAGGTCGAGCGAACGCAGTTCCGGCAGCCCGCGGATCGCTCCGACGTCGGCCATCGCCGCGCTGTCCGTGAAGACCAGCTCTCGAAGCCCCGGATGCCCCTGCACTCCATCGGCAGAAACAAGAATCGGACAATCGATCGCCACGAGCGACTTCAGGCTCGGGATGGCTTCAATTCCCGCCAGGGAAACCAGGGCAGGAGCTCCCGTAAGATCGAGAATATCCAGTTCTCCCACCCTTGCGGCGAGAGCGGCGATCTCATGGAGGTCCTTCACATTCTGCCCGGAGCAACCGAGGTAAAACTCCTCCCCATTGATCGCAATCTGTCCATCGAAACGCTGCTCGAGCTCGGTGATGGCCGTCTTGCGGTCGCTTCGTTTCCACATCACGAGAATGAGGATCACGACGAGAACCGCAAAGACGAGAAGAGAAACTCGGGCCGTTGTTTGCATCACTCCAAGCGACCGGGACGATCGCACGGGACGATAACTCACCACCGCCGAATTCGCCACGCCAAGCGAAAGCTTTCTGCGAGTCAGGGCACCGGAAGTCGCTCGAGGATGGTCGCGATAATCTGTTCGCTGGTGATTTCCTCAGCCTCCGCTTCGTAGCTGAGCAGGATACGATGTCGCAGCACGTCGTAGATGAGGTCCTTGACGTCCTGCGGCACGACATATCCCCGGCCCTTGAGGAAAGCCGAAGCTTTCGCCGCCAAGGTGAGGTTGATGGTCCCTCGAGGCGAGGCTCCCGCCCGCACCAAAGGACGCAGCGCTGGATCGATTTCGCCCGGAAATCGGGTCGCATGGATCAGGCTCACAATGTAGTCCTTCACGCCGTCATCGACATAGACGTAATTGACCAGTTCCCGGCTCGCGATGATCGTCTTCGGATCGACGACGGCACGCGCCTTCAAGCGGGGAGCCGAAGTGGCCATCCGATCCAGGACGATCCGCTCTTCCGCCACCGAGGGGTAATCGACGATCACTTTGAACAGGAAGCGGTCGAGTTGAGCTTCGGGAAGCTGGTAGGTGCCTTCCTGGTCGATGGGGTTCTGCGTCGCCAGGACAAGGAACGGATCCGGCAAGCGGTAGGTCGTGTCGCCGATGGTGACCTGCCGCTCCTGCATGGCCTCGAGGAGGGCACTCTGAACCTTGGCGGGTGCCCGGTTGATCTCGTCGGCGAGCACAAGATTGGAAAAGACGGGTCCCAGCTTCGGGGAGAATTCGTTGGTGCCGGGGTTGAAAATGAGTGTGCCTATGAGATCGGCCGGAAGAAGGTCCGGTGTGAACTGGATGCGCTGGAACTGAGCCGCAAGAGCTCCTGCCAGGGTGTTCACGGTAAGCGTCTTGGCGAGCCCCGGAACCCCTTCCAGGAGAACGTGGCCATTCGTCAGCAGACCAACAAGAAGACGGTCAATGAGGGCGTTTTGTCCCACGACAACCCTCCCCATCTCCTCTCTCACGGCGGCGACCCAGACGTTCTGGCGCTGGATTTCCTCGGCAAGTTTCTGTGTGTCGACCTGTTGCATGGGGGAGAAAACGCCTAAGCATGGACGACTTTCCCCTTCACGCAAGCGTCGAAGGGAAGACAGCCACCTTCTCAATCGGTCTCAAGTCACGGAAGGCATCGCTCCGTCCTCGCCGTCGATCTTGCATTCTTCACCTGCATCTCTTTCCTCCTCCCCGCCCAGATCGGAAAGGCGACGCTCCACCACCGCTTCGAGACGACGCTCCCAGAGATAGCGCCTGAAAAGGACCTTGATTGCCGCCGTGAGCGGGACTGCAAGGAGGGCGCCAAGAAGGCCCCCGAGAAGGAATGACCAGAAAATCACCGAAAATATCACCGTCAATGGATGCAGCCCCACCGAATCTCCCACAATCCTCGGAGCGGTGACGAGTCCGTTGATCTGCTGGAGGATGAAGAAAATCGCCAGAACGATGAGCGGATAAGCCCATACGCTCGGAAGAGGAATGGTCGTCCAGGCATGAAGCATCACCTCGGCCCTGGTACCGTCAGGGGAAACCTGGTTGATGATGTAGGTATCGGGACTTGCCGCCCCCTCCACCAGCACGGTGGCGACTTTCCCAACCTCTGCCATCTCCCCTCCCTGGATCGTGCCCCAGGAGGTCGCGCTGAAGTGGACGAGCGCGATGATCATCGCCGGAATCATCACCATGAGGTTGCCGATGTAGGGAATGAGCCCCAGCAGGGCTAGAAACACCCCGATGAGCAGCGCATAAGGCAAGCCGATGAAGGTCAGGGCGACGGCCACCAGGGCGCCATCGATCAGGCTGACCACCATCTGGCCTCGGAAGAACGAAATAAG
>JAGRPC010000431.1 GCA_020439925.1 Verrucomicrobiia bacterium | reverse complement strand
CGGCTGAGCGCTGTTTCCGAAGCCGCTGGAATGTAGGGTAGGTTGGCGGCAATCAGGTCGAAAGATTGGCCTTCGAGCGCTTCAAAAAGATCGCTCTGGATGAGATGGATCCGGGCATCTGGGGAGAGCAGGCGCGCCACATTTTCTCGAGTCAGGGCAAGGGCGTCCGGAGAAATGTCGGAAAGAATGGTTTCCACGGCGATTCCGCGGGAAGCCAGATGGTGCGCCAGGGATATTCCGATCACCCCCGAGCCGCAACCCATGTCGAGAACTCTCATGTGCTCAGGCCAGGTGGAGGAAATTAGAAGATGAGCGAGTTCCTCGGTTTCAGGTCTCGGAATCAGCGCTCGAGCATCGGTAAGAAAGTCGAGGTCGCAGAATTCTACCGTCCCGAGTAGGTGCTGGACAGGTTCCCCGCGACTGCGTCGCTTCGTCAACTCGCGAAGGGAATCGAGGTGGCTCTCGGAAAGCTGTTTGTCGAAGTCGAGGTAGAGCCGCATCCGGTCGACCTTGAGCACGTGTGCCAGGAGCAACTCCATGTTCAACCTGGCCTCATCCACTCCATGACGCTGGAGATATTCGGACCCCTTCTTGAGGGTATCGAGGATCGTGGCCATTCCTCAGGGCAGGGGGCCGAACTGGAAACGGCTCGACGGAAGTGGCCGTGTCTTGAAAATCGGAAAAGGAGGAGCCGTAATGTCTTTTCCGCTGTTGAAGAAGGGGGTGCGATGCAGTTGGCTGCTGTAGAAATGGAGTTGTCCGTCCGGACCGATGAAGAGTCCGCCGGGCCAGGTGATGCGAGGGTCCTGAACGAGGAGACGAAGATTGAGATAATTCTCTTCAGGGTCAACATAGTCGATGGAGCCTCGTGAGATGTCGGCAAAATAGATACGCCCGCGTGAGTCGATAGTCATGCTGTCGCAAACCGGCTTTTGGGAAACCCCGGTGATCTGAGTCGTGAGAACCTGGGGTGCAATGGAGAGGTCGGTGAGGAACTGAGTGCGTATCTTGTAGAGGGAAGCGCCATCTCTCGCACCGTAATAGAGCCATTCGCCACGTCGGTCGATGGCGATGGGACTGACACCGGTCAGCGGCGTTGCGACCACACCGTCCGGTCGCCGAACCTCGATCTGGCGGCCATCGACGGTCAGGACAATCTGTGGATCCTTCTGCACCGAGCGATCACCCTGCAGGACTCGTCGGGCCAGGCCTGATTCGGTGTTCACCACGATGATGGCGGAGGAAACTCCGTCAGCGGGATCCGAGATGTAGACGTAGGGGCCGACGGGATCAAGGGCAAGGTTGGTGAGGAAAGAGTGCTGGGTCAAGGCAAGGGCGTCAATGACCACGACCTTGTGAAGTGCCCCGCGTTTGGTGTCCCAAGCCACGAGTTTGGCGGCCGAACCGGATCTTCTGCCATTGTCGAGCATCCAGACGATTCCCCGCGAATCGCAGGCGATTCCGAGGACGGAGTCGAGGAGAAGGGGATCTCCCGAGCCTGGAGTATTCATGGCCTCGTTGGGAAAAGGCTTCCACTGCCCGTCTTTCCCCAGAGACATCACCCTGAATTGGGGGAGGAAGAACGGGTGGCACGCCGCAACGTAATCGCCCGAGGGAAGCATGCACATTCCGCCGGGACCTGCAGGGGCTTGAGTGGTCTCAAGTAGCTCGTCGTTGGGCTTCTTGAAAATCTTCGGGAGGGAAGGAAGCTTCACTCCTTGCCCAAACGCGCCCGAGACGAGGAAGACGAGAACGGTTGCTACCAGAATTCCTCGTGAGAGCGCTACGCCCCGCGTTTGGGGATTACGCATCCAATCAATCTGTCGGGGGGCTTTCAGAAAACTATCGCTTTTGGGGAGGGCTAATTCTGGAGAAAAACGCGGCCTCGTCAATGCGGGAGGCGGGCATCAAAGGAGCAACTCGGGATAGGCATCTCCTGCAAGGACTTCGCATTCGGCGACCACCTCGGCAGATGTGCCGCAAGTGCGGAGACGGTCGGTGAGAGATCGGCACCGGCTCGAATCAAGGCGGGAAATGGCCCTCCGCATCCTCAAGAGCTGGGCGGCGCCGACGGAAAGCTCGTCCACTCCGAGTCCGATCCATATGGGCGTCAGGAGGAGATCGCTCGCCACCTCGCCACAGATACCGCACCAGATCCCGTTTCGATGGGCCGCATCAACCGTTTCACGGATCATCGCAATGACCGCGGGATGGGCCGGTTGGTAGAGGTGAGCCACTCGGTCGTTCACTCGGTCCACGGCGGTGGTGTACTGGATGAGGTCGTTGGACCCGATACTGAAAAAGTCGACTTCACGGGCGAGATGGTCCGCGATGAGGACGGCACTTGGGATCTCGATCATCGCTCCCACTTCGATGTCTTCGTCAAAGGCGGTGCCGGTGGCTCGAAGTTCCTCCTTCGCCAATTCGAGCTGGGTCTTGGCCCCGCGGAGTTCCTCCAGGCTGGATAGGAAGGGAAACATCAGGCGGATCTTCCCGTGGGCACTGGCCCGAAGAACGGCCCGCAATTGGAGCCGGAACTCGTCGGGTTGGTCGAGGCTCAGCCGGATACCGCGCCATCCGAGGAATGGATTTGGCTCGGGGTCTTCGAATAGCTCCGGGCAGAGCTTGTCTCCCCCAATGTCGAGAGTACGGACAATCACCCCGTGGGGCGCTGTCGCTTCCGCGACCCGGCGATAGTTTTCCGTCTGGTTTTCCTCGTCCCGGAGTTCGCGGCGACTGAGATAGAAAAACTCGGTGCGATAAAGGCCGACACCCTCAGCGCCGTTCGAAACAATGGCATCGAGTTCCTCGATAAACTCGATGTTCGCGGAAAGGACCATTTTCCGGCCGTCGGCAGTGCGCGTCTCTTCGTGACGGAGCGGCTCGAGGTCGGTGAGGACCGTCTTTTCGCGTTCGATGAGGGCGTCGTATTCTGCGAGCGTTGCCGCCGAAGGGTTGAGAATCACGAGCCCGTGATACCCGTCGACGAGGACCTGGTCTCCGGCCGGAAATTCCTCGGGCAGATCGTGAAGGGCCACGACCGCCGGAATGTTCAACGACCGTGCCATGATCGCCGTGTGCGAGGTGGGGCTTCCGAGTTCGGTTGCGAACCCTTTAACCCGGGTTCGGTCGAGGCCGACGGTGTCCGAGGGCGTCAGGTCGTGCGCGAGGAGGATGCTGGTACCCGGTTGAGCGGGTCGAAGTCCATCGTCATCCGCATCTCCGTCGCGGCGGAGGTTTCTCAGGAGCCGTTTGGCAACATCCTCGATGTCGACGGCACGTTCCCTCAGGTAGGGGTCGGCGATCTTGCGAAGGGAGTCGATATAGCGCTTTGACACTGTGTAATAGGCCCATTCGGCAGAGCGTCGTTCCGTTTCGACGAGGCGGATGACTTCGTTGAGGATACTCGAATCCTCCAGGATCAGGAGATGGGCATCGAAAATGGCGGAATGGTTTTCGCCGTCGTCGGAGGCGATTTCCTGCTGGAGCGCAAGGATCTGTTCTCGAGTGGCGATGATGGCCTCGTTGAGCCGCTCCCGTTCCGGTTCCACGTCGACCCGTTCGATAGTGAGATGTTCCGGTTCTTCCAACGTCTTTCCGACCCTTTCGGCGGGTCCGATGGCGATCCCCGGGGACACACCGATCCCTTGCAGGCGGGTTTCGGACTCTGGACGGGACGGTTTCATTCGGGAACGCTCTCTAAACGGGCCGGAGACGGAAAACTTATGGTTTTGCGAAGAAAACCCGCCACTTGATCGGCCCGCGGGAAAGAAGCGGGCAGCTCAACAATCGGACTCAAAGCCACTCTTGACCAGGGCACTCAACTGCTCGAGGGCGAGATCCGCGTCCTCTCCTTCGGTTGAGACTTTGATGATCGAGCCTTGGGCGGCCGCCAGCATCATGAGGCCCATGATGCTTTTCCCGTTGATTTCTTCCTCGTCCTTCTCCACCCAGACATCGCAAGTGAAGCGGCTCGCGAGTTTGACGAACTTGGCGGCAGGCCTGGCGTGCAGGCCGTCCTCGTTCGTGATGGTGAGTTCGCAGACGGGCATTGGAAGCGGTTCAATGCGGAGATTTACATCAAAACATGGATTTACGTTCGTCGTGCATCCTTTTCAAGAGTTTCTTGTTGAATTCAACGGCCGAGTCATGTCCGAGGGCCCTCAGTTTTTGGTCCAGCGCAGCGACCTCGATCAGTTGGGCCATGTCGCGTCCCGCGGCCACGGGAAGTTGGATATGTGGCACGTGGATGCCGAGCAACTCCGTAGTCTGTTTGGCGACCGTGACTCGTTCCATGTCGTTCATCGCGGCTTCCTTCGTGAGGGTGATGACAAGGTCGAGGCGCTTTTCTGTGCGGAAGGCTCCGACACCAAAAAGGGCGGCCACGTTGATGAGTCCGAGACCGCGGACTTCCATGTAGCTCCGTCCGAGCTCCGGTGCGGTCGCGATCAGCTCGCGATCTTCGATGTTGCGGATTCTCACGAGGTCGTCGGCTACCAGGCTTGCTCCTCTCCTCAGAAGTCCCAGGACTGTCTCGCTTTTGCCGGTGCCGCTGTCTCCCAACAGCAGGATGCCGATCCCCATCACGTCGACCATGCAGCCGTGTTGCGAGAGCGTGGGCGCAAACTCCCAATCCAGTCGCACCGTAGCTGCGTTGATGTAGTTCATGGTCACCATTGAAGTCTGGAAAACCGAGATGCCCGCGTCGCCGGCAATCTGCAGAAGCGATCCCGGGAGGTTTTGGCCGCGGCTCACGACAATGCACGGAATGCGCTGGCGGCACAGGTCGGCAAAACGCTTTTCCGCATTTGCTTCGCTGAGGTGGCGAAGATAGGAGCGCTCCGCCTGACCGATCACCTGGATGCGGTGAAGAGCGAAGTATTTGTAGAATCCCGAGAGAGCGAGTCCGGGCCGGTTGATGGTGGGTTCCAGAATCTCACGGCCGTAGCCCTTGTTCGTGCCGGCCAGCTCCATTCCGAGGCTCTCGTGATGGCGCTCGAAAAAGTCTCCCACCTGGATCGAGGCGGGTTTGGAAATGGCGGACTGTCTGGGCATGGCCGGATGGGTTTTCCGGCAGTATGCGCCACGGAGACGGCCACGGCGAATGGAAAACGATTCTCCGGCTTGGGACGCCTCAGCCCACCATCATCCCGGCGCGCTCGTCCAGATACTCGGCAATTCCGTTTCGCGCGTTGCAGAGGATGATCTTCGGCTTCACCGGCTTGTCGGTGATCTCGAATCCCATGATGATGACGGTTTCTCCGGCATTGATAAGGTGGGCCGCCGGGCCGTTGATGCCGATCACACCCGATCCGGAAGTGCCCTCGATGACATAGGTTTCCAGTCGGACACCCGTCGTCGAACTGACGACGAGGACCTTTTCCCCGACCCATAGCCCCACCGCTTCGATCAGATCTCGATCGATCGTGATGCTACCGACGTAGTCGACATTCGCCTCCGTGACGGTGGCGTGATGGATCTTTGAGCGAAGGAGGCTGCGCATGGGAATCAAGATCCAAGGTTTCCCAGAACGCGGGAAATGCAAGGGAGGGTAAGGCCTTGTGAAGCAGATCGAATTGGGTCCGATCCAGCAACACTATCGCTTTCCCTTTCCCTTGCGAAAGTGCTTGCCAGGCTTTCTGGATGAGGCGGGAAGACCGGTATCGTTGACGGGCGAAAGGAGCCCGCGTTCCTTGTCGGAGAGTTCGCGCCATTGACCGGGAGCCAGTCCTGAGCCGGCAAGGGTGAGGTCAAGAATGGCCACGCGGATCAGCCGAAGTGTTGGAAAGCCTACGGCTGCCGTCATCCGGCGGACCTGGCGGTTCTTGCCTTCGATCAAGGTGAGCTCGATCCAGCTTGTCGGAATGGAGACGCGATGTCGGATCGGAGGATCCCGGTCAGGATGGGCAGGAGAGATCTGACGGGCGGAGCACGGCAAGGAGCGGTGCCCATCGATGACGAGACCGCCTCGACGCAGCCGATTCAAGGCGTCCTCTTGAATCGCTCCTTCGACTTGGGCATGATAGGTTCGCGGATGCGCATTTCGCGGGTCGAGGAGACGAGTGTTGAGGCCCGGCTCGTCCGAGAGAAGAAGAAGTCCTTCGCTGTCGAGATCGAGACGACCAAGAGGATACACTTCGGGCGGAAAGCCGCAGGACGCCAGCGTCAACTGGCCATCCCGGTCCGGGGTGAATTGCGAGAGCATTCCGTAAGGTTTGTGGAGGGCCAGGAGCATTTCCGATGTTGCAGTTTCCCTCGTCCCAAGACGTCTTGCAACGGGTTGCCACAAATCGGTTACAATCCTGGCTGCCGGGTTGACCGGATGAAGGCAATCCTGTAGAAAAAAACCCAGGTCTGAACGGAATCCCTCGAATCCCATGAAATCACCCTTTCTCATCATGCGTCTTCTTTCCCTCGTGGTCTTCACCCTGTCTTGCTGGCAGGCGGTAGCGGTCGCTCAAGGCAAGAAGAATCAAGGGACCGTTGCGGTGACTTTCACCAACGCGACGGACCGAAAAGTCATCGTGCAATCGGCTGCACCGGGACAGCCTCTGCAACCCTTTGGAGAACTCGCGGCTGGCCAATCCGGGAAAATGCGAGGGTTTCCGGGGCAGCGTTGGGTCTTCATCAACGTCAACAACAAGGTTTTTGGCGAATACCATACCACCAGCGAGCGCCAGCAATCGTTCAGAATCACCCAGACTCCCGGAGGGGGGGTGCCCGCCAAACCAAGTCAAGGTAATCCGGGTAATCCGGGCACCAAGGGAGGGAACTCCAATGTCGCCGGAAACACAGGATCGAAGCTTAGCGCCCAGCAGGCCCAGCAGATGTTGAACTATCACAACCAGAAACGGGCCGAAGTGGGAAATGGAAACGTGGCCTGGTCACCGCAGATAGCGAAATATGCCCAGCAACGTGCCGATCAGATTGCCCGTGAAAAGCGGCTGGCGCACCTGGCGCAAGGACAGAATCCGTACGGGGAAAACCTTGCGCAGGGAGGTTCCACGGGGGGGGCTTCCGGATACTCCGTGATCAGTGCTTGCGAGGGGTGGTATTCCGAAAAGGCAAAGATGCCCAAAAACGCCCGGACCATGACGGTCGAACTCTTCAACCGCGGTGTGGGGCACTACACCCAGATGGTCTGGAAAGGAAGCACTCACATCGGTGCCGGAATTGCCAGCTACCAGCAGGGCGGTTTCACCATGACCGTGGTGGTGTGCTGTTACAATCCTCCGGGAAACATGATGGGAGCAGCCATCTACTGAGCCCCCCCCCTGCTCAGGAATTCGTTCGTTCCCGTTAGTTCGGATCCCAGGTCGAGGCCCGGGCTTTGGATCGATATTCGTCAGAGAAGGGTCTCCACGAATCTCCCAGGCACAAATGCCTCAAAATCTGCTGCCTTTTCGCCGGTGCCGATGAAACGGGTCGGAACACCGAGTTCATGACGGATGGCAACGACGCTTCCCCCCTTTCCGGAGCCGTCGAGCTTGGTCACGATGACTCCTGTGAGGTCAAGGGCAGACTGAAACTCTCGTGCCTGTGAGACGGCATTGGATCCGGTCGAGGCGTCGACAACAATCCAGCGTTCCTGCGGCGCGTCCTCATCCTGCTTGGCGAGAGTCCGGCGGATCTTCTTCAGTTCCTCCATCAAGTTGTGGCGGGTGTGCAAGCGACCCGCTGTGTCGCAGATGAGGTAGGCGGCTCCGGTGGCGATGGCCTTCTGGTGGGCCTCAAAACAGACCGCAGAAGGATCGCCCTGATATTGGGTCGTCACCACGGGCACCCCAAGCCGTTCTCCCCAGATCTTGAGCTGTTCGATGGCTGCAGCGCGGAAAGTGTCGGCTGCGGCGAGGACGACTTCGTGACCCTGGTTCTTCAGGAAGGCAGCCAGCTTGGCGACCGAGGTCGTCTTTCCCACGCCATTGACTCCCGCCACGAGAATCACCGTCGGTTTGCCGGGAGGTCCGGGTGGGGGAACCGGGATCGGATCGGTCCCGAGAATGGCCGTGATTTCTTCGCGGCAGGCATTTGCGGCGGATTCGGCGTCCAGCTTGCCTTTGTGCCGCCGGAGGCGCTCCACGATCTCGGTGGAGAGACGGACGCCGAGATCACCACCGATGAGCGTTTCTTCCAGGTCGTCCCAGTCGACATCGTGCCCACGGAAACGGTTGAGAATCGATTGAAAAAGTCCCATGAAACTCAGCCCTTGAGGATGCGGTCGAGAACTCCATTGACGAAACGCGGCGACTCCTCGGTTCCGAAGCGCTTCGCGATCTCGATGGCCTCGTTGATGGCCGCCTGTGGCGGGATGTGGTTCGAAAAGAGGACTTC
>JAGRPC010000044.1:15519-18097 GCA_020439925.1 Verrucomicrobiia bacterium | reverse complement strand
GCCGGAGCGCTTCCCTCCGTCGAGGGCGACGGGTTGGAATCCGCCTTTCACGTCGGCCCCGTAGACCTTGCCGAGCCGTTCGTTCACGGGGTAGGACGTGGAGAGAAGCAGTTCGCGGTAGCCGGCCTTCTCCTTGCCCCAGGTCACCTGGTCGAGGAAGGCGTAAAGGGAGGTGCGGAGGTCGGCGGCAATGGCGGGATCGAATTCGGGGAAGGCGCCCTTGTCCTTCACCAGCTCGTCGGCACGCTCCATCTCTAGCCACTGGTGGTAGAAGCCCCGCATTTTCGCCTGGGTGCGCCAGTTCCAAACGGCCTCGTTGACGACCTGGTCGAGCTTCCTGGGATCGTTGAGTTCGCCCTTGCCGGTCCGGTCGAGAAGCCGCTCGTTGGGAAGTGAATCCCAGAGCAGGAGGGAGAGCCTCGAGGCGATCGTCCATTGGTCGGGCTTGGCCGGACCGCCGGTCTCCGGGTAGAGGAAGCGGGGCGAGGAAAGGGTCTGGAGGACGAGGCGCTTCACGGCCAGGTCGGGAGAATCGGTCTCCTTGAAATGTTTCCTGACAAAACGCTCTTTCTCGTCGTCGGAGAGGGGACGTCGGAAGGCGCGCGCGACGAACTTCTCGCCGAATTCCTGGATCTTCTGCCGGCGTTCGGCCTCGGGCTGATCGCGCTTGATCTTCGCCAGCTCGTTGAGATGGTCGACGACGTAATCCGAGGCCATCGCCGCTCCGGCGGTGACCGCTTCAAGCCACGCCTTCGAGACCATCGTGCCGCGTTCGTAGCCGACGCTGCGGTCGTCGGCGGGGAAGGGAACGTCGACGAGGAGCGACTCGTGGGCCCACTCGGGCGCGAGGTTGCGCTCGGGAATGGTTTCGAGGACGCCGTGGGGCGGTTTCCAGAGCAATTCCACGGAGGCGGCCTTCTCCTTGTAGGTGAAGAAATCGAGGCGGATCGGGTAGGGGCGGCCCCCGAGGAGAAAGACACTGCCCGTTTCCTCCCGCACGTCGTTGTGGGGGGCGACCCATCCGTCGATGGTCTTCTCTCCCGACTCCTCGCCGCGGTCGTGATCGTTGACCCAGAGGGTGACCCCGTTCCGGGTCTTGACGACAAACTCGTAGACTCCGGTTTCCTCGGGCAGGATCATGCCCTCCCAGCGGATCGAGAACTGTTCCGGGGAGAACTCCTTCGCTTCTCCGTGGGAGGGAATGCCCTCGCCGAAGTCGAACTTCACCGACGCGTCGATGCGCTCGTACTTGTCGGGTTTTTTCTGCTCGCGGAATTCCTTGCGTTCGTTGTGTCCTCTGTCGCCGTAGTAACGGGCCTTGAGGCCGCGGGTCTCGGGAATCCAGTTGTCCCCGCGGAAGCTCAGGACGAGATCGGCGACGGAGTTGCGGTACTGCGGCACGGTGAGCCGGCTCAGGTCGATGCGGGCGGGCGTGTTGCGGGCGCGGGCTTCGGCCGAGTAGAAGGCGTGGTAGATGTATTCGCCGACGATCTTCGATTCCTCGGCGTTGAGGAGCTCGGGCTTGTCCTCCGGCATCGTCCGGTCGATGCGCTGGGCGAGGGACTCGAGGGTGCGCGAACCGACGAGCGGATCGTCGGCCTTGTCCTTCACGCCTTCGCCTCTCGCCCCGTGGCAATCGAGGCACATCTTCTCGTAAATCGCCTTGCCGGGATGGTTGGCGAGGTCGGGTTCGGCATGAAGAAAAACCGGCGCGAGGAGTGCCGGGAGCAAAGTGTGGACCCGAAGCGGACCGAAGCGTTTCATTCTTGAAAAACGAGTCGCTTCGAAGGGGCTCTCTGTCAGGGTACGCCTTTCCGGGAGCGTCCCGTACTCGGGAGGGCGACGGGCTTTTCCCGGGCTTGCCGTTGATCCTGCACTACCCGTTGACCGGGCGGGAGTCTGGGCTATGGATGGGCATGGATTATCTGAAGGAACTCTTTTCGCTCGAGGGAAAAACCGCCGTCGTGATCGGGGGCACCGGCGTCCTCTGCGGGGAAATGGCGATCGGCCTCGCCAAGGCGGGTGCCACCGTCGCGGTGGTGGGACGGAGCGAGGAAAAGGGAGCGGAGCGGCTTCGCGAGATCGACGCGGCCGGGGGCCGGGGCTTTTTTGTCCCCGCCGACGTCGCGGACCGGGCCTCGCTCGAGGCGCTCCTCGCGGAAGTCGTGGCCCAACAGGGGCGGGTCGACATCCTCGTGAACGGCGCCGGCGTCAACTCGCCGACCCCGGTCCTGGAGATCACCGACGAGGAGTTTTCCCGCATCCTCGACATCAACCTCGGGGCCATCCTCCGGAGTTGCCAGATCTTCGGAAAACACATGCTCGAGCACGGAGGCGGTTCCATCATCAACCTCGGGTCGATTTCGGGCCTCGGTCCGCTCAGCCGCGTCTTCACCTATTCCGCGAGCAAGGCCGCCGTCCACAACCTCTCGAAGAACCTCGCCCGCGAGTGGGCCGAGCAGAAGGTGCGGGTCAACACCCTCGTCCCCGGCTTTTTCCCGGCGGAACAGAATCGCAAGGTCCTCAACGAGTCGCGCGTCGCGGCGATCATGGGGCACACCCCCGCGAAGCGTTTCGG
>JAGRPC010000044.1:0-15465 GCA_020439925.1 Verrucomicrobiia bacterium | reverse complement strand
TCCTTCATCACCGGCATCGAGATGATCGTCGACGGCGGATTCTCCGCGATGTCGATCTGAGGATTTTCCTCCTCGAAGCCCCGTCTCAGGCAAGGATCTCCTTCACGAGGTGCCCGTGCACGTCGGTGAGGCGGAAGTGCCTGCCCTGGTATTGGAAGGTGAGGCGTTCGTGGTCGATGCCGAGGAGGTGCAGGAGGGTCGCGTGGAAGTCGTGCACGTGCACGCCGTCCTCGACGATGTTGTAGCAGTAGTCGTCAGTGAGGCCGTGAGAGTGTCCCGCCTTGATCCCGCCTCCGGCCATCCACATCGAGAAGCAACGGGGATGGTGGTCGCGCCCGAAATTCGCGGGATTGAACTTGCCCTGGCAGTAGTTGGTGCGGCCGAACTCGCCTCCCCAGATCACGAGAGTGTCCTCGAGGAGCCCGCGCTGTTTCAGGTCGGTGACGAGCGCGGCCGAGGCCTGGTCGGTTTCGCGACACTGGGTCTTGAGTCCTCCGGGGAGGCCGCCGTGGTGATCCCATCCCTGGTGATAGAGCTGGATGAACTGCACCCCGCGTTCGGCGAGGCGGCGGGCCATGAGACAGTTCGCCGCGAAGGTGCCGGGAGTGCGGGCGTCCTCTCCGTAGAGCTTGAAGGTCGCCTCCGGTTCTCCCGAGAAGTCGGTCGCCTCGGGGATGGAGGCCTGCATGCGGAAACCCATCTCATACTGCGCGATGCGCGTCTCGAGGGCGGTGTCGCCCGACTTCGCGAGCTGGATGCGGTGCAGTTCGCCGAGGCGGTCGAGCATGCGACGGCGCGAGGCGGTGTCGAGTCCGGCGGGATTGTTGAGATAGAGGACCGCGTCCTTGTCGGGGTTGAAGCGCACCCCGTCGTGCTCGCCGGGGAGGAAACCGCTCCCCCATAGCCGGCTCACGAGGGGCTGGCCCTTCTTGTCCTTGGTGACGAGGACGACGAAGTTGGGCAGGTTTTCGTTCATCGAGCCGAGCCCGTAGCTGAGCCAGGACCCGATGCTGGGACGGCCGCCGATCTGGGCTCCGGTCTGCATGAAGGTGACGCCCGGGCCGTGGTTGATCGCCTCGGTGTACATCGACTTCACCACCGTGATTTCGTCGGCGATCTTCGCGGTGTGGGGGAGCAGCTCGCTGAACCACTGCCCGCTCTCGCCATGCTGCGCGAACTGGAAGGGCGACCCGACGAGGGGCAGGCTCGACTGGTTCCCCGACATCCCGGTGAGGCGCTGGCCCATGCGGATTTCCTCGGGCAGCTCGCGGCCCTGTTCGGCGTTGAGACGGGGTTTGTAATCGAAGAGGTCCATCTGCGAGGGACCACCCGACTGGAAGAGGAAGATGACCCGTTTCGCCTTCGGTTGACCGGTGAAGTAAGCGGGGGGCGATCCTCCGGCCGCTTCGGCCTTGCCGAGGAGACTGGCGAGAGCGATGCCGCCGAGACCGCCGCCGAAGCGCGTGAGGGCCTCGCGACGGGAGGGGGCGGGAAGATGGCCGGTGCAGTGATTCATGGATGAGAACTCATACTCTTACTCATACCTCATACTCATACTCAATCGGGTGAGCGGGGGGGCGTTCGGTTTTGAGTAGGAGCAGGAGCAGGAGTAGGAGTAGGAGGAGGAGATTATCGTTTTGAGATGCACTCGTCGAAGTTCAGCAAGGTCGAGACGAGGGTGGCGGCGGCGGCGGCGCGGGCCGGATGGGCGGACTTCGAGGGGGCGGAACCACCGTTGGAGAGAAGGGCCTCCGCTTCGGCCGGTTTTTCCTGGTAGTGAGCCTGCTGTTCCGCAAGAAGGCCGACGAGGAGGGAGCGCTCTTCCTCGTCGGGCAGGCGGCTCGTGAGACGGCAGAACGCTTCCTCGACGAGGGCGGCATCGTCCGCGGCGTGGGTTTCCGCCAGCTTCGTTCCAAGGACGCGGGCGGCTTCGGCGAATTGCGGGGAATTCAGCATCACGAGGCCCTGCAAGGGAGAGTCGGTGCGCTCGATCTTCACCTGGCAGACGTCTCGTTTCGAGGCGTTGAGGGTGGTCATGAGCGGGCTCGGGGCCGTCTGCCGCATGTAGGTGTAGACGCTGCGCCGGTAAAGACCCTCGCCCTTGTCGGGAGTGGAGGGTTTGAAAGACAGGGCGATGTCGTAGGGTTTCACCGAGGGACCGCCCACCTTCGGGACGAGGAGACCGCTCACCGCGAGGACGTTGTCGCGCAGCATCTCGGCGGTGAGACGGGGAGCCGGGTAACGATAAAGGAGGGTGTTTTCCGGATCGATCGTGGCGAGTTCACCCGAGGCCACGTTCGAGCTCTGCCGGTAGGTCGCGGAGAGGACGATCTGCTTGAGCAGGCGTCGCAGGTCCCAGCCGTGATCCATGAAATCGCGGGCGAGCCAGTCGAGTAGATCCGGGTGGGTCGGGGGTCGTCCCTGGCTGCCGAAGTCCTCCGCCGTGGCGACCAGCCCGTGGAGGAAAAGGCGCTCCCAGTAGCGGTTCACGGCGACGCGGGCGGTCAGGGGATTGTCGGGCGATACGGTCCAGCGGGCGAGACCGAGACGGTTCACCGGCGCGTCCGCGGGCATCGCGGGGAGGAAGGCGGGCGTGGCCGGGGCGACCTCTTCGCCGGGACTGAGGTAGGAGCCGCGCTCGAGGACATGGGTTTTCCTCGGTTCCCCGTCGAATTCCTCCATCACCATGATCTCGGGGATCTTTTCCACGAGGGCGCTGCGTTCCTTGCGTTTGGCGGCGAGCTTCGCCTGCAGGTCGAGCGAGGCGGCGTCGTGGCGGGCGAGAAACTCGGCGGGATCGGGGACAAAGGTCTTCCCGTCCGAGGCAAGAGTCTTCACCGCCGCGGGTGAGAGGGTCAGGTCGTAGACGCGGAAGTCGTCGACGAGGCCGTGCTTGAAGCCGCTGTCGCGCATCCGTTCGCCGATGACGATGGTGTCGCTGCCGCCCCCGGTGATGCCGCGGGTGAGCCGGTCGCGGACGACCTCGAGGCCCGCGGGTTCGCCGTCGACGAAAAGGCGCAGGCCCGACGCCCGGCTCGAGCCGTCGTAGGTCATGGCCACGTGATGCCAGGAGCCGACCGGAAATTCCTCTTTCGTCCGCACACGGAGAGCGTTGCCCGGTTCGTAGTGGACGAGCGCGGCGACGAGACGGCCTTCCTCGAGGAGCAGTTCGTAACCCCGGCTCGCGGCGTCGGTCCAGGCTTTCGAACGGCTGAAGACGACAGCGCGGGCCTTCCGGTCGGGCGTCTGCATCCAGAGCGAGACGGAGAAGGAATCGTCGCGGGAGAAATTGCCGACGCCGAGAGTGACGGCATCGTCGCCGGTCAGCTTGAGAGCCTTCCCGCGGCGACCGTCCGCCTGGGCGTTGTTGGGGCTGGTTTTTGCGGGTTTGTTCGGGTCGGCGAGGTTGGGAAAGGTCCCGTCCTCCAGCCGTTCAAAATCATGATCGGCGAGGGCCTTGGGCAGGGTTGCGGGTTCCTTCCGGGCCGAGAGCCAGGTCTCGTAGTCCGCCTTCGCCTCGACGGCGCGTTTGGCGAGGGCTCCCTCCAGTTCCGCGATCTCGCGGGTGAGACGGGCGTGTTCCGACTCCTGCTTTTCGTCCGGCAGCCACAGGGTCGGCGTTGGCACGGAGGGAGTGAAGAAGGAGTAGAGGCCAGCCTCGTCGATGTTCGCGAAGAACGCCGAGAGGCCGTAGTAGTCCCGCATCGTCAGCGGATCGTACTTGTGGTCGTGGCAGCGCGTGCATTCCATCGTCAGGCCGAGGAAGGCGGTGCCGTAGGTGTGAACCCGGTCGGAGATATACTCGAGGCGGAATTCCTCGGGCACGCTGCCGCCCTCGACATTCTGCGGGTGCAGGCGGTTGAAGGCGGTGGCCAGCTTCTGGTCGCGCGTCGCGTTCGGGAGGAGATCTCCGGCGAGCTGCCAGGTGATGAACTGGTCGTAGGGGAGGTTTTCCTTGAAGGCGCGGATGACCCAGTCGCGCCACGGCCAGACGAAACGGTCGCCGTCCACCTGGAATCCGTAGCTGTCCGAGTAGCGCGCCACGTCGAGCCACTCCGCGGTGAGCCGCTCCGCCGAAGCCTCGCTCGCGAGGAGCCGGTCGACGACCTTCTCATAGGCACCGGGCGAAGGGTCCGCGAGGAAGGCGTCGATCTCGGCGAGAGTGGGAGGCAGGCCGGTGAGGTCGAAGGTGACACGGCGCAGCCATTTCTCGCGCGTCGTTTCCGGCGAGGGGGCGAATCCCTTTTTCTCCAGCTTGGCGAGGACGAAGGTATCGATCTCGTTCTTCACCCAGCCGGGGGCGACCTCGGGCACCGGGACCGTTTTTGGGATCGGGACAAATGCCCAGTGATCCTGGAATTCCGCACCTTCCTCGATCCAGCGGTCGAGCAGGGCGATCTCCGCGGGCGTGAGGTTGCGTTTCGACTCCGGCGGAGGCATCACCTCGGAGGAGTCGTCGCTGTGGATGCGCCAGTGCAGCTCGCTCTCCTTCAGCTTGCCCGGGACGATGCCCGCGACCCCGTCGATTTCCGCGACGGCGTGCTCGAAGGTGTCGAGGCGGTAATCGGACTTCGCGTTCTTCGCGTCGGGGCCGTGACAGGCGAAACACTTGTCCGAGAGGATGGGGCGGATGTCGCGGTTGAATTCCAGCTTCTGCGCCGAGGCCGGGGAAGCGGCGAGGAGCAGGGCGACGAGGGGGAAAAGGCGTTTCATCCGGGAGGGGAGGGACGGGGGAAAGGGCGAAAAACGGTCGCCTTTCAGGGAGATGTCGACAATCGCCGCGTTCTCACGCAAGTTCCCGGCGCGATGGATCGCGTGATCACGGCTTATCCGGAGACCCTGAAATGGCTGGGCGAGACCGTCGCGGCCATGCGGGTCGACGCCGCCTCACTCCAGCGCCCGCTCAGCCGCTGCGACCTTTCCTCCTGCCGCGGTACCTGCTGCCACGACGGCGTTTACCTCGGACCCGAGGAGGCCGCCGTGCTGCGCTCCGTCGTCGCCGAGGCGAGGGACGAACTCGCCGAACTCGGCGCCGAGCTGCCGGACCAGGCCGTCGTCTACGGATCGTGGCGCGGCCTGGCCTCCGGACCCAAAACCGCGGTGCGTTCCGAAGCGAGGCACGGTGTCGTCGCCGATTATCCGCCCCATTTTCCCGAGACCGCCTGCGTCTTTCTCCTCGCCGACGCCCGCTGCGCTCTCCAGGGCCTCGCCCTCCGCCGCGGCCTGCCGCCGTGGTATTACAAACCGCTCACCTGCTGGATGCACCCCCTCGCCCTCGACGGAGTCGAAGAGGACGATCCCGTGCTGGTCCTGCACGACGAAACGAACGATCCCCAGCGGTATCCCGACTACGACGGTTTTGCCTGCCGCACCCCCTGCGGAAAAACCTGCCCCGACGGCGCCCCCGCGTGGGAGGTGCTCGGGGAGGAGTTGCAATTTCTCGGGAAACTGGGCGGGCGCGATCTTCTTGAGGGGTTGAGGGGTTGAGGTAATTCGTCTTATTTGGCGAATTGAGCTGGTATTTGAGAAAAAGTCGCCACATTTGACGACTTGAATACGATTCGCCTATAATGACGAATTGAATTGGAAGATTTCCTTATTTCGCCATATTAGACGAGTCATGAAGATTTCGGATCGACTGACGGATGAGGGCATTCTGGGCGAACTGGGGGCACGGCTGGCCGACGTCCGGCTGCGGCTCAATCTCACGCAGGCAGCTTTGGCGGAGCAGGCCGGGGTTTCGAAGCGCACGGTGGAAAGGCTCGAATCCGGCGCGGTGGCGACCCAGTTGTCGGGATTCCTGCGGGTCTGTCGCGTCCTCGGTTTGCTCGAGCACCTGGAGAACCTCATCCCCGAAGCGGTTCCCGGTCCCATGGAGCAATGGAAACGGAGAGGCCGGAAACGGAAGCGTGCCTCGGGCGGAAAGTCGGCTCCCGTCACGCCGAAACCGTGGAAGTGGGGGGATGAATCATGATCGCCGAGGTGCGGCTCTCCGCGGAGTGGCGCGACCGGATCCGGGGAGCCCACCGGCTGACCTTGCCCCGGGCGTGAGTTTCGTGGATCCGGACCCCGCCGAATCCCGGGCGATCCGGAGTCGGAAGGGTCGTGGGGCGGATGAGGGGAAGCGCGTGAGCACGGGACGATTTTGTTCGTCTTTGCGAAGGACTTCGGTATTTTGGAACGCCCCGGGAATGGTTGGAGGGGGTTTGTGATCCGTGATTGCCTGATGTTGACGATGTCCGCACGAAAGAAAGCTGCTGCAAAGGATTCCAGCGCCCAGATTGGGTTTGAGGCCAAGCTCGGGCTCGCCGTGAACAAGCTCCGCAACAACATGGACGCCCTCGGGCGATCACCTTTCGCATGAATGCCGTCGAAATCGAGGAGGCCGTTTCCCGTCTCGCCGAGCAGCCCTTCGACGCGGAGAGCTTCCCATTCGCGTTTCTGGAGGCCTTTGGCAACAAGTCGACTACCCTCCAGCGGCTGAAGAGCGGCAGCACGAATCAGTCCGACATCGGCGGCGTGCTCCAGCGGAGCAACATCCACATCAAAGTCTGCGGCCCTGGTGAGGTCACGGAAACGCTAAAAGCCCTGCGCGAGAGCAAAAAGACCGTTTCTCAGAAAGCCAAGTTCATCCTTGCCACCGATGGCGTCGAGCTCCAGGCCGAGTCGCTCGAGGGCGAGGGGGAAACGCTCGCCTGCGAATACCCGAAGGTCGCCGATCATTTCGGCTTCTTCCTCCCGCTTGCCGGCATCTCAACCGTCCGGCAGATCCGGGAAAACGCCTTCGACATCAAGGCCACCGGCCGCCTCAACCGGCTCTACATCGAGCTGCTAAAGGATAACCCGGAATGGGCGACCGCTGCCCGCCGCGAGGACCTGAACCACTTCATGGCCCGCGTCATCTTCTGCTTCTTCGCCGAGGATACGAACATCTTCCGCAGCGAGGGCCTCTTCACCGCCACGGTGGACCAGATGAGCGCCCGCGACTCCTCGAACACCCACGAGGTGATCTCCGAGCTCTTCCGAGCGATGAACTCCCGCCTCGCCGACCGGGAAAAAGCGAAGATCAAGCCTTGGGCAAATGTCTTCCCCTACGTCAACGGCGGGCTGTTCTCGGACTCGGTGGAGGTGCCGCGTTTCAGCAAGATCGCGCGATCCTACCTGCTCCACGTCGGCAATCTCGATTGGACGAAGATCAATCCCGACATCTTCGGATCGATGATCCAGGCCGTGGCGGATGACGAGGAACGCGGCGCTCTTGGCATGCACTACACGAGCGTGCCGAACATCCTCAAGGTACTGAATCCCCTCTTCCTCGACGAACTGCGGGCGCGGCTGGAGGAGGCAGGCCAAAGTACGCAGAAGCTCCTCAATCTGCGCAAACGCATCGCCCGTATTCGCGTCTTCGATCCGGCCTGCGGCTCGGGGAACTTCCTTGTCATCGCCTACAAGCAACTGCGCGAGATCGAGGCCGAGATCAACCGCCGACGCGGAGAGGCCGACCGGAAGTCGGAGATCCCGCTCACGAATTTCCGCGGCATCGAGATCCGCCACTTCTCCTGCGAGATCGCCCGGCTCGCGCTTATCATCGCCGAATACCAGTGCGATGTTATCTACCGTGGCCAGCAGCTTGCGTTGGCGGAGTTTTTGCCGCTGGAAGCGGCGAACTGGATCACCTGTGGAAATGCACTGCGACTGGATTGGCTCGGCATTTGTCCGCCCACCGGGAGAGCGGTTAAGAATCGCGCGGATGATTTGTTCGAGACGTCGCTGGTTCAGGCTGAGATCGATTTCGAGAATGAGGGCGGGGAGACTTACATTTGTGGAAACCCCCCTTATGCTGGGTTGAGTTCGCAGAATGACGCACAAAAAGAGGACCTAAGACTTCTTTTCACAGGCATTTCTCAATACTGGAAGTCATTTGACTATGTTTTTGGGTGGTTCAAGAAGGCCGAGCAATGCATCCGCCTAACTCAGGGTGCTGTAGCGTTTGTCACTACCAATTCCGTGTGCCAGGGTCAGCAAGTTCCGATGTTTTGGCCACTCGTTCTACGTGACGGAATTGGCATCTCGTTTGCTCATACCTCTTTTGCATGGAGCAACCTGGCAGCGCACAACGCTGGAGTGACGGTAGCTGTCATCGGGCTTTCAAGTGAACTAGGCTCGAATCGAAAGCTTTACTATGTCGACGATTTTGGGGAGACAAATGTAAAGACCGCAGAGAACATAAACGCCTACCTTGTCCCCGGTCCCAACACGTGGGTTGAGCCCGTCTCCGCCGCGCCCGCTGATCGACCGACAATGTATTGGGGAAACAAGCCGACCGACGGAGGCTTCCTAATTTTGGAACCCGAAGAGGCGACAGAGTTGAAAATGACTCATCCAGAATCCGCACGATTCATCAAGTCATACTATGGTTCCACCGAATTCATCCGAGGGAATCCCAGAGCGTGCATTTGGGTCGAAGATAATGACGCGGAGTCGGCCCGTGCGATAGGGCCATTGAATGATCGGTTCATAAAGGTACGTGATTTTCGTGCCTCGAGCAAGGCGAAGGAAACGCGCCCAGCTGCAGCATTCCCGCATCGCTTTAGGCAGATTCAAGGCGAACCTGGGGCGAGATGTATAGTAGTTCCGATTCACACAAGTGAATCGCGCGACTACCTGCCTGTGGGCCTTCTCACTGGTGATGCAATCATTTCTAACGCCGCCTATGCGCTGTACAATGCGGACACTTGGAGTCTGGCCATCATTGCTTCACGGCTCCATCTAGTTTGGATAGGGACCGTTTGCGGCAAACTGAAGACAGACTATCGGTATTCAAGCACTCTCGGTTGGAATACCTTCCCCTTGCCGTCGCTCACTGAGAAAAACAAAGCGGACCTCGCGGGATGCGCATCGGAGATCTTGCTTGCGCGGGAATCGCATTTTCCGGCGACGATCGCCGATCTTTACACCGCTAAAGCGATGCCGGAGAATCTTCGCGAGGCTCACAATCGAAACGATGAAACATTGGAGCGAATCTACATCGGGCGTCGATTCAGAAATGACACCGAGCGACTAGAAACTCTATTCAAAATTTATGATTCAACCCGCTCGAGGAAGTGCCCACAAGATAAGAAAAAGGCGCGATTAAAAAGGGACTAATTAGAAAACAAATACGAATTACCAATGAACGTCAGTGGAACTTTGCACTTTTATTCCGGGGAAGACAGGGAATTATTCTTTGTCTTTGATGATTCGGTTGCTCAAGGTCTGTATCTCGAAAGTGAATTCCAGATTGACAATCTTGAGAGTCGGCGAGTCTTTGTCTCCATTGGGAAGAATCGATTCATACACCGGCGCACCCTAAGCTTTAGTCGCAAGCAGTCCGAGATCAAGGTCTCTCTTTGCTCCCGAAACACTAAGGATGGATTAGGTTCTTTGACTGACTTATATGATTGGTTTGCTGGCCGAGGAGCTAGCCCCACCCCGTTTGGCGTACTGGGTCGCCTCGCCAAGGCTCACCATAACGGAGTCTTTGTCTGGGAGTTAACACTTACGGAGCCGGAAGGGCTCATTGCTCCTCCAGGATTTACCAGACGCCGTAAGGCACCGTCTAGCGAACGCAAATCGTTTGAGCACCGTCGGGAGATTCAACTGCGGGACCTAGCTCTCCCGGGGTCACTAGCAGAGGAATTGGCTATGAGAGTCCTCATGAAGGACTACGCTGCGCGAAACTACGAGTGCTTATGGCGAAAGGAATTTCTAGACTCCGCGCGAGTTGAGATTAGAAAAATGGGAATTATCGCCGATATTGACATATGGAATCTGGCGGCGAATGCCCCGGAACGATTCATCGAGGTTAAAGCGCAGAAGGTGGCCGGCCCGAAGGCGAGGCCAATATTTCATTTAAGTTCGGGTGAGTGGCGTAGCTACCTAAAGGCAAAGAATAAGAGAATTAGTTATGAAGTATGGTTGTTTCAGTATCGTGATGTTGAGGATTTCAAAAGAAGCCCGCAGAAGGTGACTTTAACTAGATTCGTCGAGCTATCAAAGGATTGGCTCGATCCCGAAGGATACTTGGTCTTGCCGCCGAGCGTTGCCGGAATTCGACGCAGGCTCATGAAAAGTAGTAAATCTTGATTCTGGATTCGTAATCAGCGCTAAGCATGGTTGATCCCTGAGCAGCCACTTGTGACGAAGACGGCTGGAGATGGATGACAGAGAAACGAAGCATGAGAAATTCTAATTTCATTTCCTCTATACCCTCCGTATCCGTCGCCTACGCCCGGGACGGAAGTTCCCGGCGCTCTAATGAACTCGGCATGCGTCCGATGCAAGAGCGCGCCTACCAGAAGCGGGGCGAGCAATACCTCCTCATTAAATCGCCTCCCGCCTCCGGCAAGAGTCGGGCGCTGATGTTTATCGCGCTCGACAAACTCGCGAACCAGGGTCTCAATCAAGCGGTCATCGTCGTGCCGGAGCGCTCCATCGGGGCGAGCTTCCACGATGAACCTCTGAGGCAGTTCGGCTTTTTCGCGGACTGGAAGGTGGAGCCACGCTGGAATCTTTGCGATGCGGCCGGGTCGGACAACGGTAGCAAGTTGGAGGCAGTGAAGACCTTTCTCGACAGCGGCGATCCGGTTCTGGTCTGCACCCATGCGACTTTCCGCTTCGCGATGGATAAGTTCGGCGTGGAGGCCTTCGACGACCGCCTAATCGCCGTCGACGAATTCCACCACATCTCCGCGAACCCGGACAACCGGCTCGGCGAACACGTCCGCCAGTTGATGGCGCGGGAAAAGACGCACCTCGTGGCGATGACGGGCTCCTACTTCCGTGGCGACGCTGAGGCAGTGCTCCATCCCGACGACGAATCGAAGTTCGACACCGTCACCTACACCTACTACGAGCAATTGAACGGCTACGAACACCTCAAGCAGCTCGACATCGGCTATTTTTTTTACAGCGGCAGCTACGTTGACGACATCACGAAGGTGCTGGATTCCGACCTGAAGACCATCCTCCACATTCCCCACGTGGCCTCGCGCGAGAGCACGAAGCGTGGCAAGGACACGGAGGTCAGCGAGATCCTCGGTGCTCTCGGCGAGTGGCAGGGGAAGGATGATGTGACCGGCTTCGATCTGGTGAAACGCCCGGACGGAAAGATTCTCAAGATCGCCGACCTGGTCGACGACGGTCCCGACCGCCACGCCAAGGTACTAGCCGCTCTCAAGGACCCGGCGCAAAAGCACAACCGCGATCATGTCGATATCATCATCGCACTGGGTATGGCAAAGGAAGGCTTCGACTGGATCTGGTGCGAGCATGCGCTGACGGTGGGCTACCGATCCAGCCTCACGGAAATCATTCAGATCATCGGTCGCGCGACGCGCGACGCGCCGGGCAAAACGCGCGCCCGCTTCACCAATCTCATCGCCGAGCCGGACGCGAGCGAGCAGGCGGTGACGGAGGCCGTGAACGATACGCTCAAAGCGATCGCCGCCAGCCTGCTGATGGAACAGGTGCTGGCACCCCGCTTCGAATTCAAGCCCAAGCACCCGAACTCCGGGCCGACTCCAGGTTTTGACTACGGTCCGGGCGGCTATGATCCGGAAAAAACAAACGTGGGCTACAATCCGGCGACGGGCCAGCTCCAACTTGAAATCAAGGGCCTGGCTGAACCAAAGAGCAAAGAAGCGGAGCGCATCTGCCAGGAGGATCTGAACGAACTCGTCACCGCCTTCGTGCAGGACAAACCGGCACTGGAAAAGGGTCTGTTCGGGGGTGAGGAACTGGTGCCCGAAGAGCTGACGCAGGTGCGCATGGGCAAGATCATTCAGGAGAAATTCCCCAATCTGGATGACGATGACCGCGAAGCTGTGCGCCAGCATGCCATCGCGGCCCTGAACTTTGTGCAGCAGGCAAAGAAGGCTCTCGACTCCGAGGACCAAAAGCGAGCCGGTGCTGATACCGGAAGCCAGGAATCAAAAAATACCTCGCTCATCGACGGTGTGCGGAAATTTGCTATCGACATGCGCGAACTGGACATCGATCTGATCGACCGCATCAATCCATTCAGCGAGGCCTACTCGATCCTCGCCAAGGCCATGAACGAGGAGCGGCTGAAACAGGTGGCGACGATCATCGCTGCCAAACGGACCAACCTGAGTCTCGAAGAAGCGCGGGACCTCGCAAAACGGGCTCTAGTCTTCAAGAGAGAAAAGGGACGCCTTCCTTCGGTCACTGCGCAGGATCCGTGGGAAAAACGCATGGCGGAGGGGATCGCTCTGCTGCAACGTAAGGCCCGGGAGGAAAAGAATGGCTAAGGCGATCACCGACGAGGACCTCGACCTGCTCGACGAGCTTGGCGTCGAAACCGAACCCACCAAGAGCAACACCCATTCGCCGCGCGAACAGCGCATCATCGCGGGCTTCGAGGAGATCGAACGTTTTGTCGAGGAACACGGCAGACTGCCCCGGCACGGCGAGCACCACGACATTTTCGAGCGCCTCTACGCCGTGCGCCTGGATCGTCTCCGAGAGTCCGAAGAATGCCGCGCCGTGCTGGAAGGTCGCGACCCGCGTGGGCTGCTCGAATCCAGCGACGGAACGTCCTGCGTGGTTCGAGAAGATGAAGTCGCCTATCGGGTCGCTGCCAAGGATGCGAAGGATCTCAGTGACGAAGAACTCTTGACCGCGCTCGGCACCCAAGAACTCGACGGTTCTGACATTACGGAGCTGAAGCACGTGCGCCCGACGGCGGAAAAGCGTGCCGCGGAAGAAGTCGCCCAGCGCACGGCCTGCATTGACTTCGACAGGTTCAAGCCGCTGTTTGAGCGGGTGGAGAGTGACATCCGCACCGGTTTGGTGCAGACCCAACCCATCACCGCCGAAAACCGTGGGATCGGCGAAGGCGATTTTTTTATCCTCAACGGTATCACTCTCCACGTCGCGGAAATGGGCGAAGCGCTCAAGATCACCGCCAGCGAGGTGGATCGCCGCCTTCGGATTATTTTTGCCAACGGCACGGAAAGCAATCTGCTCCTGCGATCCTTGCAGCGCGCATTTTACGATGATCCGTCCGCCCGTCGTGTCGTCGGTGCGGGGGAGGCCGCGCAACTGACCTTTGGAGGTGAATTCGAATCCGACGATGTCGAGGCGGGCACGATCTATGTGCTGCGGAGCCGATCGGACGATCCATTCATCGCGGCGAACCGGAACGTGATCCACAAGATTGGCGTGACCGGAGGCGACGTAAAGGCCCGGATCGCCAATGCGAAAAAGGATCCGACCTACCTTCTTGCTGAGGTGGAAATCGTGGCGACCTATAAACTGGCGAACATCAACCGGAAGCGGCTGGAGGCGCTGCTACACAAGTTTTTCTCGGGCGCGCGCCTGGACCTGGAATTGAAAGATCGATTCGGGTTCGACGTGACGCCGCAGGAATGGTTTCTCGTTCCGCTTCCGATGATCGAAGAAGCTGTCGAGAAGTTGAAGGCGGGAACCATTGCAGGGCACCGCTACGATCTGCAAACTGCCCGGATCGTCGCAAGTTAGTGGCAAACGACCGGTGATCTCGTGGGCCAGGATGCTGACCCGCTTCGACGCACCATCCCTGCACACGAGGTCTCCGTACAAGCCAATGTCCGGGCACAACCGGGTGCAGGCGATTACGCGGAGGAACCGGGTATAGGGCCTCGCTGGCACTGTCAGTCGGCCTGCGGCCCCTACAGCCTGTCTCAGCAGGCCTGGTCCTTTATCTCGCCAGACCTCCAGCCCGAAGCGGTGACGACCGTGCTCGCGCAGACGGAGATGCTCTGTGAGGAGTGGGTGTGAGGGTCCGGGAATTGAAAATCGCGGAGTCAGAAGCCACTGGGCCCACTCCCCAACCACTTTCCCCGTGACAAACCCTCCACCCGCGCTTCACTCCAAGCGTGAACAAGATCCTTCCCTCCGAACTCGGCGAACCCTTCTACGAAGGCTCGGTGCAGCGTCTCTACGCGGTGCCGGGCGACGATGCGGTGATGGTCACCCGGACGACCTCGCGGGGTTCGGTCTTCGACGTGGGAGCGCTCTTCGAGATCGCGGGTCACGACGTGAACCGCGCCCTCTTCCGTCATGTCCTCTATTCCCGCCTCGCGGAGCCGGCGGTGTGGAGGCGGGTGAAGGCGGCGATCGAATCCGCGCCGGAACTCGATCCGTCCTACCGGGCGGAACTGCTCGGGCCGCTCCTGGAGCGCTGCTGCGAGCGGGGCGCCCGCACCCACCACGAGGGCATGCTCGACGCGCTCACGGGCGAGGTGGTACGGCAGGGAGTGCCGGCGAACCCGAGCGCCTGCAACGTGGTCCGCAAATACCAGATCCTGAAGCCGGAGCGGATGCGTTTCCTCGGGGCGCCGCTTTTCGACTACGCGAAGTTTCCCCACGAGGACCGCTTTGTCGTGCCGCTGGAATACATCGTGCGTTTCGGGATTACGAGCGCGAGTTCGGTCTACAAAAAATACCTTGCGATGGAGGGCAAGGCGAAGGCGGTCTTCGAGCGCGAACTCGGAGTGAGTCGTCCCCTCGAGGCCTGGCAATACCTGGAGCGGCCCATCAGCGATTTCACGAGCAAGTTCGAGCCGGAGGACCGCATGGTGAGCAAGCAGGAGGCGGTCGTCATGTGCGGTCTGAGCGGGGCGCAGTTCGCCGAGAGCGGCGTGCTCGCCGTGCTCGGGGCCTGGGTCGTGCGCGACCTCGTCGAGGAGCTGGGCCTGCAGATGTGGGACCTGAAGTGGGAATTCGCCAAGGACGGAGATGAACTCGTCTTCGTCGATACGATCGACACCGACTCGATCCGCGCGACGATGACGCTCGATCACGGCGGGCACCGTTTCGCGGTGCACTACAACAAGCAGGCGATGCGCGACTATTTCGGCCTCCTCCACCGCGACTGGATCGCGGACATCGCCGAAGCCAAGGGGCTCGGGCAGAAGGAGGGCGTGGCTTTCACCGAGATCCTCAAGGCCGGCCAGGCCGAGGGTCGTTACGCCGGGACGCCCACGGTCGATCCGGCCTTCCTCGCCCTGCAGGAGCGGAAGATGGCGGCGATCCGCGATTACCTGACCGGTGCGAACGACGGGCCCGGGGTGCGGGAAATTCTCGAGTCCACGGGCCGCGAGGAACTGGCCTTCTACGAGGAGCGCGGTGTCCTCGAGGAGCTTGCGAAGATCAACGGGATCTAGGGTGTGTTCGAAAACCGGGATGGACGCGGATATTCGCGGAAACGCAGTTTCCGCCCGTCGGTGAATCGCCCGTAAAAACCGGGGGGAGCGGTCGCTGGTGGTCCTTGACAAACGCGCTCTTCTCGACGTCCTGTCCGCTCGTGTCCTGCCTTGGGCATGAACGATCCATCCGCCGGTAAAAAAGAGCAGTTTGTGTGGGGGGAAACGGAACTGGCACTGCTGGGAAAAGTGTCAGACGGCGAGCTTTCCCGAAGAA
>JAGRPC010000430.1 GCA_020439925.1 Verrucomicrobiia bacterium | reverse complement strand
GGGTTAAGGGTGATCTCTCGTTATCTGAATTCTACGTGGAAGGCTCGCTTGAGGGAATCCAAAAGTTTCGAATGTGCCGCCTCGACCTCCTGAGCTTCGAGAGTTCTCTCCGGAGCGCGATAGAGGAGCGAGTACGCCAGCGACTTTTGGTCAGGCGCAAGTTTCGCGCCAGTCGGATCGGTGAAGATATCGAAAAGTTCTGCCGACACCAGAAGAGGCTCCTCGTAGCTTTCAAAGAAAGCCGCCACCTCGCCCGCAGGCAGGTCGCCCGGTGCGAGCATGGCCACGTCGCGGGAACTGCCCGGGAATTTTGGCAGGTCGGCGTGGGTGATGTCGTTCGCACGAGTTGACATCAGCTTCTTCAGGTTCAACTCGGCCACGAGAACAGGCGCGTCGAGATCGAGCTCACGAGCGCGGGCGGGAGGAATGATTCCCGCCATCCCGATCTTGATCGCCTTCTTGCCCGATCCGATCTCGACGGAACAGGCACAAAGCAGTTTGGCACCGGATACCGGCACGAATTTGAGGTCAGGAGGACAGATGGCTTCAAGGACACCCCTCAAATCGTGAAGGTCGAGCGCCCTCGGCTTGCCCTCCGTCCAGTTCCTCGGGACACGGGCACCGGTCATGAGCAGGGCAAGATGCTCGTGCTCGAGTTCTTCCCCCTTCGGAGTGGACACAAAGACCCGACCGGCCTCGAAGAGGCGCAAGTCGCTCCGCCCGAAGCGGACGTTCCGCGAGGCCGAGGCGAGGAGACCCGGAACGAGTCCGGGACGAAGATAATCCTGCTCGTCATTGAGCGGATTCTTCAGACGCACCGGACTCATTCCCCGATGATTCGTCGCAAAGTCGTCTTCAAGCTGGGCTCCGGAGATGAGCTTGAGATTCCGCGCTTCGTAAAATCCGAGACTGGCGAGACGATCCTGGAGGGAACGAAGAAAATCGTAACCTTCGTCCGCCTTTGAGGCTGGGGAGAACGTGCCTGCAACAACGGACGGAATCCCTTCGAGACCGTGCACCCGGGCCACTTCCTCGACGAGATCGATGGGGCGTTCAAGATCGAGACGATAGCTCGGCACCTTCCACAGGCCTCCGGCCTTCTCCAATCCCAGGGAAGAGAGAATGCCGTCGATCGAGGCGTCCGGAATCTCCGCACCGATCACCCGGCGGCAATAGTCATTGTCGAGGGAGACCGGCTTCGGTCCCTCCCCCGGACAACCGGCAACGATCAGATTCTCGTCGGCCTCGCCGCCGGCCAGTTCGAGAATCAGTCGAACGGCGAACTCCGAGACCCCTGCGACCTGGAGAGGATCGACACCACGTTCAAAGCGATAGCTCGAATCGGAGTGAAGACCGAGGCGACGAGCGGTCCGGCGGATCGCCGAAGGCGCGAAATAGGCGGCTTCGAGCAGCACATCGACCGTTGCGTCGGTAACCCCGCTGTCCTCGCCCCCCATGACCCCGCCGATCGCGACGGCCCTGCTGCCATCGGCAATGACGAGATCTCCGGTCTCCAGGTCATACTCCTTGCCGTCGAGAGCGAGAAACGTTTCCCCTTCGGCCGCCTGCCTCACCACGATCCCCCCGTCGAGCTTTGCGAGGTCGAAGGCATGGAGAGGCTGTCCAGTCTCCATGAGGACGTAGTTGGTGATATCGACAAGATTGTTGATGGGGCGCAGCCCGATCGATTCCAGCTTCTGTTTCAACCAGGCGGGAGAATCGGTCACCTTCACTCCGCGGACGATCCGGGCGGTGTAATAGGGGCAGTCATCCGATTCGAGTCTCACTTCGCCCGACTCGGCGACACGGGAAGGAGTTTCCGATTCGCCGTAGTACGACCGTCCGCGAAGCGGCTTTTTCGCAAGCGCCGCGAGTTCGCGAGCAACCCCAAGATGACTGAGACAGTCGGGACGGTTGGGAGTGATCTCGAGTTCGAAAACCGCCGGGTAGATCTCGCTCAGGGGCGTTCCAGGCTTGAGGTCGGGAGAAAGGATCATGAGTCCGTCCGCATCCGCGGCCAGGCCGATCTCTTTTGCCGAGCACATCATCCCGAGGGAATCGACACCACGAAGTTTGCCCTCCTTGATTTCGAAAGTCTTTCCTCCTCCCGCGTCGAGAACGCAGCCGGGAAGCGCCAGCGGCACCTTGTCGCCAACCTGGTAGTTCTTCGCCCCGCAGACGATCTGGCGCGGCTTGCCGGAGCCGTCGTCGACCTGGCAGACCGACAGTTTCTCCGCATCGGGATGCTTTTCCGAGGAAAGGACCTGCGCGACCACGAGATGGTCCGGGAGCGACTCGATCCCCTCGACCTCGATCCCCGCGAAAGTCAGCAACTCGTCGAGCTGCTGGATCGAGTATTCAGAGAAGTCGACATGGTCGCCGAGCCATTTGAGAGAAACGTTCATAGCGATTTAGCAGGTAGCTTTTTTGCTGTTTTGCTTGGAGGAAGAAGATCGGATGGCACGAATCAATGCTCCTAGGACCTTTTCGGCCTCAATGGCCCGAGATTCAATCTCTTGATAATCCGAAGGTGAAAGATAGCCGAGCCGGAACGAAAGACCGAGTTGATAGGAGACTTCACGAAGCGAGCCAAATGCCACTTCAAGGAACCTTTGAAAATCTTTTTCCCCTTGTCGAGAGCATCCCTCAACGATGTTGGAGGGCACGGATACAGCAGCTCGCCTGACCTGACTTTTCAGACCAAAGTTTTCCTCCTGAGGAAACTCTCGTGTTACCCGGTACACTTCCAGCACCAGAGCGTCGGCCTTTTGAAACGCCGCCAGTTTTGTGTGGTCCCTCATCCTGAAGAAGCTACACAGCCAAATAGCTAAAGGCTGAACTGCTGAAGAAACCTCACATCGTTCTCGATGAGCAATCGAAGATCCGGGATGCCGTACATGATCATCGCGAGCCGGTCGAGGCCCATGCCGAAGGCGAAGCCGGTGATTTCCTCGGGATCGTAGGCCGCATCTCCACGCTTCCGGCCAACCTCGGTGAAGACCGCGGGGTCAACCATTCCGCAACCCGCAATCTCGATCCACTTCGCCGCACGACCGGC
>JAGRPC010000429.1 GCA_020439925.1 Verrucomicrobiia bacterium | reverse complement strand
GAAGGATTTCCCGTCCTCCGTCTCGATCGCCACACACACCTCGCCCGTCTCCGTGCGCTGGTTTTTCCCGCCGACGATGACTTCCAGAACCACGCGCGAAGGACTTTTCCGCGGCGCCGACTTCGCCGTGCCGAAGACCTCTTGGTGATGGTAATCCCTCACCCGCAGACCGGGCAAAGGGGGTTCGGCCAGCGGCGTGACCGGGTCATGTCCGTTGGGGCTGGAGCCGTCGGCGGGCTTGGTCTCGGCAATCAGTTCGCCATCGACCCAGAGCCGCGCGAGGGCGCGCGTGCGGACGAGGAAGCGACGCGGGCCCTCCGGCAGATCAACGTCGGCAGCGAGCCGAAGCAGAAGCGGCGCCTTCCACGCCGAGCGAATGCCCCATTCGTCGTAGCGGAGCGGAAGGCGGGGAAAAAGAAAGGCCTCGCTCGTCCAGCGTTCGCTCTCCGCCGGCATCTCCCCGGCGGCAGGCCAGCGGTTGAACGCGGCCAGTCCTTCGCCGAGTTCCACCGTCACCAAACCCGCTTCGAGAGGCCCCAGCTCCGGCATCTCCGGTTTCGCCGGCGCCACGATCTGCGGCCCGTCCTTGCGCTGGAAACGCCCTGCGATCTCCGAGTCGGAAAGGCGCTGGCGATGTACTGCCACCATGTCGAGGAGGCCCGTGAAGCTGTTCCCCGCGCTTCCGTTCATCGAGGAGCCGATCCAGACATCGTCGTCATCCACCACCGGTGGATCCGAGGTGGGGCCATCCGCGTCCCAGGCCCCGTCCGTCGGCACCCCGTCGATCCAGCCCCGAACGCTCTCCGGCTTCCCGAACTCATAGGCGAGGGCCACATGATGCCAGCCCGTATCGATGCGAAAGGCGGCTTCCGAAGTCCAGCGATGCCAGTGGAAAACTCCGGCGCCCGCCGTGCTCGTGAAAAGGAAACTCAGTTGCGCCTGGCCGCCCGCGGCACCGACGACCCGCAGCGACCAGTTCTGGTTGTCCTTGCCGAAGCGCGGAGAGAGCGTGCGCCCCTTTCCGATGAGATAGGCCGGCTGTCCCGGCCGCAGCGACTCGACCTGGATCCAGGCTTCCATCGTGATCGAGTCGCCGTTGCCGAAGTCGAAGCGGCTCTGCGGCCCGGGGTCCTGGATCTCGAAGCGCGCGCCGTTCCCCTTCAGTTGCACCGCCATGTTGTCCGCTTCCAGGTTCGGAAACTCCGGCGGCCGCGGTCCCGCCTGGTCCCGCACGATGTCGCCCCGCGGCGTGAGAGGCAGCGCCTCTTCCGAGCCGAAATCCCAACGCCCCACGAGGGGATCCTCCGCCGCCCGGGCCGTCTCCACACCACAGGCCAGTCCCGCGAGCAGGAAAATGCGGGAGAGGCTGCGGAAGGTTATGTCGGACGAGGCGAGAATCATGGCGAAACCGGGGTTCTCCCGTCGTCGAGCTCATGGAGGACTTCAAGCCCGTCCCAGACGTACCGTGTTAGATTACTTGGGTTCATTCGATGGCTCGGCCTTTACGACTACTTAATCAGCCAAACAACGGCATCGTAGTCAGGTAATTTCTTTAAACGCTCGTGATTATACTCTCGATAGAAGTCCCACGAATCGTGAAGGCAGAGCGCTGGAGTCCAAAGAGCGTTAAAAATCGGAGTCGCCGAAAAATCCCTGCCTCCTCGCTGCAATACTTGCACCTGATTTGAGAGGGCGAATGGGAAATAGAGAAGGTAACCAGCCCCAATAATCGCGACGAACGCGAATGAGAGCCACGCAATTCCCTTCTTTCTGAGTTTTCGCATCTATTGCAGGTGGCTCTCATGAAGCTTCCGCAGGCGTTCCAGGACTTCCGGATGCTCCGCCGCACGATTGACCGCCTCCCCGGGATCCTCGGCGAGGTTCACGAGATGGTTTTCGAGCGGAGCGATCTTGGTTCCGACGGTGGTGTCGCGGGAGCGCCCGATCAGTTTCCAGTCGCCCTCGGTCACGGCCCAGTCGGCCTTCGGGCCATCGCCCACCTGCCAGTGCAGCGCCTTCCCCTCGTGAGGAGACGGCGCGGCAGAATCGGAAAGGACCTTGGCGAGACTGAGCCCGTCGAGGGGCCTTTCGGGAAGTGGCACGCCACTCAGTTCCGCAAGGGTCGGCAGCCAGTCGCAGGCGTGGGCCCGCTGGTGACGCACCTCGCCCTTCGGAAGTTTTCCTGGCCACGAAAGGATTGCGGGAAGGTGGATACCCCCCTCGAGAAGGCTGAATTTCGCTCCGCGGAAGGGGCCGGCATTTCCGCCCCCGAAGTGGGCTCGCTCCTCGGTCGAGTGGCCGTTGTCGCTCTGGAAGACGATGATCGTGTTCTCCCGGAGACCCAGCTCGTCGAGCTTCGCAAAGAGCCGGCCGAGTCGTTCGTCCTGGGCGGCGACGAAGGCGGCGTAGAGATTGCGCGGGTAGGGCAGATCCTTGAAACGCTCGAGCCACTTCGCGTCGCCCTGGTAGGGGTAATGCGGGGTGTTCATCGCGTAGTAGATGAAAAAGGGCTTGGCGCGGTTCGCTTCGATGAAGCCCGAGGCCTCCTTCACCATGAGATCGGGAAAGAACTCGCCGTCGTGGAAGACCTCCTCGCCGTTGCGCCAGAGGTCGTGGACGTTCGGGCCGCTCCAGTAGAAGAAGTGCGAGTAGTTGTCGATGCAGCCGCCCATGTGGCCGAAGGAATGGTCGAAGCCCTGGGCGAGCGGATGGGTCTCCGGCGTGTAGCCGAGGTGCCACTTCCCGATGTGCGCGGTGGCGTAGCCGGCAGCTTTGAACATCTCCGCCATGGTGACTTCCTCCGGCGGCAGGGCGCCCTTGGCGCCTTTCTGCGAGGCGCAGTTGCCAGGCACGCCCGCGCGGACCGGATAGCGGCCCGTGAGGACCCCGGCGCGAGAGGGAGAACAGACCGGAGCGGCGGAATAAAAGCGCGTGAAACGGACTCCGCGGGAGGCGAGCGCGTCGAGATGCGGCGTCTCAAGATCCTCCGACCCGTAGCTGCCGAGATCGACACTACCCTGGTCGTCGGCCAGCAGGAAGATCACGTTGGGACGTTCCGCGGCGAAGACGGCGCAGGACAGAAGCGAAGCGAGGACGAGCACAAAAAGGGATTTCATTTCAAGTCGGGGAAAACCGAGGTCAGATCGAGGGAATCCTCGAGGGACTTCTGCAGTTCGAGGAACTTCGCGAAGAGTGCCCGCTTCCGCTCCGCCATGGCCGGATCGCCGGCGAGGTCCTTCTGTTCCTGCGGGTCCTCGGCGATATGATAGAGCCTCGCGACCTTCGCCTTCGGATAGAGGATCAGCTTCCACCCGTCGTCGATGACGGCGCGCTGCAGGTCGAGATAGGCCCCGTAGACCGACGCGAGCCCCTCCCCTTCCCCGGCCAGGAGCGGACGAACACTCTCGAACTCCACCCCCTCGCGGTCCGCTCCCGCCAGGTCGAGAGCCGTGGCCATGGCACTCTGGAGATAGACGGGCGCGTCGATCTTCGCCCCCCCCTTTACGCCGGGACCACTCACGAGGAAGGGGACGCGCAGGCTGTGGTCGTACATGTTCTGCTTCCCGAAGAGGCCATGGTGCCCGATCGCAAGACCGTGATCGGCGGTGAAGAAGATCCACGTGTTCTCCGCCTCGCCGGACTGCTCGAGGGCGTCAAGGATGCGACCGATCTGCGCGTCCATGTGAGTGATGAGCGCATAATACTCCTGCCGGTGCACCTTCACGGCATGCTCGTCTCGGGGAAAGGGGCCGAG
>JAGRPC010000428.1 GCA_020439925.1 Verrucomicrobiia bacterium | reverse complement strand
CAGCCGGTCTACTGCCAGTTCATCTGTCCGCACGGGAACCTGCAGCGCTGGGCGATGAAGGTGCTGCCGGCGCGATGGAAGCGCCCCCTCCCGGAGGACGGGAAATGGGTGGGCCGCTGGGTGCCGGTGATGTTGCTGGCGGTGGTCCTCGGGGTGTCCTTCCTGCAACTCGACCTCGACCTCGCGGGGATCGAGCCTTTCGACGCCTACCTGATCCGGGGCGCGGGGCTGGCGACGATCGTGGTGGCGCTGGCGGGGCTGGCGGTGTCGCTTTTCTTTCCCATGGCCTACTGCAAGTTCGGTTGTCCGACGGGCTGGTTGCTGGAGTTTGTCCGGAAACGAACGGGGAAGGACGAGTTTTCGGTCCGGGACTGGATGGGGCTCGGTCTGCTGGGGCTGGCGGTCGCGCTCCACATGGTTCCGCTCGAGTGGATCCTGGGGTAGAATGCCCCGGATGTTTTTCTCATGAACCCGATGAAGTCTATTCTCGTCCGCAGTCTCGGCCTGGCCGCGGTCATTGCCGTGGGCGGGTGGATCTTTCTTCCCTCGCTCCTCGAAAAGCGCACGGAGCGTCGGGTGCGGGCGATGCTCCTGACGGTGCAGGAGGCGCTGCAGCGTTATCACGTGGCGGAGGAACTGTATCCGAAGCGGATGATGAACGGCCGGGAACTGGTCTCCCTGCTCGTCGAGGGGAAGCACCTCGAGGCGGGGCTCGCGAATCCGTGGACGGGCGAGGACTACCTTGATCCGTCCGGAGGGGACTGGCTGCGCTACCGCACCGACGGGCTCGCGGAGACTTATGAACTGACGGTGCTGGAGCCGGGGAGCGAGAAGGTTCGCTTCCGGCTCGACAGCACGAAGAACCAGTCGCTGGAGGAAGACTCATGAACATTCACGAATACAATCGCAACGCCTGGAATCTCCAATCGCTCGAAGGCTGCCGCTGGAGCACGCCCTATCCCGACGAGGTGATCGAGGCGGCGAAGGGGGGCGACTGGTCGGTCATCCTGACCCCGAACAAGGCGGTGCCGGCGGAGTGGTTCCCCTCGTATCCGGATCTGAAGGGCCTTCGCATCCTCGCCCTCGCGAGCGGGGGCGGTCAGCAGGTGCCGGTCTTCGCGGCGGCGGGGGCGGAGGTGACTTCCTTCGACGCGTCGGATGTGCAACTGGAGAAGGACGAGGAAACCTGTGCCCGTTTCGGCCTGAAGGTGACGACGGTCCAGGGAGACATGGCGGATCTCTCGGAGTTCAAAGCGGGGGCCTTCGATCTCGTTTTCAACCCGGTCTCGAATGTCTTCGCGGAATCGCTCGAGCCGATCTGGCGGGAGTGTCACCGGGTCCTGCGGCCGGGCGGACGCCTCCTCTGCGGGTTCATGAATCCGGCCTTCTATCTGTTCGACCACGAGTGGCTCGAGGAGACGGGGGAACCGCGGGTGATTCATCGTCTGCCCTACTCGGACCTCGAGTCGATGGACGAGGAAACGCTCTCGGAACAGCTCGAGGCGCAGCTCAGTGTCGAATACAGCCACAGTTGGGAGGAACAGCTCGGCGGGCAATGCGCCGCGGGCCTCGCGATCACGGGCTTTTACGAGGACGACTGGGACGAGGAGTCGACGCAGCTGCAGGGATGGATGCCGATGTATGCGGCGACCTGCGCGGTGAAATGGCAGGGCTGAACCGCAGGCAGGCTCAGCGACGCGAGTAGTCCCGCACGATGCCCAGGTAGTGATCGCGGAATCGCTCGGAGAGCTCCCGGCCGAGGCGGACCTGGGCGACCTTGTCGTTGCTTTTTAATGCCGGGGCGATTTCGGTGGTCACGGCCGCGTAGGAGATCGGGGTGATGTCCTCGAAGCGGGCGAGCCCCTCTGGCGGCAGCCCGGCGGTGAGGAGGGCGTCCCAGGCGGCCTGCTGCTCGTCGTGCGGATCCATGCAGGCGGCGCGGATGACAAATCGAAGCGCCGCGAAAAGGGGGCCGGTCCACTCGGGATGGTAGGTGAATCCCGCCGCGGCCTCGTAGGGATCGAAGTCGGGGTCGGTCATGTGCGCGCGGTTGGCATCGTTGTAGAAGTCCCGCCGGATCGGGGGGCGTCGCAGGGCGTGTTTGACCGGGCCGCCGGGAGCGCCGGCACGGTAGTTCCAGATGGCCTGTCCCTCGGGGGAGAGGACGAACTCGACAAAGCGGTGGGCGAGTTCGGGGTGAGGGGCACCCCGCAGCAGGCCGATGGGGTCGGCCCCGATGGAGGTGCCTCCGCGGGGCA
>JAGRPC010000427.1 GCA_020439925.1 Verrucomicrobiia bacterium | reverse complement strand
CCGTGATCGGAGAAATTCGCCTCGCCGAGGACGTGCAGCCCGGGCACGTTCGACATGAGGTTGTAGTCGACCCAGAGACCGCCCATCGTGTAGTGCACAGCGGGATAGATCTTCATCGGAGTCTCGTAGGGATCCTCGCCCGCGATCTTCTCGTACATCTGGAAGAGGTTTCCGTATCGCGCCTTGATCGTTTCCTTGCCGAGACGCTGGATCGCGTCGCTGAAATCGAGGAACACCCCGAGGCCGGTCTTGGCGACCCCGCGTCCGTCGTCGCAGGCTTCCTTGGCCGAGCGGGAGGAGATGTCGCGGGGAGCGAGGTTGCCGAAAGAGGGGTATTTCCGTTCCAGGTAATAGTCACGGGCCTCCTCGGGAATGTCCTTCGCCTTGAGTTCGCCGCTGCGAATCTTCGCCGCGTCCTCGCGGGACTTGGGCACCCAGATGCGGCCGTCGTTGCGGAGCGACTCCGACATGAGGGTGAGCTTGCTCTGGTAGTCGCCGCTCACCGGGATGCAGGTCGGGTGGATCTGGGTGAAGCAAGGATTCGCCATGTAGGCGCCGCGCTTGTGGGCGCGCAGAGCCGCGGTGACGTTGCAGCCCATCGCGTTCGTGGAAAGGAAGAAGACGTTGCCGTAACCACCCGTGGCGAGGAGAACGGCGTCGGCAGCGTGGCTCGTGATCTCGCCCGTGGTGAGGTCGCGCACGATGATCCCCTTGGCGTGACCGTCGACGACGACGAGGTCGAGCATCTCGGTGCGGGTGTACATCTTCACCCCGCCCTTCGCGACTTCCTTCTCGAGCGCCTGATAACAGCCGAGGAGCAGCTGCTGTCCCGTCTGGCCGCGGGCGTAGAAGGTGCGGCTGACCTGGGCTCCCCCGAAGGAGCGGTTCGCGAGCGCCCCGCCGTATTCGCGGGCAAAGGGAACGCCCTGCGCCACGCACTGATCGATGATCTGCAGCGAGATCTCCGCAAGACGATGCACGTTGGCCTCCCGGGAACGGAAGTCCCCGCCCTTGATCGTGTCGTAGAAAAGGCGCCAGACCGAGTCTCCGTCGTTCTGGTAGTTCTTCGCGCCGTTGATCCCGCCCTGCGCGGCGATGGAGTGGGCGCGTCGCGGGCTGTCCTGGTAGCAGAAGCAACTCACGCGGTAACCCAGTTCCGAAAGCGTCGCTGCCGCGGCTCCGCCGGCAAGACCGGAACCCACGACGATCACGGAATACTTCCGCTTGTTCGCCGGGTTGATGAGTTTGGCGTGCGACTTGTAACTCGTCCACTTTTCAGGAAGCGGTCCATCGGGAATCGCGGAATTCAGGGCACCATTCGGAGCGGAGGGAGCGGAAGCTTTGCTGGCCATGATCGGATCGGGTGAAAGGGGTTGGAAGGCGGATCAGGACTTGGAGGCGGGCGCACCCGGAATGGAAAGGGAGGATTCGTGGACGGCGGAGCCGCCGCCGGAGTCCTTCAGCGTGCCGGTGGCCACGAGGAAGGGAATGGAAAGGAAGCCGATCCAAAGGAGGATCGTGATTCCCCAGGCCAGGTTGCGGATCGCCACCCGGGTCTTCTCCGTGCGCAGACCCAGCGTCTGGAAGATCGAGGCGATCCCGTGGCTGAGGTGGGAACAGAGCAGGGATATCGCCACGATGTAGAAGAGGACGATGGCGGGATTCTGGAAACCCTTGATCACCATGCCGAAGACATCGTGACGGGCAGGATCCCCCGGGTCCTTCATCGAGGCGAGGGCCGGGTCGACCCGGATCGTGAAATGGAAGATGTGGAAGATCACGAAGGCGACCACCGTCAGACCCGACCAGATCATGATCCGTGAACTCGCCGGGGCCTGCACCGTCGTGTCGCAGGCGTAGCGGGTGTCCCGGGCGGAGCGGTTCTGGCGCACGAGGGAAACGGTCGCGGCGATATGCAGGACAAAAGCTCCGAGGATCCCGAGACGGAAAATCCAGATTCCCCAGCCGTGCAGCATGTGGTGAAGGAACTCGGCGTAATCGTTGAGATCCTCACGTCCCTGGAAAATGAGGAGGTTTCCCGCCATGTGGCCGAGGAGGAAACCCACCAGCATCAGGCCGGTCAGGGCGACGATCAGCTTTTTGCCGATCGAGGAGTTCCAGAATCGGAGGAGAGTTCTGCAAAGCGAGTTCATTTGCGGTTTCTTAAGCATTACGCCGGGTCTTTGCAAGAAGATGGCCGGGAAAACTTGCAAAAATTCGCGTGACCACCCGGAATCCCTTCCTGACAAAAAAAACCCCGCCCGGCGGAACCGGACGGGGTCGTTGCAGACAGGGTTCCTTTCGGAACCGTCTCTCGCTGAGATCAGGAGGTGTAGGCGGTCTCCCCGTGCGAGGTCGTGTCGAGGCCGGCGTTTTCGTCCTGTTCCGAGACTCGCAGGCCCACGGTGAACTTCGCGATGAACAGCGCGATCACCGAAACCACGCCGCTCCAGCCAGCCGTCACGAGCACGCTGAGGATCTGCTTCATGAGCTGGCCGTCCGCCGCCCCACCGCGCACGAACACGCCGGTGAGGATCGCGCCGACGATCCCGCCGATGCCGTGGACGCCGAAGACGTCGAGACTGTCGTCATACTTCAACGCCCGCTTCAGCGAGGTCGCGCAGAAGTAACACACCGCCGCCGATACGGCGCCGATGATGAGGGCTCCGACCACCGTCGCCGTCCCCGAGGCCGGGGTGATCGCCACGAGTCCAGCCACCGCACCGGTGGCCGCACCGACCGCGGTCGGCTTTTTCGTCACGAGCCATTCCACCGCCATCCAGACCAGCACCGCCGCCGCCGTCGCGATCTGGGTCGTCAGCATCGCGTAACCGGCCGAACCGTTCGCCGCCACCGCGCTGCCCGCGTTGAAGCCGAACCAGCCCACCCAGAGCAGCGCCGCGCCGATCACCGTGAAAGGCACGCTGTGGGGATGCATCGCCGTGGCGCCGAATCCCTTGCGTTTGCCCACCATGACACAGGCGACGAGGCCGGCGATCCCGGCGTTGATGTGAACGACGGTGCCGCCCGCGAAGTCGAGCACACCCCACTTCGAGAAGAGGCCGAGATCCACGGCCCAGGCCATGTGCCAGACCGGAAGGTAGGAAAAGATCGCCCAGATCGTGGTGAAGATCAGCACCGCCGAGAACTTCATGCGTTCCGCGAAGGCACCCACGATCAGCGCCGGAGTGATGATGAAGAAGGTCATCTGGAAGGTCACGAAGACACTTTCCGGGATCGTTCCGCTGAGGGAGTCATCCGCGACCCCCTTGAGGAAGGCCTTCGAGAAGTCACCGATGAAGAGGCCTTCACCCGTCGTCGCGAGGCTGTAGCCGAAGACGACCCACAGCACCGACATCAGGGCCGCGATCACGAAACACTGCACGAAGATACTGAGCACGTTCTTCGCCCGCACGAGACCGCCGTAGAAGAGGGCGAGGCCGGGAAGCGTCATGAGGAGGACGAGCACCGTGGAGGTGAGCATCCAGGCCGTGTCGCCGGTATCCGGCGCGGGCGTGGCCGCCGCTTCCTGGGCACAGAGACTACCGGTCGCTCCGACGAGCGCCGCCAACAGGGAGAGCCTTTTCCAAGGCGCAGACTGATTCATAGGGGTTTTTGAATAGGGGTTGTAACCAAAAACCGGGAGAAATCCCCGGGATACCCGATTCGTAGCAAGTGGCATGCCAACTCTCTCATTTTCATACACCCACCGATCCCTTATGAAGATCCCGCCCCCCGCTTTCCGCGGTCTCCGGCGCCCGTCGTTGCACGAAGGCGGAATCCGCCTACCCTATCCCGTTCATGAACCAACCGCCGAGGACCATCGCGCTGGCCACCGTCGCCCTTTTCTGCCTGCCCCTCCTTTCCGGCGGCACCGGACTCTTCCAGCGTGACCCCAATGCCGAAATCTATCGGAAGGCGAAGAAATACCACCTCGTCCCGATCGAGACGGCCGTGCCGGAGGCCTTCGTCGACCTGCGTTACACCGTCACCTCCGCCTCCGGGAAACCCCTCTACCTTCCGGAGATGCCCGCCCTCATCCATCGAGCCACCGCCCAGAAGCTGCGCAAGGTCGCGAAGGAGCTGAAAGCCCAGGGTTATTACCTGAAGATCTGGGACGCCTGGCGCCCGCCGGAGGCCCACGAGGCGCTCTGGAACGCCGTGAAGGACGAGCGTTTTGTCGTGCCGCCGAGCAAGGGGCTCTCCTGGCATTGCTACGGTATCTCCGTCGACCTCACCCTTGCCCGTGCCGACGGCACCGAGGTGCCCATGCCCTCGCGATTCGACGAGTTTTCTCCCCGCGCCGCCTCCCGCTACACCGGCGGCGACCCCGAGATCGCCCGACGGGTCACCCTTCTCCAGACGGCCATGAAAAACGCCGGCTTCCGCGTCATCGAGTCCGAATGGTGGCATTTCGACGACATGCGCGCCGAGGGCGGCATTCGCAACGTCACCGCCGCCGACCTCGGCATCCGCCTGCCGTGAAGCCCGATCCCAATCCCCCCTTGCCCGGACCCGGCAATGTCCCGGACGACTGGAGCCTGCGCGACGCCGCCCTCGAGATCGTGCGCCGCCTTCGCGAAGCCGGCTACGAGGCCCTCCTCGCTGGAGGCTGCGTGCGAGACCTCCTCCGCGGCGTCGCCCCGAAGGACTACGACATCGCCACCAGCGCTCACCCGGCCGAGATCCAGGCCCTCTTCCCCCGCTCCGACGCCGTGGGCGCCCATTTCGGCGTCATTCTCGTGAAATCCCGAGGCCACGGCTTCGAGGTGGCCACCTTTCGAGAGGACGGTGACTACCGCGACGGGCGCCGCCCCGAGCAGGTCACCTTCTCCACCCCCGAGGCCGACGCCCGGCGGCGCGACTTCACCATCAACGGCATGTTCTACGACCCGCTCGAGGACCGGGTCATCGATCATGTCGGCGGACGTGAGGACCTCGCCGCGGGACTCATCCGCGCGATCGGCGAGCCCTCCGACCGCTTTCGCGAGGACTACCTGCGCCTCCTCCGCGCGATCCGCTTCGCCACCCACCTCGGCTTCGCCATCGAACCCGTCACCTGGGCGGCCCTCTGCGAAAACGCCTCCCGCATCGCCGCCATCACCCCCGAGCGCATCCGCGAGGAACTCGACAAGATCTGGCTCAGCCCCGCCCGGGTCCGCGGTTTCGACCTCCTCGTGGAGAGCGGGCTGATGGCCGCCGTCCTTCCCGAGATCCTCGCCCTACGGGGTTGCGAACAACCTCCCGAGTGGCACCCCGAGGGCGATGTCTTCGTCCACACCCGCCTCATGATGGAGCAGCTCCCTCCCGGGGCGAGCCTGCCCCTCGTCCTCTCCGTGCTCTTCCACGATATCGGCAAACCCGCCACCTTCACCCGCGACGACGCCGACGGCCGCATCCGCTTTCACGGCCACGACCAGGTCGGTGCCACCATGACCAAGGACATCCTCCGCCGCCTCCGTTATCCCAACGCCGTCATCGACACCGTCACCGCCGCCGTGGCCCGACACATGCGCTTCAAGGACGTGCAAGGGATGCGCACCGCCACCCTGAAGCGCTTCATGGCGGCTCCCCACTTCGCCGACGAACTCGAGCTGCACCGGGTCGACTGCCTCGGCAGCAACGGCAAACTCGAGAACCACGCCTTCGTCCTCGCGAGGCAGCGGGAATTCGCCGACGCCCCCCTGCTCCCGAGCTGGTTCCTGAGCGGACGCGACCTCCTCGACCACGGAGTCGCCGCGGGACCCGATCTCGGCACCATCCTTACCGAAGCCCACGACCTCCAGCTCGACGGCGCCCACACCTCGCGGGAAGAAGCGCTGGCGTGGTTGGAGGGACGGGTTGGGGACGGAGGATAGTGGAGTGGGACACGGGTTCAGGACTCCTGCGGAACGCTTCGAACATCCGGTTGACGGTGCCCTTCAGTCTTGAACCTGAGCCTTGGTTGGTGTGGTGGTCTGATCATTGTCGAAGTGCGAAGTGCCCAATAATTAGTGATCTATCGTCAGGCCGGATAGCCTCAAGAGTGATAGACGTAACATCAATAGTCACGGGGAAAATGAGATGATCCTGAAGGGAGTCGCACTCAGTCGGTGGTGGCAATGGAGGTCGAGCCACGGTGATGTGAAAACTGCTATTCCTGCGCGTTCCGGTCAGAGCGGAAAGTGGCCCCGAATAAAGTCTCTCTGTAAGTTCACGTAAAGGCGCGGAGTCTGTGACAGGAAGCAATAGATGATCATCGTGGCTGCGGTGAGGCGGCAATAGCTGAACAGTGAAAGGCTCAATGCCACTGGAACTGGACTGGCAGTGGGTCTTAACAACGTCATCCGAAGCTGGAAGATCGAACGGAAAGACCAGTGTGATGTGTGCTGCGATGTGCTGATATAAGCGGTCAAATCGCTGCCGAAATGCCTCAATCTGCGAAATCCCGCTCAGGTCTGGAATCACATGGATTGCTCTCTTCATGCGAGGGTGGCGCTCCGAGTTGGGCGAGATCTTATGGCTGAGCTGTGT
>JAGRPC010000426.1 GCA_020439925.1 Verrucomicrobiia bacterium | reverse complement strand
CAGCACTCCAGACTACGTTCAGGCCAGCGTGGCCCTCTCCGCCTCCGGCGATCTCAAGTCGGTCTTTCGGTGGCTCTACGATCTCAACCGTCCCGAGCAATTCCGGGTCATCCGTAATCTCAAGGTCCAGCCCGACAAGGAAACCCCGGAGAACATCATCGCCACGTTCGAGCTGCTGGGCTGGTATGCCCCGCCCGAAGCATGAAGGTTCACTCCTCCATCGCCCTTCTCTGCCTTTGCGTCGCGGCCTCCGCCGCGGCCGAAGAGGAGATTCTACCCGGTGCCTATCCCCTCACCCGATACCTCGCGATCTGGGATAACTCCCCGTTCAACCGGGAGGTCATCAAACCGGTCTCCCAGACCATTGCCAGCAGCTTTGCCGGGTCCCTCGTGCTCGAGGGAATTGTGAACGATGACACGATCGGCCCCATCGCCTATGTCCGCGACGTGCGCGAAGACAAGCCGCTCGTGATCACGAAGCAGGCCAGCGAAGGCCATCCTTTCACCATCGTCTCGGCAAACCAGGCGACCAACCCCGAGGAAACCAAGGTCACCGTGACCGACGGCAAGGAGACCGGTGAAATCGGATTTGTCGTCGCCAAGCTCACCCAGGCCATTGCGGCGCCCGCTCCTGCCCCCCCGGCCAACCAGAACCGGCCGGGTCAGTCACCTCCTGGCCGCGATCAGAAAGGTGGTGCCGGAGGCGGTGGCGCCGGTCAACTGCGTCCCGGCATCGCTCCCAATACTCCCAACACATCCAAGCCCGCCGATGTCGGCAAACCGACAAGTGTGGCTCCAGCCCTCGACAACCTCGATTCCGAGCCACGCCGCCGCCGCGTTCCCCTTCCCGGCGGTTGACCGTCGACCTTTCCTCCTCCCCGACGAAACACGAACGATGAAACCTCATATTTCACTCAAGGCTTGCCTTTTCGGGCTATGCCTCCTTCTCGCGGTCGGCGCGGCATATACGCAGGACAACCCTGCGCCAAACGCTCCGAACACTCCGGTCGTGCCGCCGCCACCGACTCCCGCGATCACCCCTTCCGCCAACGGTGGCGAACCGATGACGGACGTGCAGTTTCCAAACACGCCCATTCCCGTGATCCTCCTCGAATACGAACGCCTCACCGGCAAACGAGTGATTCGCGACACCTCGGTTCAGGACAAGAACCTCATCATCCAGACCTCCGGCAAAATGTCCTACGCCGAAGCCGCCGAGTTCATCGAAAAGAGCTTCCTTCTCAACGGCTACGCCCTCCTCCCGACGGAAAAGCCTGACCAGATGAAGATCATCGCCTACAACACGGACAAGAAGCCGAGCAGCGAGGGTCTCCCCGTCTACACGACTCCGTTTCAACTGCCCGATTCGGAGCAGGTCGTCACCTACATCATGCCCCTCTCCTATCTCGATCCGGAAGAGGCCGCCGAGCTCTTCACCAATGTGACGACCCTCCATCCGTATGGAAAGATTACCCCTCTGAAAAGCGCCTCGGCCATCGTCATCACGGAGAGTTCGACCGTGGTCTCGCGACTCATCGAACTCAGGGACCACGTCGACGTGAGTCCCATCCGCACGATCGACCGGACCTTCCAACTGGAGCGAGCCGACGCCGAGGATGTCGTCGAGGCCCTCACCGATGTCCTCGGGCTCGATCAGGACAATGGCAAGACTCCCTCAGCTCCCCAGCCCGGCAATCCCCAGGGTGGAAACCAGCCGGTCCCTTCTCCGGACCGCAACGGCGGCAACCTGGCAATCAACGACCCGGGCAGTTCCTCGCTCCCTTCGCGGGGAGGCAGTTCTTCCTTCGCCCGTCCCAGCGCCCCGAAACCCAGGGTTCGGGCCATCCAGCGGGCCAATCGTGTCCTCGTCGTGGCCACCCCGGAGGACATGGATTACATCGAGAGCATCATCAACCATCTCGATGCCCCGGTGGAAACCGCCACCTACATGCGGCGGCAACTCAACTACATCAGCGTCTCCGACTTTCTCAAGATCGCGGGCAACGTGATCCTACGCGGAAACAAGGACGAGGAGAGTGGTGAGATTTCCGGAGGCGACGAGAACAACCAGCAGGGCATTTCCAACGGCAATCAAAGCAACGATGGCACCGGTGATCCTTCTTCATTAGGGAGCAACTCGGGACGCTCGGGAGGGGCCACCGGCGATCTCGGCAGCGCCGGCTCCGACCAGGCGGCCGCTCCGCAGTCGGTTGTCATCGGAAAGACCCTTCTCATCGCCGACAACATCCAGAACATGCTCATCGCCTCAGGGCCGCCCGAAACCCTGCGCCAGATCGAGGAATTGCTCGATACCATGGATGTGCGGCCCGTGCAGATCCAGATTTCCGCGATCATCTCGCAGATCACCCTTGGCGACGACTACGAACTCGCCCTCAACCTGCTTCGCACCCTCGAGAAGCCCTCCGGCGACGAGCGTTTCCTCGGCGGAAGCCGATTCAACGGAGCCGGAACGATCACCTCGATACCGAACGCAAAGCTGTTCGATGTCGCCAGCCTCATCGATCCCGGGAATCTCGCTACCTCGGCGGCAGGCCTTTCCTTCTATGGACAGATCAACCGCTACCTCGATGCCCACATCTCGGCTCTGGAGTCGACGAACCGCTTCAAGGTCCTCCAGCGCCCTACTGTCTACACGGTCAACAATCGCCAGGCAGTGATCGAGACCGGCCAGCGCGTCGCGGTGCCACGCAGCACTCTCTCCTCCCTCGACACCGGGGGGATCAACAACAACAACCAGACGGTCACCGCCAGCATCGACTACGAAAATGTCGTCCTGCGTATCGCCGTGATTCCCCTGATCAACGCGGACGGCGAGATCACCCTGCAGATTCAACAGAAAAACGACGACATCGTCGGGAGCACCATCATCGGCGGCGACGCCATTCCCACCATCGGCACCCAGAGCCTCGGCACCACCGTGATGGTGCCGGATGGAGGAACCGTTCTCCTTGGCGGGCTCATCAGCGAAGACGACAGCAAGGCCGAAGCCGGCCTGCCTCTCTTCGTGAATCTGCCGCTTGTCGGCCGGGTCTTCGGTTCGACGAAGGATGAACTGAACCGCCAGGAACTCCTCATTTTCATCCAGCCCAAGGTGATCCGGAACGAGTCGGACCGCTTTTTCACGGACACCGACATGAAGGACCGAACCCGCCTCGCTCCGGAGGCCGAAGCTTTCGCCGAAAACACCGACAACAACCTCGATGTCTTCGAGACGCAGGATTTCAATTCCGCCGAGAAACGGGTCTTTTTCTTCCGAGACCTCTTCAAGAAAAAACCTTCGGTGCGTGCCGTCCCGGTCGAGTGAATCCGGAACGGCAGCGCCACAGCGCCACTTGCAGGCGGTCTGGATCGCGGCCACGGTTCCCCGATGTCCCTCATGCGAAGTTTCCTATCCCTCCTGACAGGTTCCCTCGCGGCTTTCCTCCTCGTTTCCTGTGCGACGAACCCCGCCGAGCAGAGGGCGAAAAAGTACCCCGAGCGTTTTGCAGACCTCTCCGAGCGTGAACGGGACCTCGTCCTTCGCGGGGAGGTGTCCGAGGGCATGAGCCAGGATGCCGTCTTTCTCGCCTGGGGTCGTCCCGGACGGGTCATGAGCGGATCGCGCAACGGACGAGGCAGCGAGCGATGGGCCTGGTTCCGCTCCGCACCGGTCAATAACTACTCGATCGGTTATGGTGCCTTCGGCCCCCATCCTTTTTATTCGTCCTATGGAGTCCACCCTGCCTTCGGCTATGGCTACGGCTATGGACCGGACTGGGGGTTTGGCACCGGAGTCGACTACGTGCCTTATCTCGACCGCACCGTCGAGTTCGTGAATGGAAAAGTCGTGGCCTGGGAACGCCTTCGTTGAGAGCGGAATGGAGGATCGATTCGGCCATCACATCAGCTACCTGCGCGTGTCCATCACGGACAGGTGCAACGAGCGCTGCCAGTACTGCATGCCGCACGAGGAGCAGGACTGGTTGCCGCGCTCCGAAGTCCTGAGTTACGAGGAGATTCTCCGTGTCCTGCGCGTTGGTGCCGACCTCGGCGTCACGAAAGTCCGCGTCACCGGCGGCGAACCGCTCACCCGCCGCGACGTCGTCTGGTTCCTCGGCCAAGTCGCGGCTCTACCCGGCATAGGCGACCTCGGGCTCTCGACCAACGGCACCCTTCTCGCCCGTCCTCTCCCCGACGGGCGCATCACGGCCAGGGCCCTTCGCGAGGCCGGAGTGCGGACCGTCAACATCTCCCTCGACACCCTCGACCGGGAAACCTATGCAAAAACGACCGGTCGCGACCTCTTCCCCGAGGTCCTCGTCGGCATCGACGCCGCGCGCGAGGCGGGATTCGAAAAGATCAAGCTCAACACCGTGCTGATGCGCCACCGCAACGAGCACGAGCTCTGGGATCTCGCCGACTTCGCCCGGGAGAAGGATCTCCTTCTCCGATTCATCGAACTGATGCCGGTGAGCACGACCGAGGTGCTCACCGAGGAAAACTTCCTCTCCGCCGGGGAGGCAAAGCGAATGCTCGAATACCGCCTCGGACCTCTCACGCCCCGTCCTGACATTCGCACCAATGGTCCCGCCACCTACTACGAAGCCGAAGGGACCGGACAGGTCATCGGGTTCATCGGAGCGATGACGAATCTCCACTTTTGCGAGTCGTGCAACAAGCTCCGTCTCACCTGCGAAGGCAAACTGCGTCCCTGTCTCGGCAGCCACCTCGAATTCGACCTGCGCGACGCCCTCCGCGATCCATCTCTGGACGATTCGGAGATCGCCCGCCTCATTCGCGAGGTGGTCGCCCGCAAGCCGGAGAAGCACGACTTTCGCGAGAACTATCAGCCCGGCCGCAAGATGATCGCGATCGGGGGATGACGAACCGCGCTTCCGCCGCTCCGAAACCGATCGACTTATTTCGAATCGGCGGGAGCGAGGGAAGCGATCTCCTCCCCTCCCAATTCACCGTCGAAGACGACGTAGCGAAAACGGGATTCGTAGGTTGTCCCGGGTTCGATGGTGAAGGACTCCTCCACCATCGGGGAGAACACGAAATAGGGTTTCGAGGGATGCAGTCTCACCCACTGCGGCGCCCGGAAATTCTCCGGGTTCGGGATCGCGACAACCCCGCAGGACGCCCCGTCGATTTGGCCGCTCATCTTCACCCAGGACGGACGCGTGTGGTTCCCCTCTATCCGGTTCTTCCCCTCGCTCGTGACGATGCGTCCCAATTCCTCCCCGAGCCAGTCGGCCCGGCCTCGGATGGCCATGCCACCGTAATGGTATTTCTCGATCACCAGCGGTTTTGCTCCGGAGCACTGCTGGAGGGAATGCAGGTCGAGAAGGTAACGTCCGTCTACGAGGCTCACCCTTATCTTCCAGGTTTCCTCAAGGACAGGCTCGGGCCCGCCCGCAGCCGTAAGGTCCTCAAAACGGTGCAGAACGTCGAATCCGCATTCTCCGCCTCCCGGAAGAATGGCCAGGGTCTTGGCGTATCCGACCCGCCCACTGCCCTGCATCTGGTTCCAGAACTCGGGAGCACGCCCTTCGAAGGAAGTCTTGGTCCAGGCAAAGAAAAGTCCGTGCTGGTGCGGATGGTCGGGTGCGTAGTCTCCGGTGATGACCTTTCCCGATGGCGTGCAGAGCGGATGAATATAGCCGGTCCGGCTATATAACGGATCGTTCTTCGCCGCCTCCTCGCTCGGCTGCTTGCGGTAACGGAGGACGAGAGACTCGCCATTGCGAATCTCGATGAAGGCTTCGTTCTCGAGGCAGCGGAGTTCGGCCTGGAGGCTGGACACGGTAAGAACGAGCCCGAGAAAGGCGAAGTGGATCTTCATCTCCGCGAGAGAACACAAAAGCGGCGTTCCGGTCAACCGCCGTCTCTCCCTTGCTTGCGCAATTCCCCTCGGACGGCGAGACTGCCTCCATGGAATCCCCACCAGAGTTCTCCCACATCCGCCCTGACGGAAGCGCCATCATGGTCGATGTCTCGGACAAGCCGGTGATGCGGAGAGAGGCGACGGCCGTGGGATTCATCGCTCTGGACGGCTCTACTCTCGAAGCGATCACCGGCGGCCTTCTTCCGAAAGGCGACGTCCTCGCCGCCGCCCGCATCGCGGGAATCCAGGCCGCCAAGCGAACCGCCGACCTGATCCCCCTCTGCCATCCTCTGCCGCTCACCAAGGTGGTCGTCGACTTCGAGGCGAGCCCCGAGGGTCTCTCCATCAGCGCAACGGTTCGCACCGATGGGAAAACCGGTGTCGAGATGGAGGCCCTCACCGCCGTGTCCCTCTCCGCCCTTACGATCTACGACATGTGCAAGGCGGTCGACAAGCAGATGGTGATCGGGCCCATTCGCCTCGTCGAAAAGACGAAGGAATCGCTGTAGTTCCGCGCTCCTCTCAGCCGGGCCACGCCATGGCCGTCTGCGTGGAACTGCCCAGTCCCTCGATACCGAGCTCAACCACGTCTCCGGGCTTGAGGAACTGGGATGGCTTGAAGCCCATCCCCACGCCAGGAGGAGTGCCGGTCGAAACCACGTCCCCGGGTTCGAGGCTCATGAACTCGCTGAGGTAGCTGACGAGGTGGGCGATTCCGAAGATGAGTTTGTTGGAGTTTCCGTTCTGCTTCGTTTCACCGTTGACGGTGAGCCACATCTTGAGGTTTTCGGGATCGACGATCTCGTCGGCGGTGGCCACGAAGGGGCCGATTGGCGCGAAGGTGTCGCAGCTCTTGCCTTTCACCCACTGACCGCCGCGCTCGAGCTGGTAGGCCCGCTCGCTGTAGTCATTGTGAAGCACGTAGCCGGCGACGTGGGAAAGCGCCTCTTCCTTCGTCACATAGGAAGCTTTTTTCCCGATGACGAAGGCGAGTTCGACTTCCCAGTCGGTCTTTTCGCTACCCCGCGGAATGATGACGGGATCGTTCGGTCCGCACATCGCGCTTGTGGCCTTGAAGAAGACGATCGGTTCCTTTGGAATGTCCATCCCGGCCTCGGCGGCATGGTCGGAGAAATTGAGACCGATGCAGATCAGCTTTCCGGGCCGGGCGACCGCTGAACCGAGACGGGTCCCCTCTTCCAGTCGCGGAGCGGAGGCGCCGTTCGACTCGAGCCAGGCAGAAAGCCGCTCGAGATTTACAGGGTCGGCAAAAAAATCTGGATTCCAGTCCATGCCGAAGCCGGACGCGTCGATACGCGTGCCATCCTCGAGTTGTAGACCGGGTTTCTCGGAGCCCTTGGGGCCAAAGCGCAGGAGTTTCATCGCCGCGACCCTAGCGACCGTAATCCCCTTCGTCAAACGGCCGGAAGACGCACCCCGGTATTTTTGACATCGCGGTGGATTTCAACGCTGCGTCAAGGTCCCGGACGGAGGCTCGGGCACGGCTTTCCAGACTTCCGGGGAAAAGTAATCGACGCCAAACCGATCCGGCCTCGCGGTGGTGTAGTAGATGCGCTTGGCGTCAAAAAGCTGCTCGGGCCGGTAAAAGGATGAGCCCGCGCCCACCTCCACGAGATCTTCCGGGCCGACGGTCTCCTGCAGGGTCGTCTCGAGGAGATATTGCCTTTTCCCCGCTTTCACGACTACCCAGGCATGCTGGCCGATGTTCCCATTCCACCCGATGGCGACTCGTGCGTCGAACCCGGCTTTGATGAGGACGTCGGCCAGGAGGATCGAAGTGTCCTCGCAGTCACCAGCGGCCTCCGCCCAGGTTTCACTGGAACTCTTCCACACCTCACGCGTCTCCTTTGTCCCGTCCGCCTTTCGGTCCTGATCCAGTTCATACTGGCAATGAGCCGCCACCTTCCGCCACAGGGAGAGAATTCGTTCCTCGGGAGGGCTGCCTTCTTTCAGGATGGATCCAGGCAGCGTAAAACCTTCCATGAACGAGGGCGCACGTCGGATGCGCCCCTGCGTGTCAACGGCGAGCACATCGAAAGGCAGTTCGCAGTGGGGGCAGGAGAGAATGAGCGTGCGGGAATCTCGCTCGATCTCAAGCGCATGAATGACCCCGCAGTGGGGGCAACGGTTGAAAAAGCGGCCACCCTTGTGGTTTGCCGCTTCGAGGGAGAATTCGGGAATGCGGCGAGACATCACCGCGAGCACCCCAAGACGCCCTCCGGCGTGAAAGACCGTCGTGTTGATCGTATCGAACTCGGGATTCGCCACGGCCGTCCAGCCCGAGATCTTCCCCAGCAGATCCTCGCGTTCCCGCGAGGTCACGAGGTTCGCTGCGAGGTACTGCGCCCCGGGAAAACGCCCTTGAAGGTAGTCGAAGACATCGTTCAGTTCGAGGTCCTGCGGCTTCGCCTGGGTGTGAATGAATGACTCCAGGCAGGCCTGCAATTCCTCGTCGCCACGCACCTCTTCTGCTCCGGCGGGAAGACGGACCCGGTTGATCCGCGACATCGCGTCCGAGCGAAATCCACGCTGAAACGCGGCATCGACCTCGGGCAAAGGTCGGATGAAACTGAGCAGGTCCACTCTGCCGGCTGTCTGCAAGCCTGCGGAGAGGGCCAGCCCGGCAGCAAGGGAGATGCCGCCGAAGCTGAAAAAGCCTCGCACCATTCGTTCTCGGTTCTGTCTGTGTCTGTGTGTTCGGAACGCGTCGCCGCGCCCCGGTCGGTTTCGTTATGGAAATTATAAACTTCCTTTCCGAACTTGTCACAGATTATTTCAGCCTCGAGGACCTGAAAAGGCAATTTTTTTAAAATTTCCTGACTCTTCGGATTGCCGGACGGTTCGGAATCCGTTGCAAGAAAGAAAGAAGGAACAAAAACCTCCCTGCAATCCGAGTGCAATCCATCGCAGCCTCAGGCCGCGACGAGGTCACCAGTGCCCCCCGGAGCAAGGTCAATCTCGTTCCGGTCCAGATCATGGAGAGCGCGCAGGCTCGACTCGATCCCGAGAACAAGAGACTCGAGAGCGTCGAGGTCCTCATCGATCCGACCGAGTTGCTCCAAAACTGCCTCACCAAGGATTTCTCCGAGACTCCGGGGTTCCAAGGAGGGTTGGGAAGAAAATGAGGAGGCAAGCTCTTCTTCTACGATCAGATCCGATTCAATAACCAAAGGGGCCTCTTCCTCGGCTGAGACGATAACGACCTCAACTCCCTCGGCTACGAGTCCGTTCGATTCGACCGACTCCGCCTCGCCAGCCACCAGCTCCGCCACCGCCAAGTCCGGCATCTCATCCCCTTCGATCAGAACAATGGCGCCCTCTTCCTCGTTGACGTTCGCCTCGTCTTGCTCCTCACCGCAAGGCATGACCGCCACTTCCTCCGGAAGAGCGGCGTGAGAAGACGTTTCCTCGGGAGCAAACACGACCGGTTGCGGACGCGACACCGGCGAGGACCGCATGAGCATCGCGAGACCGGCGGCGGCTTCCTGGAGTTCATCGATGTAATCCCGCTCTCGGCGATCTACGGGAGAAGCATTTGATTCCGGCGCATTTTGTCCCACGCGAAGGACAGGTTCGGCGAGAACCTGGACGCCATCGGTGCCTTCGCTGCCTTCGATCTTCTTGGTATCCGCAGCCTCTTGCGCCGCGGCGTCTTCCTTGAGAGTTATCGCGACTTCGCCATCGGCTTCAGGCTTCGCCTCTTCTTCCCTCTCGGCCCCGGAGATGACCCCGTCCGGAAATACCCAATCAACAGGGGCGTGATGCAGCGATTTCTCTCTGGAGCGCGAAGCGAATCTCGCGTAAAGCATCACCCCGGCAAGGCCGAGCAACGCAACGATCAGAATGAGGTAGCCCCAAGAAGTCATGATGAATAACAGATCATCAAGAAATCCGAGATACTTTCAACCCCAAATTATCGGGAATTTTGCAATTCCGCGGGTCCGCTCCTTGCCCTCTCCCCGGCGTGGGGCGTAAACTGTCCGCTGCCTCCCGCGGCTCGCCCGCCGCCTTTTTCACGTTTTATGAGCATCTACAATCGCGACTACATGAGAGACGAGCGCCGTCCCCGCGGCGGCGGTCCCTCGACCTGGAGTGTCGTGACCAAGCTCCTCGTGCTCAATGCGGCCGTCTACGTCTTCAACGACCTGCTCTTCTACAATCCGAACCGCGACTGGTTCGGCCTTTCCCTCGAGGCCCTCGCCTCTGGACGCGTCTGGACGCTGATCACCTACCAGTTCGTCCACGCCAATCTCTGGCATCTCCTCGCCAACGGGGTCGGTCTCTTCTTCCTTGGACGCATGCTTCTGCAACTCACCGCGCCGCAGCACGTCGTCCGTGTCTACCTCCTTGGCGGGCTCGCCGGAGCCCTCTTTCAGTTGGGATGGAATGCGATCTTCGGCGACGCCATCATCGTGGGCGCCTCCGGCTCCGTCCTCGCGATCGCTCTTGCCACGGCGACCATCATCCCGCACCAGCGCATCCAGCTACTGCTCTTTTTCGTGATTCCGCTGAATCTCTCCATGCGCCAGATTGCCTGGGCACTGGTGATCATCAACGTCCTCACCCTGGCGTTCAGCTTCGGCGTTCCCAAGGAAGACGGAGTCGCGGTGATGGCGCATTTCGGCGGCATGCTGCTCGGCTGGGCCTACGTCCGCTACGGCTGGCACCAGCGTAACGGCTCGATAAAACTCCTTCGTAGAAAGGGAAGCTCGCGCCCGAAAGCTTCGGCCCGCGCCCCACGGCCATCCCGCAAAGAAAAGCAGGCAACCGACGCAACGGGAAAAAAGGAGCCCTTTGTCACCAAGGACATCGACGCCATCCTCGACAAGATCAACGCCGAGGGTTTCCAAAGTCTCTCCCCGGAGGAACGCACCATCCTCGAACGGGGTAGCCAGGATCTCTCCAAGCGCATCGAACGCGATTCCTGAATCTCCCTTCCGGCGCCCATGTCCGATTTCCCGCCAGATTCCCCCTTCAGGACCGCATCTGCGACAAGCCGGCGACGAAGACGCGGGCTTTCCTCGCTGCGACTCCTCGGACAGGCCGGTGCCTTCATTCTGTTTGCGGGTGCCGTTTATCTCTCCTCACGCCTCGGGGTGGAGATGGCTCGGAACCGGCTCACTCGCGAACGCCCCGAACTCGCCTTGCCCGCCGCGAGCGAGACTTTCCAGGCCGGCAGCGCCGACGATCCGGTCTACCTCGCCCCCTCCCCCGAGACCCTGCGGCGTTTCTTCGCGACTCATCCTACCCCCGACGACCGCGCCCGCGCCGAACTCGGCCGATTGGGGATCCGTCGTTTCCGGGACACCCTGGAGCTCTCCAGTATCGGAACGGAAGCCGAAGCCGTGCAGGTAAAGGTCAATTCCGGTGCCCTCGCCGGGGCCGTGTACTGGATGCACCACTCGCAGATGCCGACCAGCTCCAGCTTCGATCCCATCATCTCACCCGTCCCCGGCATTCCCGTGCAGTGAGTCCCGCCCCGTGTCCGCCCCCCACCCCGCTCATCGCCGACCGACCCGGGTGGGGGGATTAGCGTTCCCCAACCCTCCGTCCGGCCGCGCGAGCCGCACGGCCCTACCCTCGCCAAAATCAACGAGACCATCCCCGTTCATCGCTTTCCCGGGTAGCCCCGACCGGCCCGGTCGGGGGCGAGGGGTTCCCCGAACCTGCGTCAATACGCATGGACCTACCCTCGTAAGGACCAATGTGATTTTTCCCGATTTTTCATTTGTTCAGAGGGCTTAACTACCTATCCTGAACTCCATGCTTCAGTTGGCGGTGCTTGGGAGCGGCAGTTCGGGCAACAGCGCCCTCGTCTGTCACGGAGACACCCGCATCCTCGTCGATGCGGGGCTCTCCGCACGCCAGCTCTCCCAGCGCCTCGAGGGACTCGGAGTCGATCCCGACAGCCTCACCGCGATCGTCCTCACCCACGAGCACGGCGACCACACCCGAGGCATCGAAGTCTTCTGCCGGAAACGCAGCCTGCCCGTCTACGCCACCATCCACACCAGCGCCATCGTGCGCGAATCCGCTGGGCCCTCTGTATCGTGGCGACAATTCGAGGCGGGCAACTCCTTCCGCATCGAGGGAGTCGAGATCCATTCTTTTCCCGTCCCTCACGACGCCGTCGATCCCGTCGGTTATCTCTTCGACTGCGGCGAGAGCCGCCTCGGTGTTCTCAGCGACGTCGGCCACGTCACCCGTCTCATCCTCGACCGCCTTCAGGGCGTCGACACCCTCTTCGCCGAGGCGAACTACGACGACGTCCTCCTGATGAACGACACGAAACGCCCCTGGTCCACCAAGCAACGAATCAGCAACCGTCACGGCCACCTCTCCAACGAGCAGACCGCCGAACTCGTCTGCTCCATCGCCGGACCGAATCTCCACCGCGTCGTCCTCGGCCACCTGAGCAGCGACTGCAACCAGCCTGAACTCGCCGCCGGGATCATTGCGAAACGCCTCGCCGCCGGAGGATTCCCTAACGTCGAGGTCGAATGTGCCTGTCGCCACGTCGCCACTCCCCTGCGTCCCGTCGCCCGTGCTGCCGCGCCCGCTCCCACCATCCCGATTTGCGAAGAAATCCCTGCGGATTCCGCTCGGGTGTGCGAACCTAGCGCCGCCGCCTCCCCGGCCCCTCCCTCCTCCGAATGGAGACAGTCCGAGTGGGCCTTTTGAAGCGGCCCCGCCGCCATCCCCCAAGAGGCCCGCGCCATGACCGTGCTGAAACCGTCCTTCGAGGAATTCCTGTCCCTGTCTGAAAAAGGCAATCTCGTGCCCGTGTGGACCGAACTCGCCGCCGACTACGAGACCCCCGTTTCCGTTTTCCAGAAACTCAGCGAAGGCTCCGACACCGTCAGTTTCCTCCTCGAATCCGCCGAGAACAGTGATCAGATCGGCCGTTATTCCTTCCTCGGCACCCGCCCACGGCTCGAGATCCGGGCGCAGGGCCGACTCCTCTCCGTGCGCGAGCGGGGCGAAACCGCCTTCCGGACACGCGAATTGCCCGAGAGCGAGGGCGACCCCCTCCACGAGATCGAGCGGCTCATGGCCCGG
>JAGRPC010000425.1 GCA_020439925.1 Verrucomicrobiia bacterium | reverse complement strand
GCGAGAAGGGCAAGGGAAACCGAGGAGAGTCGCTCGGAAGCGGAATTGGGGCGATCCAGAAGGTCAGGCCGATCGAGAGGGACAAGATCAAGGCCGCCGTCATATTCCTCCCATTTCTGTCTGACTGCCTCGCGGTCGATGGAGGGTGCCGGGCGTTTGTTGCGGGCGGCGTCCGTTCTCGATCCGATTCGGTCCGGTTTCCGGGACGCGGGTCGCGAAAAAGTCTCGGTTTCGAGGAGGGCACCGAGCCCTCCGTCCAGGTCCGAGCCCGGGCCTGGAAAGGTTTTTGACGGAGCCCCGGGAAGTTCACTCGAGTCGCTGGAGGGGGGAGACTCGAGCGTAGGGGGTACTGGCTGCGGCGCTTCCGAGGTCTCCGGCTGGTAGCTTCCCACGGCGGACGAGGCTGAAGCAGGAGCTTCGGGACTGATCGGAGCGGGGTCGGCCGGAACTCCCCTGGTCAGCAATTCATGCAGGCGTATCTGCACTTCCGGTGGCGTGGGCCGGTCGCTCGGGGAGGCTCGTACGAGCCGCCTCGCTTCCGCCTGGTTGCCCTCGCGAAGAGCCATCTCGATGAGAACGAGACGGGTTTCCCAGTCCTCCGGTTGAAGGGTGAGTTGGTCGAGCAGCAGCTCCTTATCGTTCATCGAGAGAGAACCGGAATCGACGGATGTTACCACTCCCGCAAATGGCTCGGCAAGAACGGGATTCGGCTCATTTGCGGGGAGAAAGTGCCGACGTCTGGCCAGTGCGTTGTTCGCTCATCCAGGTGAAGAGAATCACCCAGAGGGAAAGGGCGAGAGAAAACAGGGGGATTTGCAGCAGGCCCGGCAGCGAGTAGAGGGCTGCCACGACGGGGCACCAGACCACCCAGTTGGCGAAGAGGGTGGGAAAGATGGAGCGGCGATAGAATGCGGTGGTGAAAAACCCGGAAAAAACTTTTCGGCTGAAATGGTGGGCGCGCCAGTCGTAGGTGATCACCCCTTGGGGAGCGGCGATCAGAGGACAATACAGCAACTGGTCGACGAGGACCTTCTTGATCACCGTCGACAATCCCGCTTCCTGTCCGAACCACACTCCCTGCATCCGGTAGAGTAAATCGACCTGCATCCCGCTGAGGCCCCAGAACACTGAGGCAAAAAGGAAATTGCCGAGGTTCCGTCTGCGCGGGCGACCCTTTTGAAAGACGGCGATCCGAAGCAATTCGGGTATGAGGGCACCGGCGATTACCCCCGAAACCGCCGAGTAAAGGAATCCCCATTCCGCCTTCCAATCCGCAAGCTTGTCGAAGAGAGGGCGGATCGAGGGAGCGTGGAAATAGGCGAGAACGGTCCCGATCATCACCACCTGAACGATGAATCCGGGAACGAGATTTGCCCGTGCCGCCCGCCATCCAGCCAGCCAGGGAGGTTCCAGAGGGTCTTCGGGACCCCGGACCGGAATCGCCTCATTCATGGGCGGGACATCCCCCGGAGTTTCGCATCCAGGCGAGATAGTTTCCCGCGAGTCGATCCAGGTTTTTGATCCCACCCCCTCCTCTCACCGGGGAACACATCTCGTAGGTTGCCACGCCGCGAAACCCGCCTTCGCGCAGCCCGGCAAAGAAGGCGGGATAATCGATGAATCCCTCTCCAAAGGGAACGGCGCGCACCCAGTCGGGCTCGACTCTTTCGTAGTTCACGAACTCCGGCCGGTAGCGGTGTCGGGGCACGCGGATGTAGTCGGCGTTGGTGGTGATGAGGGTGCGGGAAGCCGCCAGGAGAGCCGCTTCGTGAAGGGATTCGCCTCTCAGGGCCGGAGACCAGGCATCGAAACCCAGACCGCAGTTCGTTCGGTCGATTTCCTCCAGTAGGTCCAGGAGCGCACCGGTCTCGAGCCCGATGTCGTGGTGATTCTGAATGGCGAGGGAAACTCCATGGGGGAGAGCCCGGTCCGCCATTTCCCGAATCGTCGAGACACAGCGGTTCCACTGCTGCGAGAGGTCCTGGCCGGTCGCCTCGTAGGCGGTGAATAGGCGCACCACTCCGGCCCCCAGCACGGCGGCGATGCGGCACAGGGTTTCCACGTAGGCGATCTGCAGTTCGAGATGGGGAACCTCGCCTCCAACCCCCGTGGGTTGCACGAGGTTGGTGTAGGCGGCAATGACATCACAACGCACTCCCGAGTCGTCGAGGACGGAACGGATCTCCTCGATGCGCTCGGAAGAAGTGTCGAGAACGGAGAGATGGGGCCTTTTGCCCGCCAGCATCACGGATGGGTATCCGAGCTTCCCGGCTTTCCGGATGAAGGAGGGGAGATCGAGCGCGGCCTGGCCCCAGTATCCTGCATAGCTGACCGAAAAAAGAGCGGGTGTCATGGATAGCGAGGGATCAGCGGGCGGCGGAACGAATCTTGAATCCGGACTGGCTGCGAAGGGGAAAGGGGGGAGGATTGTCCGGAGGGAGCGAACCGAGCACGGTTTCGAGTTTTTTCCTGGCCTGCGCCATTTCGGGACGCTCGTCGTTGGCGAGGTCCACAGTCTCGTCGGGATCCGCATCGGCATCGAAAAAACGGCCGTCGCTGTAGAGCTTGAACCGTTCGTCGCGCACGACGCGTGTCCCGTTGTATTCGTTCAGGATCCAGTCGCGTGGGGGGGAGGACTGGGGGGTTGTCAGGAAGGAAGCAAAGGAGCGCCCGTCGGGACGGTGGGCCGGATCGAGAGATACTCCCGCGAGCTCACAAACGGTCGGATAGATGTCGGTGAAGTCCGCCAGAGGCAGCACCCGTCCTCCGGGAATCCGTTTCGGACAGTTCGCGAGCATCGCGACGCTTCCGCCCCTCTCGTTGAGCTGATAGAGACCCCCGACCACCTCGCGTCCGTTCTGCCTGGTCGTAAGGCTCTTCTCGGTCCCGTTGTCGGACGCGATGAGGAGGATCGTGTCGTCCCGGAGTCCGAGCGCCTCGAGTTCCTTGACGATTCCTCCGACGAGTTGGTCGGCATACCGGACCATGTCGGCGAACATCTCGTTGTGAGGACGGTTCTCGTCACGGTTGAGGGGCGTCGAGGTGACGGGATGTGGATAAAAGGCACCGTGTGTCAGGACCATGGGCAGGTAGAGCAGGAAAGGTTTGTCACGATGCCGGCGCAGAAAATCGATCGCGAACTCCTGGGAGACATCGGGGCCGAACTTCCCCTCGTATCGTTCACGACGAGATCCGTTGAGGAACACCGGATCCCAATAGCGACTCTCGATCCGCTCGATGAAGGGAACGGTGTCCTCCACCGATTCTCTTGCCACGGCATCGAGGAAGGTCTTCCAATCCTCGTCGCTCATGCGGTCACGGTCGAGACTGCCCGGCCAGACGAGAGACTCGGCGAAGCCGTGGCGGTCTAGGATTCCGGGCTCGTCGTAGAGATGGTTCACCTGCCATTTTCCCGTGATTCCCGTGGTGAAACCCGCTTCCCGGAAGAGACGGGGAAAAAGCACCTCTCTTTTCGGATCGAGACCACCACCGCTGTAGAGGGCCGCGTCGTGGTGAAGCTGGAATCCGGTGGAGTGCGGATAGCGTCCCGTGAGCGCCACGGTCCGGCTGGGACCGCACACCGGAGCGGTGTAGCAGTGGTCCACCTTCACGCCACCGGCGGCGAGTTCATCGATCACCGGGGTCACCCCCGCTTCTCCTCCGTAGCAGCCGAACCACTCCTGCCCGACGTTGTCGAGGAGGATGAAAACGATGCCGGTGGGTTTTGAGCCGTCGGCGTGAACTGAAGGCGGCCCGGCAAAAAGGACTACCGAAGCCGCCAGAAGTCTTGTCACGAGCAGGAGAGAGCGGGTCGGCAGTGCCGTTCCCGGATTCGATACCGGACGTTTGGTTGATGTGATCATTGTCCTTTTGCCTTTCCTTTTTCTTTCCCCTTCGCCTTCCCTCCGGCCGGGGGTGGGCCCGGTTTGAAGGCGGGATCGCCACCGTCTTTCGGGAGTCCCGCATTCCACTTGAAGAGCGCCTCTTTCAGTTTCGCGGCAAGGTCGGGATGTTTGTCCTTCACATTGACGGATTCGGCCTGATCGGAAGCGAGGTCGTAGAGCTGCGCATCGCTTCCGTCGAGATTGATGAGAAACTTCCAGGTGCCATCGATGGCGCCGAGGTCCGGATTGTCCTCGTCGGGGTAACCATGGCCGAATCCCGGTCGGTCGGGAGGCCGGCGGTAAAAGATGGGGGATCGCCTGCTCTCCTCCGATTTGCCGAGGATCGTCTCGATGAGGTTCTCGCCGTCGAGGGAAGTGCCTTCGGGGAGAGGGGTGTTGGTCAGGGCGTAGATCGACCGATTCACGTCGAGGGCGCAGAAGACGGAGGTTTCGTTGATCCGACCAGCACTGTCCCTCGCCATCAGTCCCGGCCCCCAGACGATGAGCGGGGAACGAATGCCGCCCTCATACAGCCAGGTTTTCGCCCCCCGCAGTTCGCCGGCGCTGCCGGCTCCTGCTTCGTGGCCGTTGTCCGAACAGAAAAGGATCAGCGTGTTCTCGCGCAGCGCGGGATCGTTGCGGATGCGTTCGAAAAGCGGTGCCAACTGCTCATCCATCTCGTCGACGACGCCGAGGT
>JAGRPC010000424.1 GCA_020439925.1 Verrucomicrobiia bacterium | reverse complement strand
CGCTCGCGGTGAATCGCTTCACGGACCTCGGGCATGTCGGAGTTGTCCACACGGAAGCTGATTCTCGTCAGGATGAGGTGCACGAGAGGCAGCGAGATCACCACGAGGGGGATTCCGAACGCCAGCCACTGCGCAAAGCCAAGCTCGATACCGTGGGTGGACTCCAGATATCCCTTGAGAATGGTGTTGGGCGGCGTCCCGATCAGCGACCCCATCCCGCCGATGTTCGCCCCGTAGGCAATCGCCAGCACCATGGCGGCCCCGAAGCTGGCGGCTTTCGCCCCTCCCTGGGCTTCGCGCATCATCCCGTAGACCGACAGGCCGATGGGCATCAGCATCATGGCCGTGGCCGCGTTGCTCGTCCACAGGCTGACAAAGGACGCCGCGATGAGGAACCCCATGAGAAGCGAACGCGGTCTCGTCCCCACCGAATCGATGATCGCGAGAGCGATGCGCCGATGCAGGTTCCAGCGCTCCATCGCCAGCGAGAGCATAAAGCCGCCCATGAAAAGAAAAATAATGGGATCGGCGTAGGGCGAGGCGGCCTCCTTCATCAGGTTTTTCCCCTCGGTGATCCCCATCAGCGGCAGCATCACGAGCGGCAACAGGGCGGTGGCGGGGATCGGAAGCGCCTCGGTGACCCAGAAAACCGCCATGGCGATGGCGAGCAGAGCGACGCGCGATGCCCCGGGCTCGAGCCCGAAGAGAGGTGGCGCGAGAAAGCACGACGCGAGGATCAGCAAACCCGCGACGAGTCCTCCCCGTTGCCTCCAGCCGTAGCCGCCCTCCAGGAGACCGTGAGGTTCGTCCGGGTGAGGCATTTCCGGACCGGGAGACGGGGTATTGGCAGAGCTGTCCTGCATGGGACGGCAAGTCTAAGAGCGGAGTTTCCCCGGCGGCAACTCTCTTTTGCCCTCTTCCCCACCCGCCAACGGCTCAGGGCAGCTTGAGAATCCGGGCGATTTCCTCCATCCCGGCATCCGTCCGATGCACGGAGTGCCCCGAGGGACGCACCACCTTCTCGGAGGCGACCCCCTCGATGTGGGAACTGTGATAGGGCACGACACCGTCACCCGTCTTCTCGAGGGGCACGTTCGGAAGTCGCGAGTTGCCGATGATCGAATGCCAGGTCACCGCGGGATTGAGGGGCTTGTTGAGAAACTCCGAGGTGGTCCAGGCCTCGGTGCTCAGCTGGTCGATGGAGGTGAGCCGGTCGCGAGTGAACTCGAGGCCCTCCGGCGTGAGGGCATGGGCACTCAGCGTGAGAATCTTCGTCGAGAGCACGAGCAACTGCGCGGGAACCTCGATGAGATCCCCCACGAGCTTGGCCGCGGGATGATTCACGATCTCCGCCCCCTTGTGCGGCACCGCGCAGAAGACGATGCGCTCCACCTCCGGAATCGAATCGAAATAGATCATCCGGCGCAAGGTCTCGCGCTCGCTTTCGCCGATCTCCAGATCGTCGATGGGGACCTTGAAGAGAGTCGACCATTCCTTGTCGCCACTTGAAAAAGTCAACGTCTTGGAGAGGAGTCCACCCATGCTGTGACTGACGATCGTGATCCGCTGATGACTGGCTCCCCTGCTCGCCCGGAAAGCCAGCATCTCCCGGACCGCGTCGCGAAACTCGGCCGCCATGTAGGGAATCGGCGCCCCGGTCGGATAACCGAAGGTCCAGAACTCGTAGCGCTGCCGGATCGACTCGTCGCCGTAAAGCCGGTTCAGCACCTCGTCCCAGGTCGACGGGCTGGAATTGATTCCGTGGATGAAGATGACCGGTTCCTTTTCGGCATGAAAGGGCGTCACCCGGTAGATCCCCATGCGATCGGCAAACTCCTCGAACTGGAGCAGCGCACCGAGGCTCTTGAACTGGAACTGCCGGTCCTGGAAGTCGCGCGCGAAGGCCGCGGTGTAGTTTGCGGACAGGGGGAAATCCGTCCTTCCGAGAGAGAGATGGCCGCGCACGGTCGGGTCGACCAGTTCCAGTACCGGAGCGGATGGCTGGTCGAGATTGAGCAAAGCCGTCACCGGCACCCACAATCCGGTCTCGGGGATGAGCGGATCCGTCGGCGAGGGAGGCTTGCGCATGATGAGCGGCGAGCCCACCCCCTCGACCACGGACCGCCCCTTGAGCCCGCTGCGCACCCGCACGAAATCGGCGGGAATGATTTCATCCGCTCCGGCGAGATCGGGGATGTCCGCGGCCCCGACCTTCAGGCCGACCCCTCCGTTGTCCGTCTTGAGCAAGGAGACCTCGCGGTCTCCCCTCGCCCAGTTTTCCCCCACCTGCACGACGGAGGCACGCACCGCGGAGTTGTAGGAGGCGAGCGCCTCCTCGTTCGGAAGGCGTCCCTGTTTCAGGTCCTGCCAGGTCCGGGCGGCCTCCTCCAGCGGAATGGGCTTGAGAGGAGCGGCCCCCCAGTCCTCGCGCACCTTCACCTTCAGGGAACAGGAGCTCAGGGAGAGGAGAACCAGCCCCGCCAATCCCGCTGACACGCATTGACGACCAAGCCCCATTACAGACCCTAGCTTTAACCCCTGACGACGGAAAAGCGAGTTTCCTGACGAAAAGTTTCTGCCATTTTTTCCTCGAAATTTCCCTGTCGTCGCGCCATCATTCGCCTCCCCCGGCGAAACCCGAGAGCCGCCGGTCGTTGCCAGAACCCTCCCTTCCTCCACAGATTTCATGAATTTCGCCTGTCCCACCTGTCACATTACGCTTCAGGCCGAACCCGAACTTGCAGGAAAGACCGTGAAATGCCCCGGGTGTTCCACCCGCATCCAGATTCCCGAGTTTCACCAGGATGCCTCCACCGAAGGCGCCGGCGAGGAGCTGGCCGATCAATACTACGAGCAGCTTCCCGAACTGAACGTTGCCACCGGCCACGTCGGCCCCCACCCGTCGACCGTGAACATCTGGATCGCCGGAGGCATCGGGGTCGGCGCCACCTTCCTCTGGTATGTCGCCATGCTCCTCTTCCCGAAAAAGGAAGGCGATGCCTCCGGACTCGGTGTCTACCTTCGTGAGCTCTTCTGCGATCGTGGCCTCACCCAGTATGTCACGACCCTCCTCGCCTTCTGGTGCATGGCCATCCTCATCCTGAAGTGGCTCAACATCCGCAAGCAGCGCCGCGCCATGATGATCCAGGCCCTGCCCACCGACATTTCCGAGGAGATCAATCCCTCGAACCTCAAGGCCTTCCACGACCACGTCCTCAACTTCCCCAAGCCCCTCCGGAATACCTACATCGTGAACCGCATCCGCAAGGCGCTCGAGTTCTTCTACGTGCGCCAGAACAACCCCGAGGTCGCGCAGATGATCAGCTCGCAGTCCGAGGTCGACGCGGCCAAGGCCAACGGCAGCTACGGCATGGTGAAAGTCTTCCTCTGGGCCATCCCCATTATGGGCTTCATCGGCACCGTCGTCGGGATCGGCGCCGCCATCGGCGGTTTCGGGGCCGTCTTCGAGACCGGTGAAGGCGGCGACATGAGCCAGATCAAGGAGCCCCTCCTCGCCGTTCTCGGGAGCATGGGCGTGGCCTTCGACACCACCCTTCTCGCCCTCGTCCTCAGCATCATCCTCAGCTTCCCCGCGAGCTCCCTCCAGGGACAGGAGGACGACCTCGTCACCGACGTCGACGAATACTGCATCGACCACCTCCTCAAGCGCCTCAACGACGGCGGCGCCTCGAACAACGTCAGTTCCGATCCCGCCCTCCTCAAGGCCATCGGCGACGCCATGGCCAGCAACCAGAAGGAAGTCATGGGACGCTTCGAGAACGTGCAGAAACAGATGGCCGAAAACCTCGGCAACCAGTCGAAGCAGGCCGAGAAAGTGACCGTCGCGATCGAGAAGCAGCTCGCCGCCATCGACGACCGGACCGAGAAATACGAGAAGAAGCTCGACCGCTCCATCGACGCCCAGGTCGCCTCCCTCGCCGACGGCATCCGCAACCTCAACGAGGTCCTCCGCGACCTCAATGGCAAGCAGATCGTCGTCCAGAAAAAAGGCTGGTTCAGCCGGGGTTGATCCGTTTCAATAAAGGATAACGATGGCCAAGCGCGCCAGAGACAGCGGGGGATCCGTCAACCTCTTCCCCTTCCTCAGCATCCTGATCTGCATCATCGGGTGCCTCACCCTCATCATCGTGGTGATCAACCTCGTCGTGATGAACAAGGGCGAGGGCAAGACCCCCGAGGAAGTGGAGCGTGCCCGCGAGTTCGTCACCCTGAAAAAGGAGCGCGACGAGAACCAGCAGGAAGCCGACAAGCTCCGCCAGCAGATCGAGAACCTCATCCAGCAGAACCGCGACGCCATCCAGTTGCAGGACAAGCTCATCCTCCTGAAGAAGACCCTCGAGAACCAGGAGGAGATCGACAAGAGCCGCGAGGAACTCATCGCCAAGTTCAACCTCCTCCAGACCACCAACAAGAAACTCGTCGAGGACGAGAAATTCCTCCAGGAAGAGATCAAGAAGAAGGAGGCCGAACTCGCCAAGCGCGCCGAGCCGCCCAAGCCCGCCGCCCTCCAGGTCCGCCCCAGCGGCAGCAGCGCCACGACCCGCCCGCATTTCGTCGAGATCTCCGAGCGCGGCGTCTACCTCCACCGCAGCCTCACCCAGGAGCCCCCCGTGATCCCCGTGGCCTCCCTCAACCAGAGCCCCGAGTTCATCGAGTTCCTCAAGATGATCGCCTCGCAGCCTTACAACCGGCTCATCTTCCTCGTGCGCGGCACCCCCGGGGCCGTCAAGACCCTCAACGAGGCCACCGGAGTCGTCGCCGGCTACAACCGCGCCAACGGCACCGAGATCATCCCCGGCCGCCTTCCCCTCCCCGGAGAAGGAAAGGTCGACCTGCAGCTCTTCGCCCAGTACCTCGAACCCTGACCGACCCACCCTGACGCGATGGCAAAACGCCCCAGAGCCGAGGAAGAGCGCAGCATGGACTCGCTCATGGACGCGCTGACCAACGTCGTCGGCATCCTCCTCCTCATCCTCATCGTCCTCAGCCTCCAGATCACCACCGCGGTGAAAAAGATCGTCGAAAACCTGCCCGAGGTCACCCAGGAGGAACTCGAGGCCATCAAGGTCAGCCGGGAGAACTCCCTCAAAAACCTCGAGGAACTCCGCCAGACCCACCAGAAGACCACCGACAATCTCCCCACCCCCGAAAAGGCCGCCCAGATCGCCGTCGAGATCGAGGACTTCGAAAAGAACAACAAGGACCTCGCCGACAAGACCGCCGACATCGCCGAGTGGCAGAAGAAGGTCGAGGAACAGGAAACCTCCAAGACCGAGAACGACGCCAAGGTCCAGGTCGCCGACACGAGGAACCGCGAACTCGCCGCCCTCCTCGCCCAGACCCCCGAGCCGCAGGCCGTCGCCGCGAAGGAAGTCCTCATGCCCAATCCCCGCGTCGCCGACGCCGAGTCGCGCGCCCTCTACCTCGTCTGCAAGACCGGCCGCCTCTACTTCGTCGGCGACCCCTACGAGCACGCCTTCAAGATCCGCGACGTCATCGAGCAGAATTTCACCGACCTCGCCTTCACCGGGAAAGCCATCGGCTCCTACACCTACGAGGTCAAAGGGACCCAACGCAACGACAACAACCAGTTCCTCGCGAAGCGGGAACGCTTCCGCCTGAACCGCCGCGACCGCGACGACCTCGCCGCCTGGGCCGCGCTCACCCCCGTCTGGACCAGCCGCGAGGGCGCCGAGGCCAAACCCGCCTCCGTCATCGACCGCATCTTCGGCGCCCAGGAGGAAGCCGAACTCGCCGTGGCCAAGTTCCGCTACGACATGAAGAAGCTCCAGGCCTTCTTCGGCGACGGCAAATACGGGCCCAAGGATTTCAAATATCACATCGCCCCCTCCACCGGCGACAAGGTCAAGATGTCCCTCGAGATGAAAGCCGACGGAGGCTGGA
>JAGRPC010000423.1 GCA_020439925.1 Verrucomicrobiia bacterium | reverse complement strand
ATCATCTTCTTCTGGGTCGCCCGCATGATCATGGCCGGTTACCGCTGGCAGGGCGAGCTGCCCTTCGGGAACGTCTTCTTCACCTCCATCATCCGCGACAAGAAGGGCCGCAAGATGTCCAAGCAGCTCGGCAACTCGCCCGACCCGCTCGACCTCATGGCCGAATACGGGGCCGACGCCCTGCGCTTCGGGCTCATGCGCATCGCCCCGACCGGCACCGACGTGAAGTTCGACGAGGACCAGATCGTCGAGGGGCGGAACTTCGCCAACAAGCTCTGGAACGCCGCCCGCTACCGCCAGATGCAGGGAGGCGCCGTGCACCGCGGTCCGCTCGACCTTTCCACCCTCTCCATCTACTCCCTCGACATTCTCGCGCGCCTCGACCGACTCGAGGTCGACCTCCGCGCCGCCTACGAGGACTACCGCTTCAACGAGATCGCCCAGCTCCTCTACGAGTTCTGGTGGAGCCACTACTGCGACTGGTATCTCGAGTCGAGCAAGGGCGACTTCTTCGAGGACGCCGATCCCGCCGCGCGCGCCTCCACCCTCGCGACGATGGATCTCGTCCTGAAGCGTTTCCTCCTCCTCCTCCACCCCTTCATGCCCCACCTCACCGAGGAGCTCTGGGAAAAGATCGGTTATCGCGAGGAGGGCGGAGCGCCCTTCCTCATGCAGACCGGCCTGCCCGCCGAGCCCGTCCTCGCCGGAGCCGATCCCGCCCTCGTGGCCGCCGCCCAGGCCCGTGTTGCCGCCGTCTACGAGGCCGTCGGCCGCACCCGCAACCTCAAGGCCGAATACGGGCTCGGGGCGAACAAGAACGTGAAACTCATCGTCGATCCCGCCGACGGCACCTTCCCCGAGTCCGCCGTCTTCGCCCGCCTCGCCGGAGCCGCCGAGGTCGTCGTCTCCCCCGCCTACGCGGCCGCCAAGGGTGTTCCCGTGGCCCTCACCGCCATCGGCAAGATCTACCTGCCCCTCGAGGGCCTCATCGACGTCGCCGCCGAGCGCGAGCGTCTCGGAAAGGAGCTCGCCAAGGCCCAGGACGAGCTGAAAAAGGTCAACGCCAAGCTCACCAACGAGAACTTCGTCACCCGCGCCCCCGAGGAGGTCATCGGCGAGATGAAGGAACGCCAGAAACACTGGCAGTCCCGCGTCGACGAACTCGACAAGATGATCGGGAACCTCGGGGGGTGAGAGGCAGGCACGATCGATTTCGCAGACCTCCGTTTCCATTCCGAAGACCCGGTTCGAGTCAGCAGGCGATGAGCTTCGATTCCGCGCGATCCGGGGAGAAGGGGAACATTCACGGAATCTCCAGGCGCACGTAGTCTCCCGATTGGATCGATTCGAGCGCGTCGAGGATCGAAGCGGAGGCCGCGAGAATTCTCCTGAGATCGTTGGTCGAGAGTTCGAGGATCGCGATGCCGCGTCCGGAGAGGTTCTGTTGGTAGCGGATATTCTGGTCGCTGGTGACGAAGACGTCGAACTCGGTCTCGGCGAGACGGATCAACTCTCCGTTCGTGATGGAATCCCATCCCATCCTTTGGGCCGTCGTGCAGAAATGGACCTCCAGCGCCTTGCGCATCGGCCAGGGAACGCACTCGTCGAGGAGCACCCTCATCGCGTGGCGAGCAGCGCATCCTCCGATCGAGAGAGGAGGGCAATGGCCGCTTCTCTGGATACTGTGGGAAAACATTCCAGGAACTCGTCCAGCGCGTAGTTCGACTCCAGATACTGGAAGAGCGTCTGCACCGGGACGCGGGTTCCGCGGAACACGGGCGTGCCGCCGAGGATCTCGGGATCGATCGTGATCAGATCGGACGTGTCCATGTGGCGAGCCTAATCGATTTCGACGTTTCGCGCAATGCCGCTCCGCCCGACACCGGACTTGCCCCGTCTCCCCGTGACGAGGTAAAACGGGCCCCATCCCGATGCGCCGTCTCTTCCCCCACCTCGCCGGCCTCGCCCTCACCATGGCCGCCGCCCACCCCGCCGGAGCCGAGACTCTCGACCTCTTCCCGCGTCAGGAGGGCGACCTCGGCGAATGCCGCGGGCTCGAGGCCGCCCTCGCCGGAGATACCCTCCGCCTCAGCGGCGGGCCCGTCACGGATCCCGCCCCCGCGGCCCGCTATGCCTGGCTCGTGCTGCCGACACCCGCGGCCGGACTCGATCTCTCGCGCCACGCCGCCGTCGAGGCCGTCCTCGCGAACACCGGGGACGCCCCTGCCGAGATCCTCCTCTGGGTCGTCGGCGCCCGCGGGTGGGACGCCGTGCCCGCCGCGACCACCCTCGCCCCCGGCGAGAGCCGCACCCTTTCCTGCGATCTCCGCCAGACCTGGCCCGACGGCACCCCGAGGATTGATCCCCGCCACCTGCGCCAGATCCAGCTGATGGTGACCCGCCGCGGCGCCACCGCCCTCTCCCTCGAGCTCCGCGGCCTGCG
>JAGRPC010000422.1 GCA_020439925.1 Verrucomicrobiia bacterium | reverse complement strand
GACAACGAAGTCGGCCGTCTCGTCGCGCAGCTTGATAAACTCGGCGCGCTGGAGAACACGCTGTTTTTCTACATTGTCGGGGACAACGGCTCCAGCGCCGAGGGTGGCCCCGAGGGCACCTACAACGAGATGATGGCGCTCAACGGCATCGTTGGGAAAGCGGATCAGATGATGGGCCACATCGAAAACTGGGGCGATCCGACGACCTTCCCGCACTTCGCCATCGGCTGGGCATGGGCGACGAATTCGCCCTTCCAGTGGACGAAACAGGTCGCCAGCCACTTCGGTGGCACACGCAATGGCATGGTACTGCACTGGCCGAAAGGCGTGAAGGCGAAGGGCGAGATCCGGAGCCAGTTTCACCATGTCATCGATGTCGCGCCGACCGCGCTCGAAGCGGCGGGGATTCCGCAGCCGAAGGTGGTCAACGGCATCAATCAGCGCCCCATGGACGGGGTCTCGATGCTCTACTCGACCGACGATGCGAAGGCGGCGGATCGGCGGAAGACGCAGTATTTCGAAATGTTCGCCAACCGCGCGATCTACCACGACGGCTGGGTCGCCTGCACACGGCACTCGATCCCGTGGCTACTGGCGGAAAATCCGCCGCTCAAAGACGATGTGTGGGAGCTTTACCATGTGGATGAAGACTTCAGTGAGGCGGACAACCTCGCCGCGAAGAACCCGGAGAAGCTCAAGGAACTGCAGGCCGTGTTTGAGAAGGAAGCGATCCGCAACCACGTGCTGCCGATCGACGACCGCCGCAGCGAACGTTTCGACCCGGAGATCGCCGGACGACCCGACCTGCTCGGCGGACGCAAGTCGCTCACTGTCTATCCCGGCATGACGGGAATGATGGAGAACGCCTTCATCAACGTGAAAGGCCGGCACCACACCATCACCGCCGAGGTCGAAGTGTCCGACGACAAGGCAAACGGCGTCATCATCGCGCAGGCCGGCTACTTCGGCGGCTGGACGCTCTATCTGAAGGACGGCAAGCCGCGCCATGAATACAACTGGTTCGCTCTGGAGCACACGAACATCGGTGCCGACGCGCCGCTCACGGCCGGCAAACATACGATCCACTACGAGTTCATCCCGGATGAAAAGAAGCCCGGCACCGGCGGCAAGTCTGTCCTCAGCATTGACGGGACGAAAATTGCCGAGGGGCACATTCCGAAAACCGAGCCTTTCGCCTTCTCCGGCGATGAAGGCGCGGACGTGGGCATTGACGCCGAGACGAACGTCTCGAAGGACTACCAGCCGAATCTGCCGAGCGCCTTCACCGGGAAGATCATCCAGGTGACCGTGGAGCAGAAGTAACCGCCGATGGCGGACATGAGAACCAAACATCCGTCGCACAGGGAAACGGTAACGGCCCCGAAGAAACTCGATTTACCGGTAAGATCCGAGAGATGACCATCGAATTGAAATGAGGACTCGGAAGGAGACGGGTCCTCAACTGGCGACCTGAAGCGCCTGGCGCCGGTAGGTGGCGGGGGAGTGGCCGGTCCAACGCCGGAAGGCGTGGGTGAAATTCGCCGGTTCGGTGTAGCCGAGATGGTAGGCGATTTCGGTGATGTGGTGGCGGGAGTCGCGGAGCAGCGTGGTGGCTTCCTCGAATCGGACCCGGTCGAGCAGTTCCCGATAGCTGGTCCCCAGGGAGAAAAGGGTCCTCTGGATGGTCCGCCCGCTGGTGCCCGTCAGGTCGGCGATCTCGTCGAGGGAGAGGGCGTGATCGACGAGGCCGTGGCGGATGGCAAAGATGATCGATCCGACCAGATCCTCGGGGGGCGCGGTCGACGCCAGTTGATTGGTGACCTCGCCTCCCGCGTTCCGTTCCTGGCGATCGCGCCGGATCGGGAGTCCCAACAGGTGGGTGGGAAGGAGAATGCCGGCCCAGTCTGATTCGCGATGGATGGTGGCCTCGGAGAGGGCCTCGAACCGACGCTGGAGGGAGCCGGGGTCCTGCCGGTCCATCCAGACGGTGGTGGGTCGCCATTCGGGCCCGGCCGCCATGCGGATGCCGTCGATCAGCACGATGAGGGCATACTCGTTGATGAGGGCCCGGGCCAGATCGATGTCGTGATTGAGGCAGATCCGGACGGCGTCCGGGGTTCCCGCCGGTTCCATCCAGGCCCTGACTCCGGAATCGACCAGGGGCAGCCACTGGATGAACTTTTCGATGAGATCCTTGAGGGTCAGCGACTGGCGCATCACCAGACCGAACAGGCCAAAATCGACGAGGGAATTCTGGCTGCCCACCACGATCCCGAGGTCCTCGATGCCCTCGTGGCCTTTGACGTGATTGACGAAGCGACAGCAGGGCCGGAGGGGGACCAGTTGCTCGGGATCCTCGAGCAGGTCGGGCGAGATGCCGATGGAGGTGAGGCGCCGGGACACGTCGATCTCACCGGCCTCGAGGAAGCGGCAAAAGGGCGAAAAGGTCGCAGCGCGGGTGAGATGAACTCTCATGACGGTTTCAGCGAGAGTTGGGGGCCGAGGATGGAGGATCTGGCGTGAAATCACAAGCCAAAACCAGCAGTGAGGGGGTTACGGGATTGCCGGGATGTGATAGCCTGCGAGGCATCCGCGCCGGCGACAGGTGTCCCCGGCGCCTTCCGATGACTCATCCTGTTCCCCCATGAAAACCGGTCCCTGCTTTCGCCCCGTCCTGATGGCCCTTTCGGTGATCTTCGCCGGTCACCTCTCCTGTGAGGCCCAGCTCTTTCGGAAAAAGACGAAGGAGGCCGCTCCCTCGGAACAAACGGCGCTGGCTCCGGGGCAGTTCGAGTGGCATCCCGAGCGTTCGCCCTCGGGACCGCTGCTGATCGTGGTCAGCATCGACGACCAGGTCGCCTATGTGTATCGCAACGCGGTGTTGATCGCCCGTTCGACGGTCAGCACGGGAGCGCCGGGACACGACACGCCGACGGGGGTGTTCACCATTCTCCAGAAGAACCAGGATCACGAGTCGAGCATCTACAAGGGGGCGAAGATGCCCAACATGCAGCGCCTCACCTGGTCGGGGATTGCCATGCACGCGGGGGAACTGCCGGGCTATCCGGCCTCGCACGGTTGTGTCCGGCTGCCGATGGAGTTTTCGGCCAAGCTTTTCGGAATCACCGAGATGGGCGGCACGGTGGTGGTCACGAAGAAGGCGGCCGCTCCCTCGGCCTCCTCGAAACCGGCGACCATCCTGTTGTCCTCCAATGTGGAGCCCGGCTCGCGTCCGGCCGCCCAGTTCCTGGGCAAGACGATGTGGGATCCCAAGCGCAGTCCGGAGGGGCCGGTCAATTTTCTGCTCAGCGGCCAGGACCGCACTCTCTATGTCTATCGCAACGGCGTCCTGATCGGCCAGAGTCCGGTGCACATCGAGCGCCCCGACCTGCCGATTCCCGCCGGGGTTTTCCTGATGCTGGAAGGGGTCGAGAAGGGAGTGATGAACCTGGTGCGCGGGAAGCCGGCCCGTCCCTGGACGACGCTGGCCCTGGACGGTGGTTCGCACGGCAATGCCGTGCAGGAACTCCGGTCCCGGCTGCAGATTCCGGACGAGTTCGGGAAACTCATCTACGAACTGGCCCAGCCCGGAACCATCCTTTTGACCACGCCCGAGGCCAGCACTCCGGAGACCCGGTCGGCGGCGGGATTCACCATCATGAGGCCCTGAGGCGCCGCGTATGGCATCGCGGAATTGGAACGGGCGTGGCGCGAAATCACAAGTCGAAGCATTTGAATCTTCCCCCGGGTTTCCGGTTTTACTAGGGCAGGCCCTGCTCCAGATACCGATCCTATGGACCGGACAAGGCTCGATTTGAGAAAACCTGGACCCTTCCTGATGTGGAAAGACTTCGATAAACCTCTGCCAACCATCAATCCGATGAAAACCACGCTCAATTCATTGTTTGCCGTCCTCGTCCTTTCGCTGGGCACGCTGCGTGCCGCCGAAACCGTCACCGTCGACAACTTCGTTCGCGCCGAGACCGACTTGACGCTCGACCGTTATGTCGAGCAGGGTGCCTTGGGCAAGTTCCTGCACATCCGGATGCCCACGCCGATTGACAAGCAGGACGTCATCCGCATGAACCGTGACACGCTGTACTCGGTGGGTGTTTTTGACCTTGATGCGGGTCCGGTGACCGTCGTCAAACCGGACGGTGGGGGACGCTTCCAGTCGATGCTCGTGATCAACCAGGATCACTCGATGCTTCCGGTGGAACATGGCTCGGGCGATTTCACCTTCACGAGAGACCAGATTGGAACCCGTTACGTTATCTTCATCTTCCGCACCTTCGTTGACCCGACCAACCCCGAGGACGTCAAGGTGGCCAACGCCCTTCAGGACAAGCTGGTGGCAAAGCAGAAAGCCAACGGGACATTCGAGATTCCCGATTGGGACGAGGCCTCGCTGAAGAAGGTCCGCGATGCGATCAACGTGCTTGCCGCCACGCGCACCGACACGTCGGCCTATTTCGGCGACAAGACGAAGCTCAACCCTCTATATCATCTCCTCGGAACCGCCTACGGCTGGGGAGGAAATCCCAAGGAGGCTGCCGCTTATGAGAATGTCGTGCCGGAGAAGAACGATGGGAAGACGCCATACGTGTTGAAGATCACGGAGAAAGTGCCAGTGGACGGTTTTGCGTCCGTAACGGTCTACAACAAGGACGGGTTTATGGAGAAGAACGACCTGGATGCTTACTCCATCAACAACGTCACCGCGAAAAAGGATCCAGACGGTTTCGTGACGATCCATTTCGGGGGCGATCCTTCCCAGCCGAACTACCTGCCGATCACGCCAGGCTGGAACTACATCGTCAGGATGTATCAGCCGCGCAAAGAGATCATCGACGGCACCTGGAAGTTCCCCGCCGCGCAGCCGGTTGAGTAATCACACCAACACCACTCGGGACGACCTTATGAAGAGTACATCCATCACCCACTCGACTACAGCAGCGCTTGTCGGCCTGCTTGCCGCGAGTGCTTTTGCGGAGCCGCCGAAGATGAAGATGACCACGCCGATTCCGGAAGGGATCGAGACGCCCAACAAGCTGGAGACGCACCTGGGCACGCTGACCTCCTTCGATGCCGTTCCCGACAAGGAAACCACGCAGAAGATCTACGACGACCTCGACCTGCGCCGCGCGACCGAGGCCTTCCTCGCGACTCTGCCGATCGCCTCGATGGCGGCGATGGAGACGGGCATGCGTTCCTTGGGTGAGCCGAACAAGGTGGCGTTCCAGTTCCAGGAGCTGATGGACTCCAAGTCACTGTGGCTCACGCCGAACACGGTGTCGATTTATCAGGGTATCTGGTGCGAGCTGGGCGACGAACCGATGGTGATCGAGACGCCGCCAAAAGTCCTGGGGATCATCGACGACGCCTGGTTCCAGTATGTGGCCGACTTCGGCAACGCGGGACCCGACAAGGGTCAGGGTGGGAAGTTCCTGCTCGTGCCTCCCGGCTACAAGGGCGACCTGCCGGAAGGATACCACGTGGCAAAGACCAGGACCTTCGGCAACTGGGTCATCTGGCGCGGCTTCCAGGTGGATGGCTCGACGAAGCCGGCCGTGGAGGCGACCAAGTCGATGTTCCGCATGTATCCGCTCTCCCAAAAGGACAACCCGCCCAAGATGAATTTCATCAACGTGTCGGGCACCGAGCACAACACGATCCACCGCATGGACTACGGCTACTGGGAGGAGGTCAACTCCACCATCCAGGCGGAGCCGACCGATGGCATCAGCCCCGAGGTCCGCGGGATGCTCGCGGCGATCGGCATCGAGAAGGGCAAGGAGTTCAAACCCGACGCGCGCATGAAGAAGATCCTCATCGAGGCGGCCAAGGTGGGTTCGGTGACCGCCCAGGCTCTCACGGCGCGTCCGCGGGACCAGCGGTTCTACGTTTATCCCGGTGAACGGGTCTGGACCAATCCGATGCCGGGCGGTGCCTACGATTTCCTGGTCAATGGCGGCATCTTCCATGACGCCCGCATTTATATGCACTTCTATGCCACCGGGATCACCCCCGCCATGGCCGCGAGAAATGTGGGAGTGGGCTCCCAATATCTGATCGCTTACCTCGACAAGGACGACAACGCCCTCGACGGCAGCAAGACCTACAAGATCCACCTGCCGCCGAACGTGCCGGC
>JAGRPC010000421.1 GCA_020439925.1 Verrucomicrobiia bacterium | reverse complement strand
CGCGGGCCGTTCCGTCGAAAACCTGCTGGAGCCGGTCCAGGAGAATGGACCCCACGGCGGCCTTGCTGACTTCGATCGTTCGGGAAACCGCCAGGGCTGGCTCGTGATTCGAGTCACCGGGACGGTTGGCACTCACCGTCACTTCGCCCGCGCCGGAAAAAACGAGCGAATTCCCGTTCTGAATCGATGCCGGGCCTGACATGACTTCAAATCCTATCGGCGAGGTCGAACCTCCTCCGCTTGCCGAGAGGGCGATCACTTCGGTGGCCAGAGCGGATGCGGGAGGATTGAACTCGAGAGTCTGGGAGGCCTTGGCCACCGACAGCGTTCCCGCCTCGCTACCCTCGTACCGGGGATCGGCGATGACCGCATTCACCTCGTAGTCGCCGGCTCCGGTGGGCGCATCGGACGATCCATCGTAAGTGAAGGACACGGCGAGACCCGGCGGAACCGTGCTCGCCTCGGGAACTTTCGGCAACCCGTCGTAGGTCTGGACAAGATTGCTGAGCTGGATCGTCGCCGCCGCCTTTGAGACCGTAAAAGTCCGGTCGACCGGAGTCGCGGCGTCGTAGAGATCGTCACCAGCCTGGGTCGCCCGGACCGTCACGGAACCCGCGCCGGAAAAGGTCAGCTGATTTCCCTGCAGTTCGGCAGGACCACTGACCACCTCGAAGACCACCGCTTGCCCCGAGGCCCCTCCCGTGGCCGACAGATTCACCGTGGCGGTCGCCGTCTGATCGGGAACCACGGGAAAATCGATCGTCTGCGTTCCTTTGGAAATCACGAGAAAGCCTCCCTTGTCGCCCTGGTGATAGGGTTCATCGATCACCGCGAGAACAAAGTAGGACCCGGGAACGGTGGGTGGATTCGGCGAACCCGCATAGGTGACGTTCACCATCAGTCCCTCGGGCGAGGTGGAAATCGTCACCGGGCGCGGCGTGCCATCATAGGGCTGGTTTAGGTTCGAGATGGTGACCGTAGCGGGGAACCGGGTGACAAAAAACGAACGCACCACCGCCGTGGCGTCGAGGTAGTTGGCATTGCCCGCCTGGGTCGCCCGGACACTCACCTCTCCCTCGCCCTGGAAAGTCAGGCTGGTCCCACCACTGATCGTCGCCGGTCCCTCGGTGACCTGGAAAACGACTGGATTGCCAGAACTGCCACCGGTCGCCATCAGCAGCACCGTGTCCGTCGCAAACTTGTCGGAGATCGGATCAAAGCCGATGACTTGACTCCCCTTCCCGACGATCAGGGTCCCGTTCGTGCTCCCCGTGTAGGAAGCATTCTGCACCGTCGCGACCACGGAATAGGTTCCCGCATTCACTGGAGGAGTCGTCGATCCGTTGTAGGTCACCTCGACTCCGAGACCCTCCGGAACCGTCGTCACCGTCGCGGTTCTCGGGCCACCGTCGTAGGTCTGGGAAAGATCGGACAAGGTCACTTCCGCGACCGCCTTCTCGACCACCAGGTCGTCCGACGAACTTCCTTCGTAGCGGGGATCCGAAACCGTCGCGACCACCGCGTAGGTTCCGGCGGCCACCGGCACCGTCGCGGCACCGTCATAGGTAACGGAGACAGGCAAATCTTCGGGAGTCGTCTCAACCGTGACCGGGCGAGGATTTCCATTGTAGACCTGTTGCAATCCGGAAAGCGCAACCGTGGCCGCTGCCTTCGTGACGTCGAGACTCGCCTCAACAGGAGTAGCGTCGAAGTAGTTCGAATTTCCAACCTGGGAAGCCGTCACCCTGACCTCGCCAGCCCCGGTGAACGAGAGCTGGTTGCCTCCCGTGATTTGACCAGGCCCCTGGGTCACGGAGTAAACCACGGGGTTTCCGGAGCTGCCTCCGGATGCCGAGAGGGTCACGGTCTGGGTGGCGACCACGCCCGGAGGAAGCGAAAAAGCGATCGTCTGGGGAGCCTTCGCAACCACCAGCGTTCCACTTGAGGTGCCGACGTAGTTTGCATGGTTGACGGTCGCGACGACGGCGTAGGAACCTGCCGAGATTGGGGCGCTGGGGAGTCCGTTGTAGCTCAGGTTTACGGTGAGCCCTCCAGGAGTCGTGGTAACGGAGGCGGCACGAACGAGACCGTTGTAGACCTGATTGAGGCTGGAAAGCGTGACGCTTGCGGTAGCCTTGGAAATGACGAGGGTGCCGCTGGTACTGCCTTGGTAAATCAAGTCATTGATCGTTGCCGCCACGCTGTAGCTGCCCGCGTTGATCGGAGGTGTCGACGAGCCGTTGTAGGTGACACTGACTCCGAGCCCGCCCGGATTCGTCGAGGTGCTGGCCGATTTCCCGGAACCGTTGTAGACGTGTGAGAGTGAACCGAGTGTCACGGTCGCGGTCGCTTTGGTCACCACGATCGAACGCGTCACCGGCGTCGCCGCCAGGTATTCGGCGTTGCCCGCCTGCGAGGCGGTCACCTCGACGGTGCCAGAGGTGGTGAAGTTGAGCGTCGTCCCGTTTGTGATCACGCCCGGTCCCGAAGTCACCGCAAAGGTCACCGGATTGCCCGATCCGCCGCCCGTCGCCGAGAGAATCACGGTGTCGGTGGTGAGCTTGTTCGGGATGTTGTTGAAGGTGATCGTCTGCGGCAGAGGATCGTCGCTTCCGATCGTGAAGAGTCCGCTGTCCGCGTTGAGGCTGCCGTTCCGGGTGACGCGGACCAGATAGTTGCCGCCCTGGGTAATGCCGGCCGGAATAATCCACGAGAACTTCCGCTGATCCCCTCGCAGGCCCGAGGCGAGTTGGCTCTGGAACACCCCCGACTTGTAGAGGCTGATCGTGACGGTGTCGTCGTAGTCGCCCCCGGTCCAGTAGATCTCGCGGGTCTGCCCAGGCATCCAGGTGACTCCCCCGGCCGGAGTGACCAGTTGGAAGGAAGTGCGGGTGCGCTGGCTTGCACGAGACGGAGCCTGAGAAAGAATCGTCGAAGCATTTCTCGCCCCGAGTGACGGATTGCTTCCGTCGAAGCCGGCTCCGTGGGTTCCTTCCAGCCCTCCTGAGACATAGCGGGAATCGGAAAGGGCGTCTCCCGTGGCGTTGTAACCGTTGACTTGTCCGGTCCGGGCCCCCTGATAGGTGACTGCCGGGTTCGCGTAGTAGGGAATACGCTGTCCGCTCCCCCATCCCCAGTCGTAGGCCATGATCGTGCGCACCCGAGTCTGTCCGGCAGGAGCGAGACGCCAACCGTAGTTGCTGGCCGTCTTGGAAGCGTCTCCACTCGAATCCCCCCAGGAGTGCCGAGCTCCAATGTTGTGGCCCAGTTCATGCGCGAAGGTGATACGCGTCGGAGTCATGTAAGTACGCGCGGTCACCGAACTGGTTCCCGGGAGGTAAGCGATGCCGGCTGAGCCATCGGTGTCTCTCAGCACGAACGATTTCAAGTCAGCCCCAAGCGCATTGGCATAGTCGGAGACCGTGTTGAGTTCAGGGTTAGTCGATCCCGTACTGTTCAGATCGCCCAATTCGTCCGCCGACCCCATGTCTCCGGAGACCCCTCCCGGATAGGTATAGTCCGGATCCTCAATCGTCCCGAGCAACATGACTTCAGTCTGAGTCACCAGGCTGTTAACGAACGCCGTGTTCATTCGGTCGACGGAATCAAGAATGCGAGCTTCCATCTGGGAAACCCCGCCATCCGCGGCTCGTGCCGCCTTGTCATATCCCACGACCAGATCGATGGTCGTGTAACCCGCCGTGTCCGGAGCCGATGCTTCGCCTTCGGCGGCAGCAGCCTCCCCTCCCGCCAACTCCGGTGCCGCTGGCTCCGAAGCAACTGGACTGCCTCCGCAATCGGCGGTCATGGTCGCCGAATCCAGTTCCCGCACCATGAGGTGGCCGGACGACAGGATGCGGTATTCGTAATGCCGGTCGATATGATAACGCGACACCGAACCGTGAACGATGCCGTCGTGATAAACAAACTGCGCCACGCTCTTCTGTGGTTCCCCCTCGACTTCCCCCTGGAGGGTCTGGGTCATGCCGCCACGGTCGAGCACCGTCTGGAAAACGAGATCGAGTGCCGATCCATCGGGAAGCGGCACCTTCATCCGCGCCGTCCGGCCCGCCACGATGGACTCGAGCGACGAGCGGTCAAACACCATGCGACGAGCCTCCTTGGTGTGGACGTCGATCTCCTCGGGAAGAAGGTCGACACGTCCGTCGGAGGGACTCATCGCCAGTGCCACGAATTCGCCATCCCGGGCTGACTCGGGAAGCGCGCGGGTCACCGGCTCATGGAATCGGCGCTCCTGGTTCCTGCCCCGCGGAAACGGCAGGGTTCCAGCGGGTTCGCCAATGCGGGCGAACGCCTTGTCGACTTGCCGCGGAGCGGGAGGAAGCGAAAACGCGACGGGAGATGCCGCAGGATCCGCCGACTTCAGAACGTTTTCGTTCTCTTTGTCTCCTGAATCCGCGGAGCCACGGACCTGTTCCCCGGCGCGATTCTCACCCTCGCTCCTTCCGTCGCGCATTCCCGACGAGCGCATCCAGAGAAGTCCAGTCAAGAGCAACAGAACCAGGAGAGGACCTGACAGAACCCTCCAAAACGTGACGCGTCGATTTCCTGATTTCATTACCAAAAAAGGCCAGGACACATCGCTGCCAAGCCAGACCCAAATTCAAAATTATGGAAATTTAGAAAAATCTCCTAGTCAAGGAAAGAGAAATCGATCAGGGAGGCTCAAAATTATTCAAAGCTGGTAATTCTCAAATCTCTGAGAATCAGCATCGAAGAAAAGGCAGGCTCAACGGGTCAACACCCGCATCAACCCTTCGTCGAAGATCGAGGAATCGAAACCGGATTCGGCTCGTATCCTCGCCGCAAACCCCTTCTTGAGGATGATCGTCTTTCTCCCCTTCTTTTTGGTCAGCTTGCGCTTGTTGGGCACGACGACCGAACGGAGCGCAAGATCCGGCGAATCCCCGTCCATTTCAGAGGTCTCGTAGGTGCCGGCCCGCATCGCAGCCGTGATGTTGCCGACGGAATCGTAATAGGAGACGGCGAAGAGACTGTTTCCTCCCGTCCCACTCAGGTGAAGCCGGTCGGGAAGATCGCCCCGGTTCGCGACCGAAAAATAGCCTGCCACTGCTTTGGTCCGGCGTGAAATCCGAGTCACCCCCTGGAGCGTGGGGGCATACTCTCCACTACCGCTGAGCGAGGCAGGCGAGGCTCCAAAGGAAAGATCGGGAAACGTTTCGGCGAGATCGCCAGCGTCGATGGTCAGGTCGACATTCCGCGAAGTTCCGCCTTGAACCCGGGGATTCACGAGGTGCAATTCATAATCGCCGGCATAAAGAAGAACGAGATGATCGATCTCCCCGGAGCCCGAACTCGACGTTACGAGGTTCCCGGAATCATCGAAAATTTCCGCAACGAGGTCGTCGCCTCCCGTCGTGCCCAAGCTGACAAATCGCGGACCTGAGAGAGTGAAGTGCAGAACCTGACGGTCTCCATTCAGGATGATCCGTTGCCGCATCACCACGCCGTCGATCTGGCCGATGACTTCGTCGGTGGTGAAATAGACCTCTTCTCCATATCCCGTGCCGGCTTCGTTGGTGGCAAAAGCCCTCGCAAAATAGGTCGTGCCCGCGGAAAGACCGGACACGGGAATCGTGAAAGGGTCGTTGCCACCGGAACCAAGGGCAAACCCCTCGGCATTCTCGAGGTCGGGCCCACTCGAACCACCGATGACCACACCCTTTTCCGAAACCGGCGAGCCGCCGTCGTCGCTCACTTCTCCTCCCGCCATGGCACCGTTCTCTCCGATGTCGGAAACGACGGCGGTTGTCAGCACGGGCACGACTGCGGCGGTGAAGGCCACCTCGTCAAGCCAGGCCCCGGTCCCGACCGGATCCGGGGTCTCCCCCGCGGGAACGGATCGCCGGTAGGTCCATCTCACTGTCCCTGATCCGGACGGCACATAAAAACGCTTCGAAACCCAACCGCTATCGCCCTGGATCGTCTCGACCACGTTTCCATCGAGCGAAACTTCGAGTTCTCCCGATCCGGTCGGCAGATCGATCTTCCAACGAAAATCGAGGTTCCCCGGACCCGTAAGAGGCGTTTCGATCCAGGTATCCCCACCCTCCGGCAAAGCACCGCTGGCCGCCGCATCGACGCCGTCGGAAGTGACCGCGGTCTGAGCCAGCCAAGGACGCGACGTCCCCGATTCCCAGGAGAGAGAGGCGCCATCGAGGGCGGGGGCCAGGGCTGCCGAGATCGACCTCGCCATTCTCAAACCGAAGCGATCCGAGCGCTGCGTGGGCGCCGCCGCTTGCAAAGCCCCCAGTTCGGCAGCCGACGATGCCTCATCCCACGAACCTCCCAGCACCAGTCTCGAGCCGGCATTTCCCGGATCCTCCGACCAGTTCCACTCCGCAACGTTGCCCGCCAGATCATGAAATCCGATCAGCGCCGGGAGTTTTCGCCCGACCGGCCAGGTGCCACGCCCGTTGGACAGATCGCAAAGCGCACCGGATGAATTCCCGGAAAACCACCCCAGTGATTCCAGATCGTTGCCGCCGGGAAAAGTGGCGAGACCCGCTCCCTCGCCCCCGCGAGCGGCATACTCCCACTCGGATCCGGTCGGAAGCCGGTAACCTCCTGCCTCAAAATCGCCGCTCACCATGGCCGGATCGACCGGTTCTCCCGTTCGATAGACGGAACCTCCCACCGAATAAACGGGAACCAGCCCAACTCCGGAAAGCGCATTTTCCCGCTCGGTCAAGGCATTGCACCACTTCACTGCCTCATACCAGTTGATGCCACGCACCGGGTGATCGTCCCCGCAACCGGAGCCCGCACTGCCGATGTCGTAGCCGTTCGCCGCTGCCCAGTCCCTCACCATACGCCAGAATCCCCAACTGACTTCGTGACGGGACATCTGGAAGGTCAACGGAGACAAGGCACCCAGCGAGGAAAGGGCAGGAAGTTCTCCGCCCGGAACGAGCAGCATGCCGCCGGGTTCGTCGACAACCAGGTTCGCCTCTACCATCCCCCCGTAGATGGGATCATCGAGAATGACGACCACTTCGTAGCTGCCTGCGGCGAACGGGGCAATCTCGGAGCCATCGTAGGTCACCACCGAAGCGAGCCCGGGAGGTTCGGTCTCCACGATCACCTCACGGGGGCTGCCGTCCTCCACCTGGCGCAGGGCCGAAAGCAGAATCGTGGCGGTCGCCTTGGACACGTCGAACTGCCGGACCAAGTCGGGAGCAGAGAAATGGTTCACCCCCCCGATCTGCGATGCCGTGATCACCACCGTGCCGGCGCCGGAAAAGGTGAGTACATTCCCCTCCCCAAGCGCGGCAGGGCCCGACGTGACGGCGAACGTCACCGGATTGCCCGACCCTCCCCCGTTCGCCACGAGGGGCAGTGACGCATTCGCCAGCTGATCACCGGGTGCAGGGAAATCGATAACCTGGGAAGCCTTCCCGATCGTGAGGCTGCCCGAGGTGCTTCCCTCATAGCGTGCATCGCTGATCGAGGCGACGATGGCGTAGGTTCCCGCATCGCTCGGTGCCGTGGAGGAGCCGTCAAACGTGTAGGTCACGGAGAGCCCCGGTGGATTGGTCGTGGCAGAGGGTTCCTTCGGCAAGCCGTCGTAAGTCGGTGAAAGATCGCCGAGCGTGAGCGATGCGGAAGCCTTCTCCACCGTGACGGTCCGCTCGACGGGAGTCGCGTCGAGATATCTGGAATCGCCCACCTGCAGAGCCCGCACCGTCACCACACCGGCTCCGGTGAAAGAAAGCTGGTTTACTCCGGTGATTTCGCCTGGTCCATCCACAACCTCAAAGTTCACGGCGTTTCCGGAAGCCCCCCCCATGGCGGTCAGGGTGACCATCGCCGTCGCGATCTGGTCCGCAATCGCCGGGAAATCGATGGTCTGGGGTGCTTTCGAGATCACGAGAAAGCCACCCGCGTCTCCCTCGTAGAACGCTTCGTCAATCACCGCGAGCACACGGTAGGATCCCGGTTCCACCGGCCCCTCGACCTCGCCGTCGTAGGTCAGGTTTACCGCGAGTCCCTCGGGAGAAGTGATCGCGGTGACCAACCGCGGAGACCCGTCGTAGGTCTGCGTAAGATTCGAGAGCGTCACCGTCGCGGGAAAACGCGAGACAAAAAACGAACGGACCACGGGAACGGCGTCGAGGAAATTCGCGTTTCCCGCCTGCGTCGCCCTGACACTGACCTCGCCCGTTCCCGAGAAGACGAGTTGATTGCCTCCAACAAGCTCGGCGGGCCCCTCCGTAACCTCGAAGAGCACCGGGTTTCCGGATGCCCCTCCCGTCGCCATCAGGTTGTAGGTCTCGTTTGCAAACAATGGCGGGATCTGGGCGAAGTCGATCATCTGCGCCGCTTTGCCTATCACCAGCGTGCCCATCGCAGAGCCCGAATAGTTCGTGGTGTTCACGGCGGCGACGACCGCGTAGCTACCCACCGCCGTGGGCGCCGCCGCCTGGCCATCGTAGGTCAGGGTGTAAGGCAGTCCCGGAGGCGTGGTCGCCACGCCCACCTCGCGCGGAGTCCCGTCGAAAGACTGGGATAAGCCCGACAGGTTGATTTCCGGAACCGCCTTGTCCACCACCAGCGTTCCCGATTCCGTCCCCTGGTAAATGGCGTCGTTGATTACTGCGACGATCGCGTAGTTTCCCGCATCGGTCGGCGGTGAGGACGAACCTGCATAAGTCAGAATCACCGGGAGATCCGGCGGTGTGGTCGTGTAGGTGACCGTGCGGGGACTGCCGTCGAAGGTCTGGGAGAGCGACTGCAACATGATGGTCGCCGGAGCCTTCGTGACCTGGAAAGTCACCGGCACATCGGGGGCAGCCTGGTAAGATGCATTCCCCGCCTGTGAGGCGGTTATGGTGACGCTCCCCGCGCCAGTGAAGCTCACCTGGTTGCCGCCCGTAATGGTGGCCGGTCCGGAGGTCACGGCAAAAGTCACCGGGTTTCCCGAATCGCCTCCCGTTGCCGAAAGGATCAAGGAGTCGGTCGTCAGTTGATCGGAGATCGGGCCGAAAGTGATATTCTGGGTCTGCAGGCTTGTGATGTCTGCCGCATTTTCCAGCTTCCAAACTCCGCGGCCCAAAGTGCTCACGACGAGAACCTCGTCCTCTTCGTCGTAGTCCATGTCCCAGACATAGACGTTGGGAAATCCCGATCCCACACTCGCCCAGTCGGTCACTGCGTCGTGCCGTGCGGCAAAAATGCCGCGAACGGTCCCGACGAGGACCGCCCACGTTGCGCCCCTCCTGATAAACTCGAGACTCCGAAAATCCCTCGAGGCGGAGGGAATATCCCCGGTGATGTCGGTGAAGGTAGTTCCCCCGTCCGTACTTCGGAAGACCTGGTTGTTGTCCGCCGCGAAAAGGTGATCGTGATCCTCCGGATCCGCGACGATGCTTCTTACCGTGCCTCCGGAATAACCGGCGACGGCAACGGGCGCGGCCCCCGCCGCAGTCCTGCGATAGACAGA
>JAGRPC010000420.1 GCA_020439925.1 Verrucomicrobiia bacterium | reverse complement strand
CCCTTTTCCTTTCCCCTTCGCCGGCGCGGCACCGGCGGGAAGATCCGCGGAGGCGAGGACGGTGAACTCGGCGGTGAGTCGGTCCCACTCCGCGACGAGCTCGCGGAGCTTCTCCGCCCGGGCCACGGAGAGGTCGGTCGACTCGTCGCGATCGCTGGCGAGGTCGTAGAGTTCCCACGGTTCATCCTTCGGCGCGACCGCCTTCCAGTCCCCTTTGCGAAGCGCCTTGTGACCGTCGTGGAACCACCAGAGAGTTTCGTGAAGCGGTTCCGTGTCCTTCGCGAACACCGGGACGAGGCTCTTTCCGGGAAGGGGAGGGGCTCCGGCGAGTGGTTTGGCTCCGGCGAGTTCGAGCAGGGTCGGGGCCATGTCGATGACGTGTCCCGGCGTGGTGCGGATCTCCCCGCGTGCGGGGATCCCGGCGGGCCACGAGGCGAGAAGCGGGGTGGAAATCCCTCCTTCGTGGGTCCAGGTCTTGTGGCGGCGGAAGGGGGTGTTCGACACCGTGGACCACCCCGGCCCCAGGCAGAGGTAGGTGCCCGCGGAGCCGGGTGGCAGCGTGGGATCGTGCCCGTCGTCGCGCACCATGATCTCGGCACTGGCCCCGTTGTCCGAGAGGAAGAGGACGAGGGTGTTCTCCCACTGTCCCATCGCCCTGATCTGATCGAAGACCCGGCCGATCTCGAGGTCCATGCGGTGGATCATGGCGGCGTGGATCGCCATCTTGCCCGACTGGAAGGCCTTTTGTGCTTCGGTCAGGCTTTTCCACGGGACCGGCTTGTTGATTTCGTCGGGTCCGAGGATCTTGAAGGCTTCGGGGAAATGATAGGGTGGCCCCAGGTCGGTCTCGGGCCGGGAGAGCTCGCCGTCGAGCAGGCCGAGCTGGCGCATCTTCTGCCAGCGCCGAGCGCGGACGACTTCCCATCCTTCGGCATAGGTATCCTGGTAAAGTTCGATGTCGCCCGGCAGGGCATGGAGGGGAAAGTGGGGCGCGGCGAAGGCGAGATAGTGGAAAAAGGGAGAATCGGCGTGGTTCGCGGCATGATCCTTCAGCATCTCGATGGCGTGGTCGGCGAGGGCGACGGTGCCGTAGAATCCCGAGTTCTTTTCAACCGGCGGCAGCGGCTCGTCGTCCTTGAAATGTTTGGTGGGATTGAAGAAGCGCCCCTGGTCCTGGAGGTAGTAGGAGTGATCGAATCCCTCGGCGACCGGCTTGCCGTCGATGTGCCACTTGCCGGTGTGATAGGAACGGTAACCGACCTCCTTGAGTCGTTTCGGAAGCAGCTCGGCCCAAGCCGGGCGCTGATTCTGGTCGCCTCCTCCTCCGGGAACCGTGGGGAGGGCATCGCGCCGGATCTGCTGGGGATAATAGCCGGTGAGGAGAGCGCCCCGGGTCGGCCAGCAGCGCGCGGTGTTGTAGAACTGGGTGAAGCGAAGGCCGTTCTCCGCGATCGAGTCGAGGTGGGGCGTGTCGATCTCACTGCCGTAGCAGCCGAGGTCGGAGTAGCCGAGATCGTCCGCGAGGATGAGGAGCACGTTCGGGCGGGGTGCGGCGGCAGCACCGGAGAGGAGAAAGAGGAGGGAGGGGAGCAGCAGGGATCTCATGCGGATGGAGAATCCTAGCGGCTTCGATTCGGGGTGAAAACTACGAATCCGCGTCTTCGAGGATCGCCTCCGCCATCCGGCGCGCCTCCTCGACGAGGCGGGTGTCGCCGAGGAGGTCGGCGAATTTCAGGTCGGGCAGTCCGCTCTGCATCGTTCCGAGGACCTCTCCCGGGCCTCGTTGTCGGAGATCCTCGTCGGCGATGCGGAAGCCGTCGCGTGTTTCCTCGAGGATGCGGAGGCGTGTCCTCGCCTCCTCCTGCGCGGGATCGACGAGGAGGACACAGTAGCTCTTGTGCTCGCCGCGTCCGATCCGGCCGCGGAGCTGGTGGAGCTGGGCGAGTCCGAACCGTTCCGCGTGATAGATGAGCATCACGTTGGCATTCGACACGTCGACCCCGACCTCGATGACCGTCGTCGCCACGAGGACCTCGATCGCTCCGGAACGGAACTCGCGCATCACGGCGTCCTTTTCGTCGGCGCCCATGCGACCGTGGACGAGTCCGACCCGGTGTCCCTCGAGGCGCGCGGCCCAGTCCGCAAAGGCCGCGGTCGCGGCACCGACGGCGAGCTTGTCGGATTCGTCGATGAGTGGATAGACGACGTAGGCCTGGCGCCCGGCGGTGAGCTGCTCCTTCACGAAGGCCGCCGCCTGGTCGGTCTGGGTCGTCAGGCGTATGCCGGTGATGAGCTTGCCGCGCCCGGCGGGAAGTTCGTCGAGGAGGGACACGTCGAGGTCGCCGTAGAAAGCGAGGGTGAGGGTGCGCGGAATCGGGGTGGCGGTCATCGCGAGCACGGAGACGCCCTCGCCCTGCGCGACGAGGGCCTCGCGCTGGGCCACGCCGAACTTGTGCTGTTCGTCGATGACGGCGAGGGCGAGGCCGTTTTCGAATCCGGCCCGGCCATGAAAGAGGGCGTGGGTCCCGATGGTGAGGTTACCTAGTCTTGCGGATGGCTGCGCGGCCCGGAAGAGGGGCAATTCGCCCGACTCGTCGCGCGATCCGGTGAGCAGCCTGACATTCACCCCCAACGGGGCGAACCAGTCGCGAAAGGTCCGGAAATGTTGTTCTGCCAGGATCTGGGTCGGGGCCATCAGCGCCGCGTCCGAGCCCTTCTCCACGACGAGGAGGATGGCGGCGGCGGCGACGAGGGTTTTCCCCGCTCCGACGTCCCCCTGGAGCAGTCGCGCCATCGGCACCGGCTGGGCGAGATCGTCGCGGATCTCGGCGATGCTGCGAAGCTGGGCGCCGGTCGGCATGAAGGGGAGGCGGCCGAGGAAGTCGTCGAGGAGCAGGCCCGGACCACCTTGCGGGCTGATGTGGGTCTTGCGGAACTCGGCGCGGCGTCGCAGCAGCTCGAGCTGGAGGGCGGTGAATTCCTCGAGGGCGAGGTGACGGCGCGCCGGTTCGAGATCGGCCATCGTCGCGGGATAGTGCAGGGTCCGGATGGCGGCGGCCCGGTTGAGTTCCCTGTCCTTACTGGCAGGCAGCCAGTCCGGCATCGCCTCGTCCGGAACGAGTTCGAGGAGCCGGTGGATGAGGGAGCGGAGCGGTTTCTGCCCTACTCCCGCGGCCAGGGGATAGACGGGCACGATACCGCCCATGTGCGGGGCGGCGGTGGCATCGTCGTCGTCGACGATCTCGAAGTCCGGGTGATCGATGACGACACGGCGCTTGTTCTCCTTCGGCTGTCCGAAGATCACGAGGCGGCGCCCTACCGCAAGGACCTTGGCGAGATAGGGCATGTTGAACCAGCGCAGGACGAGGCGATTGCCGAGAAGGTCGCCGCCGACGGGTTCGACGACCGCCTCGAAGCTCCGCCCGCCCCGGCCGCGCCCGAAATGGCTTCGACAATCGGTAACGACGACGTGAAGACAGACCGGCTGTTCCATCCCTCCTTCGGGAAATCGGTCGAAACGGGTGCGGTCCTCGTGGCGGCGGGGAAAATGGAGCAGGGCGTCCCCGATCTTGTGCAGTCCGAGCTTCTCAAGTCCATCGAGGAACTTGCGGTCGCGCTTCGGCAGGCCCGTTTCCTCGAGCGGGGTCGCGAGATCGGGGAAGGGACCGGAACCCGCCATGAGTCAGTATTTCCTCCAGAGCGAGGGAACGAAGAGGACGATGAGGGCGAAGAACTCGAGGCGCCCGAGAATCATGAGGAAGCTCAGGAGCACGAGAGTGGGGGGCTTCAGTGCCGAGAAGTTGTCCGTCGGACCCACGTCGCCGAAGCCCGGGCCCACGTTCCAGAGAGTCCCGAAGACCGCACCGATCAGCGAGACGAGGTCGAGTCCGGGTTCGAGCATGGCGACGAGCAGCACCGAGAAACCCGCGATGCCGAGACCCAGGGTGATGATGAAGAGCGTCGTGACGAGGACCTGCTCGGGCGGCGAGACGCCATTGAGCTTGAGACGGAAGACCCGGTTCGGGCGATAGGACTTCACCAGCTCGCGGAAGGTGATCTTGAAGAAGAGGACGATGCGGTTCATCTTCAGCCCGCCTGCGGTCGATCCGGCGCATCCTCCGATGAGCATCAGGAGCATGAGGAGCAGCTTCGAGAAGAGCGGCCACTGGTCGTAGTCCGAGACGCCGAAGCCGGTCGTCGAGCTGATCGAGGTGACATTGAAGACGGCCTCGCGCAGGGCGAGGAGAAAGGACTCGTCCTTGCGCACGAGAACGAGATCCGCGGCGATGGCGAGCGTCATCCCGGTCACGAGGAGCAGGTAATAACGCCCTTCCTCCTCCGAACGGACCCGCGTCCAGCGCCGGGTCGCGAGGAAAACGTAGAACATGAACCCGATCGAGGAGAGAAACATGAAAAGCGAGAGCCACAGCTCGATGGCGGGGCTCTGGTAGTGGGCGATGCTGGCGTTCTTCGGGCTGAATCCGCCCGTCGCGATGGTGGTCATGCCGTGGCAGACCGCCTCGAAAGGAGGCATCCCGAAAGCATAGAGACCCGCCCCGCAGAGGACGGTCAGGAAGAGATAGACCTTCAGCAGCGAGGAGGCGACATCGCGGATCCGGGAAGCCCCGGCGTCGGAGAGGTTGATGCTCGATTCCTGTTGCACGAGGGAACGGCTTCCGACTCCGAGGAAGGAGAGGACGGCCACGAAGACCACGAGGATCCCGATGCCGCCTAGCCATTGGGTGACGGAGCGCCACAGGAGGATCGCCGGAGGAAAAGACTCGATGTTGCTCATCACCGAGGATCCCGTCGTGGTGAAGCCCGAGATCGACTCGAAAACCGCCCCCGCCGGGTCCAGGGTCGGGTTGCCGAAGACATAGGGCAGGGCTCCGAAGATCCCGGCGAGGACCCACGCCAGTCCCACGATCACCATCGCCTCACGACGGAGGATCTCGTTCGAACCTCCCTTCCCGACGAGGAAGAGGATCGCGCCGATGCCGAGGGTGATGGAGGTGGAGATGGCGAGCGACCAGGAGGCATCCCGGCTTCCCGTAGCCGCGGGATCGAGTTGCAGGAGGATGCGTGCGTAGATCCAGCAGACGCCCATGGCGAGGCCGACGAGGATCACGAGCAGACCGAGGGTCTTGGCGATGATGCGGAAATTCATCAGGGAGCGACGAGCTTGAGGAATTCCTTCTTCGCCTTCGGCTTGACGAGGGCGTAGAGGCTGTCCTCCAGCCGGATTTCGTCATCGGCTGCCGGCACCTGTCCCCGGACGCTGTTGAGGAGGGCCACCAGCACGCAGTCTTCCGGCCACTTCACGTCGCGCACCTTTTTCCCGACGACGGTGGAGCGCTCCGTCACCGTCGACTCGATCAGTTCGACTCCTTCGAGCTGCTGGAGGAGGTGAAAGCGGTCCGAGGTGATGAAGCGCGAGAGGTCCTTCCGGGTGGCTTCGCGAGGGCTCACCGCGGCGAGAATGCCCAGCTTCTCCCCGTAGCTCGTCATCGCGTCGGCGTAGTCGGCCCGGTGGATGAGCGGCAGGCAGAATTTCGTGCCGAGGCTGTGGGCCTGCAGGCAGGTCATGACGTTGTCCTCGTCGACGTTGGTCACGGCGATGAAGAAGTCGGCCTGTCCGATCTGTTCCTCCTTCATTTCCGCCAGGGAAGTCGCGTCGGCGTTCAGGATCGTGACGTTGGTGAGCTGGTCGCTCAGTTCCTGGCAGCGCTCGGGACTCTCCTCGAAGATGCGGATGCGGCAGTTCCAGCTCTCGAGAGTCTGGGCGAGGGAGAATCCGTATTCGCTCCCGCCGAAGATCACGACGTTGGCCTGCTGCGGGCGTCCCCCATCGTTGCGGAGGCGCGGCACGAAATCGTGCAGCTTCGTCGGCTCCCCGAAGAGGGTGATGAGGTCACCCGCGTGCATCGCGTCGCCCGCGCGCGGGACGATGGTCAGGCCGTTCCGGGCGATCGCCCCCACACGGACGCGGGCGGGGAATTCGATTTCGCGCAGGGGCACGCCGCAGAGGGGGCTCTCCTCGTGGATCTCGACCTGTTGGATCTCAACGTGCCCGCGCGCGATCTCCTCGACCATGAAGGCGCGAGGATTGCGGACATACTTGGCCAGCTCGACCGCGGCGAGACGCTCGGGGCTGAAGAGGTAATCGATCCCGAAATGCTCGGCGTAGTCGAGGAACAGGCTCTCGCGCTGGATTCCCGGGTGCACGCGGCTGATCGTCTTCTTCGCCCCCAGCCGCTTCGCGACCGAAGCGGAGACGAGATTGATGTTGTTGTCGCTCGTCAGTGTGAAAAAAAGATCACAATCCCCCACGCCGGCCTCGATGAGAGTCGTGATGGAGGTGCCGTCCGCGACGACGACCCGAGCGTCGATCCGGGAATTAAGGATCCCGGCGACGACCTCGTCGGCCTCGATCACGACGATGCGGTGATTTTCCGCCGCGAGACTGAGGGCGATGTGGGTGCCGATCTCGCCGGCGCCGACGATGATGATATTCATGAAAAGGGTTCCTCTTTCACCATAGCGGTCGGCGGCGGGGAATCAACGCTCAGTCTCCCCGAGTGCCTGCGACGCGCTCCAGCACCTCGTCGAAGTCCGGGTTGCGCCAGGCGTAGGACGGGTAGGCGACCCCGGGATTCTCCGGGAGGTAACGCCAGTGCTTGTACATCCAGAGCCACGGCGCCGGATTTTCGCGGATGTAGGGTTCGAAAATGTCCCAGCAGGCCTGTGCGATGGTGTGTTCGGTGTCGTCGGGACCGAACTCGAGCGGCTTGAACCCCTTCAGCAGGTAGGTTCCGTCCGGTTTCGGGATGCAGATCCCGGGGATCACGGGCAGGCCGGTGCGTTTCATCAGCTCGGCGTGGATCGCGGTGACGCAGGTCTTGCGGCCGAAACACTCGATGATCGTCGCCGGTTTCGAGGGCTTGATCGTGAGGTCGGGGAGGAAGGCGGCATGGCCTCCCGCCTTGAGATTCTTGAGGAGGCGGATGATCGCCCCGCGCTGGGGGATGACCTCGTGACCAGAGCGCTCCCGGTTCTTCTTGTAGGTTTCGGTCAGGCTCGGATTGCGGAAATCCTGCGCCACGATCGTGAAGCGGTAACCGCGGAAACCCATGATCAGCGCGATCCATTCGAAGTTGCTGTAGTGCGGCGTCACCCAGATCGCACCCGTCTCGCGGGCGCGTTCCACGGCTTCCAGGTCCTCGGCCTCTAGTTTGCAGTAGCGTTCCCAGTTGTCGTCCCGGAGCCGGGCACTCCAGAACTGGTCGATCACCGTCTGCGCGAAGGAACGGTAGGAGTCGCGGGCGAGGCGTCGGATCTCCGCTTCGCTTTTCCCATCACCGAAGATGAGGGTGAGGTTCTCGATCGCGGTGCGGTGCCCGCGACGATCGAGGTGAAAGGCGAGGCTGCCAAGGAGGTTTCCGAAGGCATGGGCCACCGGGCGCGGGAGCAAGGGAATGGCAAAATAGAGCCACTTCAGCCCGAGCCACTCGAGGCGGTAGCGCATTTTCTTCCAGGGAGACATGGGGCCGGAAAGTCCGCGCATCCCGCGGGAGGGGCAAGCGGGGTTTTTGGGGATTGGGGATTGGGGATTGGGGATTGAATGGCGCTCCGATCACCGATTACGTTACCATCGCCCATCCCATTTCCCATATCTCTGGTCCCATCTCCCCCCTCCCCCATGCGCCACGCCACCCTCGTCTCCCTCCTCCGCGCCGTGCTCTCCACGCCGACGGCCCCGTATCACGAATACCACGTCGCGCGGCTTATTCGCGAGCGGCTTGCGGGCATGCCGCACGTTTCCGTCGAGGCCGATGCCTTCGGCAACCTCGTCGCCCGCTACCGGCGCGGACGGAAGAAGGCGCAGCTCGCCTATGCCGCGCACATGGACCATCCCGGCTGGGTGCGTCACGAGGGCGAGCCGGTTTTTCTCGGAGGAGTGCCCGAGGAACGCCTCGCGAGCCACCCGGTGGAGTGGTTCGGCGACTTCGGGATGTGGAAACTGAAGCCCTTCGAGATTCGCGACGGCCTCGTTTCCTCCCGCGTCTGCGACGACCTCGTCGGTTGCGCCGCGATCCTCGCGATGTTCGCCGATCTCGAGGAACGGCAGGCCGAGGCCACCGTCTACGGCCTCTTCACCCGTGCCGAAGAAGTCGGATTCGTCGGGGCCATCGAGATGGCGAAACGCTGGCCGTTGCCCGCCGGCGTCCGCTTCGTTTCCCTCGAGACCAGCGCCCCGCGAGGCGGGGCGGAGCAGGGCAAGGGGCCCGTCATCCGCGTCGGTGACCGGAGCAGCGTCTTTGACGACACCGTCACCGCCGAACTGCTCGATGCGGCCGCCGGGGCGAAGATCCCGTGCCAACGCGCCCTCCTCGATGGCGGCTCCTGCGAGGCCACCGCGATGAATCTCTATGGCATTCCCGCCGCGGGGATCTCCGTCCTTCTCGGCAATTACCACAACTGCCCGCCCGGCAGCGGAATCGCCGAGGAGTTCGTTTCCCTCGCCGATGTGAAGGCTCTCGTGACACTCATCACCGCCACCGCGATCCGCATGGCAGGGGCAAAGCCGGGTGAATCGTCGAAGGACCGTCTCCGCCAACGGCTCGAGCAGCGCCTCCGCGAACACCGGAAATTCGAACGCGCCGCCCGCAAGGCGTGGAACCGGGAGAGCGAGTGAGTCCCGTCAGGGCGGGTTGGTAACCAACCCGCCGCCCGCTTACGCCGCCACCGGCCAGGGAGGGGCGCCGTGCACCGGTGCCCTCTCGGCGGGAGCGAGTTGGCCGCCCGGAATCCGATCGAGGGGACTCGCGACCCCGCAGGCACTCAGGTTTCGGGCAACATGAGTGTAGATCATCGTCGTCGAGACATCCCTGTGTCCCAGCA
>JAGRPC010000419.1 GCA_020439925.1 Verrucomicrobiia bacterium | reverse complement strand
CGATATAGCGCACCACCGACAGGTCGTGCGAAATGAAGATCATGGTCAATCCGAGTTCTTCCCTCAACTTGAGCAGAAGGTTGAGGATCTGCGACTGGATCGACACATCGAGAGCCGAAACCGGTTCGTCCGCGAGAATCAGCTTGGGTTCGGGACCGAGGGCGCGGGCAATCGCGATACGCTGACGCTGACCTCCGGAAAATTCGTGGGGATACTTTCGAAGGTAGCGGGAATCGAGTCCGACCCTCGCCATGAGGGCCTCCACCGACTCACCGAGCTCGGTTCGGTTTTTCCGGAACTCGGGATGCCGGGTGAGGATCGCCTCCGCCAGGGTGCTGAAAATCGTCATCCGGGGATTCAGGGAGGCGTAGGGATCCTGAAAGATCATCTGGAAGTCCCGTCGTCGTTTGCGAATCTCGTCAGAGGGCAGATCCGCCAGTCGTTCTCCCTCGAGCACGACACTCCCCGAGGTAGGAGGCAACAATTGCATGACCAGCCGCGAAAGGGTCGACTTGCCACAACCACTTTCCCCGACCAGTCCGAGGATCTCCCCCTTCTCGAGTGAAAGGGAGACATTATCGACCGCCCGGACAACGGTTTTGCGGGGAACCGGCCAACCTTCTCGGCGGACAAAGTGGCGGGTGAGATTCTCCAGTTCGAGATAAGGCATGTCGATTTCTCGTTGAAGCGCGGACGTCGGAAAGACTAAGCGAGATCCGGATAGTTGCCCCGCCGAAGTGCAGAAACGAGGATAATTTTCCCAAGTTTCCTTCCCTCGTCCTTCTCCTGCCATCGATTTCAAGGCTTCTGATCCCGAGATCCCGTCTTCACAATGGAGGCAGGGGCTCCTTTGTCAGGATTCTCAAACTGGCAGCATCGCTCGAGCGCCGACTTGTGAACCGCATCCTCTGGAGGGTCTTCCCTCTAAGAAATCGCCCGCTCCCCCGTTAGGTAACGAAACCGCAAGGAAGTGGCACGCTGGCTGCGCTGATTTTTTACCGGATGGAACCAAAATTTAATGACCGATACTATCAAGACACGTAGAAAATTTTAAAAAACTTTCAATTAATTTGAAATTTCCTTCAGGGAAACTTACTTTTTGGGTCAAACCGCTTTATGAAACCGAAACCGAGCTTCCTGGTTCCCGTACTGTTCGCCGTCGCCTTCCTCTTGGGAAGCGTTTCGGGAATGGCTTTTCAGACCGTGGTGATCGATCCGGGACACGGGGGAGCCGATCTGGGTGCAGCCGATTCCTACGTTTACGAGAAACACATCAATCTCGACGTCGCACGCAGGCTGGAGCGCAGTCTCCAGGAGGCGGGCTTCAAGACGATCATGACTCGCTCTCGCGATGAATTTATCGCCCTTTCGGAACGTTCCTCGATCGCCAACCGGCAGCGGAACGCGATCTTCGTGAGCGTCCATTTCAACTCGAGCTACCGCACTGCCGCGCTTGGCATCGAAACGTTTTTCCGTTCCTCCAGTTCACAGAAACTAGCCGATTACGTGCAGAAGGAGCTGATCAAAAACACCCGCGCGACCGACCGAGGCGTCAAAACGGCGAATTTCTCGGTGCTTCGAAATACGAAGCACCCTGCGGTTCTCGTTGAGGGTGGCTTTGTGAGCAACAAGGAGGAGCGCAGCGCCATGTGCGATCCGCTTTACCGGCAGATCGTCGCCGACAGCATCGCGCGAGCCGTGGTGCAGTTCAGCCGCTGAAACCACTCGCTCATCCAGGGAAAGGCCATGCTCGTGACGTGCAGCGCGATGGCCGGAGCGGAGCGGGAGTTTTTCGCCAACCGCGATCCCGAGCCCTGGATGGACGAGGCCGGACGTCTCTGCGCCGCGGCGGTGTTGGACGTCTTTCCGGCCCCCTCGCGCGCCGCCCTCTACTGCGGCAAGGGAAACAATGGCGGCGACGCCCTCGTCGTGGGACGCTGGCTGAAACGTCTCGGATGGATCGTGGAGATCTATTTTTCCGACGGGCCGGAAGGTCTCTCCCCTCTCGCCCGCAAGAAGCTCGCCGAGTTCGAGGCGGAACTCCAGGGCGGCGATCCTGGCTGTCCCGGGCCTCGCCCATTGGTCCTGATCGACGGAATTGTCGGGATCGGGGCGAAGGGCGACCTGCGAGGATCGGCTCGCCAACTGGCGGCAGATCTCAACGCCAGACGTATCGAAGCGTTTGCGACGGTCTTCGCCATCGATCTCCCCTCGGGCTTCGATGCCGACACCGGTCACGCCGGTCCCGACGCCGTGATCGCCGACTACACCCTCACGATTTCCGCTCCAAAGACCGGTTTTGCCGTGGAGGGCGCGGAGCACCACGTGGGTCGCCTCGTGGAAATCCCCCTCGACATCCCCCTGCCCCCGGGTGACGAGAGCCGTCGTTTTCTTTTTCCCTCCAATCTCCGGCCCCGCCTCCGACGAAGGGATTTCGGAATGCACAAGGGGGACGCCGGTCGTGTTGTCATCACCGCCGGTTCCCCGGGCTACACGGGGGCGGCCGTACTCTCGGCGCTCGGTGCCTCCCGGGGAGGAGCCGGACTCGTCACCCTCTGCGTCCCCTCGGAGATTTACCCGATCGTCGCCTCCAAAGCACCGCCCGAGGTGATGGTCCGAACCTACCGGAACTTCGAAGAAATCGGCGTTCTCTCCGCCGCTTGCCATGCCGTCGGCCCGGGACTCGGTCCGACACCCGGAGCAGGCATGGGATCTTTCCTCGCCTCATCGGCGATTCCCGTTGTCGTCGACGCCGATGCGCTCAACTTTCTCGCCCGGGAACCCAAGATCTTCTCACGTCTTCCTCCCGCCCGCCTTCTCACTCCTCATCCGGGAGAAATGGCCCGTCTCGTTCCCGGTTCCGGTTCGGGTAATCGCAGCGAGCTCGCCCGCAGTTTCGCCGACCGCACCGGGCTCACCCTTCTCCTGAAAGGAGCCCGGACCATCGTGGCCAGTCCCGGTCGCCCGCTGGAATTCAATACGACCGGTCATCCAGGCATGGCTTCGGGCGGCATGGGCGATGTGCTAACGGGACTTTGCGCCGCCCTCGTTGCCCAGGGACAGGATCTCCACGACGCCGCCTCCATCGGCAGTTGGCTCCTCGGACGTTCCGCCGAACTGGCGAAACGCGACCTTCGTATCGCCGGGGAATCCTTGAGCGCAGTCATGGTCGCCGAACACCTTGGAAACGCCCTCCGTGATCTGCAGACCACGGGATCGATCTAAGGGAACGACCGGTTCGACGAGGCACACATCCTACCCGACCGTCTCCCGCGTCACGGGATCCGGAGCGAGCCAGTCGAAGGGCGCAAAGGGGAGATTTCTCAGCACGAAAAAAAGCAGAAACAGGGTCACCACCGCAACGATGTGCCATTGCCGGATTGGGATCGGCAACGGCTTGCGGAGCTTCGGGGCTACCCACCCCAGCCAGGCGCGCCAGACAAAATAGACCAAAAAAGGAAGGGCAATGACACTGAAGGCGTTCTGCCTCAGGGCTCCCGCCACATCCCCATGGAGCAGGGCGTGTGCCGCTCGCGTATTCCCACATCCCGGGCAATAGAGCCCGGTCAGTTCGTGGAAAACACAAGGGGGAAGGAAACGGGGGGGAACCGCCAGATCCACACGGCGAAGCCAGAGCGCGAGTGAACCGCACAGGGCAAGGGCCGCTCCGGAAGCGACCCATCGTCCTGTGGATGCAGCCGTCATGCCTACTTCGACATCTCACCCATCACCACAAACACATTGATCGCGATGTAGATGGCCTGAACGACAAAACCGATCACGAGGGCGAGAATGCAGAAAAGCTTGGCTTTTTTCGAGGCCTCCAAAGCGGCGTTGTAGTCGCCGGAAAGGTAGGCCGGCTTCACTTTCGTGCTGAAAACCAGGGCCGGAATCCCGAGGGGAAGACAACACAACAACATCACCACGATGGACTGCCAGAGATAAGTGGGAGGCTCGGCCTGGCCGGAGACAGCGGGACTGGGTGCTACGGCTGCGGCCAGTACGGGCGGGCTTTCGCTCTCCGGAGCCGCTGCGGCGGGCTGGGCGGGAGCAGGCTCCAACACGGGGGAAGCGGGCGCGGCGGAAGCGAAGGCGTCAACCTTGCCGATCGGGGTCCACTCGGTCATGGTCTCGTTCCAGACCAGGTCGAAAGGCTTGACCGTGCCGTTGCGATAGAGTTCGCCAAGTTGTTCCTGGGAGACAGGGCCGGCCTGCTGGCCATTGTTCGCGTAATACCAGTCCATGATAAGCGTGTCGGGTAAGTGTTAGTTTTCCGGTAGAGGTTCCGTCAGGATGCTCCGCACCCGGTCGAGGATGGTCTCCTGCTCACGGTGCATCGCGGTCCGGTCCGGTTCCCTTAGATCGGTATGCCCATTGAGATGGAGCAATCCGTGTATGATGTAAAGCAAAGTCTCCTCTGCCGCGGAATTTCCATGGGTCGGTCCCTCGCGCCTCGCCGTATCGAGACTGACCAGAATCTCCCCGTGGTGAAAGGTGATCACGTCGGTCGGGGTGGGGTCATCCATGAATTCACCGTGCACCCCGGCGATGACCGCATCGTCGACAAGACTCACCTCGACTTCCGGGAGTTCCGCGAGAACCGGTTCCTCCCCTCCCCTCGATCCAAGGCACCAGGGCAGGGCAGCCTTTGCCGCCTCTACCAGTCGGTCGAGGGGGAGCCCCCCGTCATCGGCGTGGGAATAGATCTCCAACCCGGGCAGGCCAGCCTCACTCATGCTTGGCGGCCGGAGCACTCTCGGTCCCCGGCTTCGTGGAAGGAGTTCCCGGGGGAATGAGCTTGCGGGTCTGCGTCTTGGCCTTCGATTTTTCTCCAGACTCCTCGAGCTTCGGGTATTCGATGCGACTGTGCATCATGCTGCGCAGGGTCGTGGCAAAACTCTTCTTGATCGTCGCCAGGTCCGCCAGGGTCAGGGCTGCATCGTCCAGCTGACCATCGTTGAGCCGATCCTTGAAGATATCGTCGATGAGTTCGTCGATCTTTTTCGGCGTTGGCTTCTGAAGACTGCGTGAGGCGCTCTCAACGGAGTCCGCAAGGCTGATGATGGCACTTTCCCTGGTTTTCGGCTTCGGTCCGGGGTAGCGGAAACTCTCCTCCTTCACATCGGGGACATCCTCCTCGTGAGCCTTGCCCTCGGCCACCTGGCGCTCGATCTCCTCTCGCTGTTTCAGGGCCCGATGGTAGAAAAACCTCACGAGCGAGGTCCCGTGGTGCTCGCGGATCACGTTGATGACCGCCTCGTTCATCTTGTGCTTGATCGCCAGGTCAACCCCGTCCTTCACGTGAGCCATCACGACCAGGGCGCTCATGCTCGGGGTGAGATCATCGTGGGGATTGTGGCCATCGGCGACATTCTCGATGAAATAGCCCGGCTTCTTCATTTTGCCGATGTCGTGGAAATAGGAACAGACCCGACACATCACCGCGCTTGCCCCGATGGCTTCCGCCGCCGTCTCCGCCAGCGTGGCGACCACGAGGCTGTGATGATAGGTGCCCGGAGCCTCGATCGTCATCTGCTTGAGCAGGGGGTGGTTGAGGTCGGCCAGTTCGATCCAGGAAACGTCGGTGGTGATCCGGAAGGTCGCCTCGAGCACGGGCAGGAGTCCGCTCACGAGCACGGCGGTGAGGCTCGAAACGAGAACGGCTGCAAGAATCTGCTTGGCCACCAGGATCCACTCGGCCGACGGGGCGGTGAAGGGCGGCCACTGGATCTGCCCCAGGGTGGTGGCGAGGAGGACGCAGGCGATCCCGGAATAGGCGCCTGCCATGACCAGGCGACTGCGACGCCGCACGTTGTTGGTGAGGTAGATCGCGACAAACCCGCAGATCATCGAGAAGATGATGAAGGGGAACGCTTCCGTCTTTTCCACCGTCATCGCCCCGAAAAGGCTCGAATAGACGACGGCGAAGGTCCCGTGACGCCTTCCCACTAGCAGGGAGACGACAACCGGGGCGAAGATATAGGGTTCCACAAGGAAGCGGAACCCGCCTCCCGGAGCAAATTCTTCGGCAACATACTCGCTCAGTTTCACCAGCATGAGCTGCAGGAGAATGACGATCAGAATCAGCGAAATGCGGGAGTTCTGACGGAAGGTGTGGGGCAGGCTCACGTGCCAGTGAACCACGAGCGTAGCGGCGATCACCGAGACGACCACGACGGTCTGGAAACGATTTCCCGAAAAGAGAGATCCTGGACTGGCCGACACGAGGATCCACAGCGAGACCAACAGGGCGAAACCGAGGAATAGCAAACCGCTCACCTGCCAGCCGGAGCGCAACATCTCCGTCCAGGCGGTGTCCTGGAGCTTGCGACGTTTCTGGCCGCTGGAAAAACCACGGCTTTGCAGTCGCTTCTGGGAAAGGAAGTGGAACATCGGCGTGCTGTCTGCGCCTCGCATCTTTGGCCGCGGGCCCGGCGAGTCGGGGCAAAGGGACGGGTCATGCCGTCTCACGCCAACGACTCTCCGCGCGGTCGGAAGAGGTCCGGTTTCGTGAGCGTATTCTCTTCCACTTCCCGCCGGAAACAAGTAGAAACGATGAAACTATTTGTTCAGATGAGCAACATGCAATCGCCGTAACTGAAGAACCGGTAACGCTCCTCGACCGCCCGGTGGTAGGCTTCGAGGACCAGGTCGCGCCCGGCGAAGGCGCTGACGAGCATGAGCAGCGTCGACTTGGGAAGGTGGAAATTGGTCAGGAGTGCGTCGACGGCGCGGAATTCATAGGGAGGGTGGAGGAAGATGTCGGTTTCCCCCGAACCGGCCTGCAACTCGCCACCGCCGTCACGGGCACAGGTCTCGAGGACCCGCACCACCGTCGTTCCGACGGCGATGGTGCGGCGGCTGCTCCGTATCGCCGACACGGTGCTTTCCGGGAGGACATAACGCTCGGAGTGCATGTGGTGCTCCGAAAGCTCCTCGCTGGAAACCGGACGGAAAGTCCCGATCCCGACATGCAGCGTGACAAAAACATGGGGCAGTCCGGCGAGCATCTCCCGGGAAAAGTGCAGCCCTGCCGTCGGAGCGGCGATCGCGCCTGATTCCCTGGCAAAAACCGTCTGGTAACGTTCGCGATCCTCGACGGCGTCCGGACGACGGATGTAGGGGGGCAAGGCGAGGTGCCCGTGGCTCGACTCGTCGGGGGCGCGGTCGAAGGAGATGATCCTCTCCCCTCCCTCCTCACAAACCGACAAGACCGTCCCGGTACAACCCCCGATCACGATCCGCCCTCCGGGTCGAAGGCGTTTTCCCGGTTTTACGAGGCACTTCCAGGTACGCTCGTCGAGTGCCTGAACCCTCAGGATTTCAGCGCGCCCGTCATCGGAGAAGAAGCGTGCCGCCACGACCCGGGTGTCATTCAGAACAAGGAGATCGCCGTCCCGAACCTGCTCGGTGAAGTCGGAGAACCGGTGGTGTTCGATCGTGCCGGCCTTTCGATCCACGATCATCATCCTGGAATCCCCTCGCGTCTCGGGGGGATGCTGGGCGATGAGTTCGTCGGGCAGGTGATAGTCGAAATCGGAAGTCCGCATGGGGGCGCGAAGGTCCCGCAGATCTGCCCTTTTCTCAAAAGGAAAACCCATTCTCCCGGCAGCGTGCCAGCGTCATGACCGCGAAGGAGGTTCCGTAGGGCTGGTGGTAGGTGTAGAACGGGAAGTCCCACCACGATCCGTCGGTTTCCTGCTTGGAAAGGATGAGGTCGGCGACAAGACGATAGTATGGCGGCCGCTTTTCCCGCGGAAGGAGCGACACGCAACGGGACGCGTAATAGTGGCCGTAATAATAGAAGTAACCTGCCACCTGGAACCAGGCCTCGTGGGGAATGGGACGCTTACGTCCGATGTCGAGCCAGCCGTTCCGGTCCCGCAGGCGCACCAGCCAATCCTCGAGCACCTCGTCGGTGATCGTCGTGTCACCCCAGATCCTCAGGGCGTGGTTGCAGGCCTGGCTCCGCCCCAGGCTCCCCCCGGGGCGATTGATGCCACGCATCGGAACGGCGTCCAGGTATTCTCCGTAGAGGTAACTGAAGTCGTCCTTCTGCTGGCGCTCGATGGAGTCGATGGCCCGATCGACGAGGGCCTGGGGGAGCACGACACCGGGCAGGGCGGACGCTTCCCGGAAGGCAACGAGACAGGTGGCGGTGGTGAAACTGATGGAGTCGGAAGAGGGTTTGGCCGTGCCGACACGGAAATCGTAGTATCCCCAGCCTCCGTCGACCGACTCGTATCGTCCGAGGAGATCGATTTGTCCGTTGATCAAATCGACATAGGTTTTCCGCTTCCCGGCGTCACTGTTGCGTTCATACAAGTCGACTAGCGCCTGAATCCCGTAGGCGTGGGTCCAGACGTTGTAGATCGCGTCGGCGGTGGCCCGGCGAATTCGGGGCAGATGCTCGAGAAGGTAGACCTCGCCCTTCTCCAGGGCCGTCCTGGCTGGTCCCTCCGTCTCCGCCAATCCAGAATCACAGAGCGCCGATACCGCCATGGCCGTCACCGCGGCTCGAAAGGCATCGTGGGCTCCCGGAACCGGGGCGTAGATGTTCAGGCCCTTCGTCTGACGGGCGGATCCCCAGCTGCCGTTTTCGTTCTGGTCCGCCACGAGGAAACCGATTCCTCTCGAAATGGCCTGGTCGATATCTTCGTCGGCGCGGCCGGTGGCCGGGACCGAGGAGAGCAGAGCGATGAAGATCGCTCCGACGCGGCACAGGGAACCGTTCATCCCTTTTTCCCCGTCGGGGCACCAGCCTGGGGAGCTCCGGGCACCTTCGGCATCTCGGATTTCGCTTCGGGCTTGGGCTCGGTTTTTACTTCGGGCAGCCGCACTTCATCACCGGGCTTGAGCCCTTCGATCACCTCGACCCGTTCGCCATCGACGCGGCCGGTCTTGAGTTCGACCATCCTGCCGTCCCGCAGCATGACCCGTTCGCGCTCGCCTTCCTTCTTCACCGCCACCTTCGGCAGGAGCAGGGCATCGGCCTTTTCATAAACGACAAACTCGACGTCTGCGCTCACGCCCGGAAAAACGATGGGGCCATCCTTCGGCAACTTGACCGACACGACGGCGTCGAAGGTTCTGTCGGCGTAGGGCACCGGAAGAATGGACTCGAGCTTGGCCGGGATCTCGAGATCGGGTTTCCACTTCAGCTGGCAGACTCC
>JAGRPC010000418.1 GCA_020439925.1 Verrucomicrobiia bacterium | reverse complement strand
CGTGTCCTGGAACTCGTCGAGGAGCCAGTGATCGTAGCGCGCGTCGAGTCGGTAATCGATGCGGAGGCGGTCATCATCGCCCGGGATCTGGGTGAAAATGGGAGAATCTCCGGCGTCGCCCTCGCCTCGTCCCGCGAGGAGGAGTTGCACATCCTGGAAGGTGAGCAGGCCGCGCCGCCGCACCTCGTCGGCGTAGGCCACCTCGTAGTGATGAAGCAGCTCGTGCACTCCCCGGGTGCGGGCGAGTTTCGCTTTCAACTCGCCGCCGACGATCCATTGGAAAAGGCGCCGCAGCGGCTCGCAGGCGTCGGCGCTCAGCTCGTGGACGGTCCTGTTGAACTTCACCGCGGCACAGCCTGCCAGAACCTCACGCCACAGGGGCAAGACGCGCTCCGCCACGTATTTGATACGGCCGGGCAAAGGGAGACCGGGTTGGAACGAGGCAACCTCGTCGAGGAATTCGTCCCAGAATTTCCACTCCACCTTTTTCCCGTCCGCTTCGAGCGCCTTGAGCGCCGTGTCGAGGCGCCGGCTCTCCGCCCCGGAATCGATGCCCTCCACGAACCATTGCGAACCGCCATTTTCCCAGATCGCGTCGGCATTGCCCCAGCGCTCCGCCGAGGGGGCGTTCAAATAGAGATCGTGGAGGTCGTCGATGTAGCCGTCGAGCTGCTTCGCGACGCGGTTCTCATCCGAGCCGAGCGTGGCGAGACGGAAGGCTTCGAGAAAGGCGGTCTGGGCGGGGTCCTCGCCTTTGCCGGAGAACGGACGGCGGGTGAAGACCGACTCGTAGACTTGCGCGCGGGCCAGCGCCGACCGGTAATCGTCCATCGTCTCGAAGTCGCCGGTGAGGCCGAACTCCGCGGGAAAGGCGCGGAGCAGGTTTGCGAAAAAGCTGTCGAGGGTGCCGAGGAAGAGCCGCGGCAACCGCGAGATGAAGACGCGGAGGAGGCGCGTGTAATCCTCCGGCGTCAGCGTGGCAAGGACGGCGGCGAGCGGATCGTCGCGGTCTCCGGCGAGGGCGGCGGCCTTCTTCGGATCCGAAGCCGCCTCGGCGAGTTTCAAGAGGATGGAATCGAAGAATTCCCCCGCCGCCTTTTTTGTGAAGGTCGCCGCGAGGATGCGCTCCGGCGCGACCGGCTGGCCGCTGCGGAGCTGCAGGGCCATGAGGGCGATGTAGCGGTTCGTGAGCTGCCACGTCTTTCCCGACCCCGCCGAGGCGAGGATCATTTCGTGGGGAAGCTGGAACTGGTGACTCATGAGACAGGGTCAAGAGGGGCACCCAACCCGGTCGGGTCCACCGCTTCCGCGGCAGTCGGGGAGAGCATGGCGCGAAATTCGTCCCACTCGGGCATGCGTTCGTTGGCGGGCCAGAAGTGGCCCTCGCGAATGGACCGGATGACGCCGGTGGCGCAGTCTTGTGCGGATGTCAGGATGGCCTCGTCGAGGCCGATCCAGGGATCGAGACCGACTTCCTCGGCGGTGCGGCCGAGGGTGACGTAGCCTGCGGTGATGGTCTCGCCGGGAAATCTCTGCGAGAGGGCGAGGTGATAGAGCGGAACCTGCAGGTCGATCCAGCGCTGCTCCTTGCCCTTCGCGTCGAAGGTGCGCGACCATGCGGGGAAGGATTCGGGATCCTCGGTGCGCTTCACGTTGACGAGGTGGAACCGATCGACGGTCTTGCGGCGTCCGTTCTCCATGGGGGAGAGGGTTTTGAAATCGAAGACGCGCAGTCCTTCGGCGGGGTGCCGCTCGATGCGGT
>JAGRPC010000417.1 GCA_020439925.1 Verrucomicrobiia bacterium | reverse complement strand
GTGCAGACGGCGCAATCGCAGCCGATCACCGGCACCCCGATCGAGGTACCGGTGCCAAGGAAGGTGATTTCCACGCGGGTCTCCATTGCGTGCCGGGGCAGTCTGTTCCATACTGCCGGCGCTTCCCCCGCGCAATGCTCTCGGTTCTAAAAATCAAGAATCTCGCCCTCGTCGACGACCTCACCTGGGAGCTCGGGCCCGGACTGATCGGCGTCACCGGCCAGACGGGAGCGGGCAAGTCGATGATCGTCGGAGCGCTCAAGCTCATCCTCGGCGAGCGCGCCAATCACGACCTGATCCGCTCCGGAGAAAACCTCTGCTCGGTCGAGGCGGTCTTCGAGCTCGACTCGAATCTCGACCAGGTGAACGCCCTCCTTGAGGGTGGCGGACTCGAACCCTGCGAGGGAAACGCACTCGTGGTGAAGCGCGTCTTTGGATCGGGCAACAAGCAGTTTGTCAATTGCTCGCCCTGCACCCTCTCGCTCCTGAAATCTCTCGGCGGTCTGCTCGTCGATCTTCACGGACCACACGAGCACCAGTCCCTGCTTTCGCAGGACCGACAGCTCGCGATGCTCGACGCCTATGCCCACGCCATCTCCGAGCGGCGTGCCTACCGCGAGGCCTACGAGGCGTGGACAAACGCAAAAAGCGAACTCGAGGACTTCCGCAACCAGCGCCTCGTCAGCGACCAGGAGATCGAGTTGCTCCGTTTCCAGGTCGAAGAGATCGCGGCCGCCGCTCTCGAGCCCGCCGAAGTCGGCGAAATCGAGCAACGCTATCGGCAGGCCCAGAACGCGTCCCGTCTCCTCGAGAACGCAAGCCAGGCTGTCGACCTCCTCAGCGCCGCCTCTGCAAACCTTGGCAACGCACAGCGATGCCTTCGCGAACTGGAACGCTTCGACCCCTCCGTGGGGCCCCGCCTTTCCGGCTTTGAATCGGCCCGTGTCGAGATCGAGGAACTTGAGGCGGGACTGCGAGATTATTCCGAGGAACTCGAGATCGACCCGGCCGACGCCGCCCGCATCGAACGTCGCATCGACGAAATTGAAACCCTCAAACGCAAATACGGGCAAACCATCGAGGAAGTTCTCTCCTACGAGGCCCGTGCCCGCCACCGTCTCGCCACCGTCGATGGACGCGAGGCGGAACTGCTCCGTCTGTCTTCGGCAGTTGAAAGCGCTGCAGTCGATCTGACAAAGGCGGGAAAGACCCTCTCCGCAAAGCGCTCCAAGGCCACGCCCGCGCTGGCGAAGGAAATCTCCGGTCACCTCAAGGATCTCGGTTTCCACCGCTCCAGTTTCGAGATCGCTGTCGAGCCTCTTCCCGGCCCCGGCCCGCGCGGCCTCGAGAGCATCGACTTCCTTTTCGGTCCCAACCCGGGAGAACCGATGAAGCCCCTGCGCGTCATCGCCTCGAGCGGCGAAATGTCTCGTGTCATGCTCGCGGTGAAGAGCGCCCTCGCCGACCAGGACCGCATCCCCCTCATGGTTTTCGACGAGATTGACGCGAATGTCGGCGGCGAAATCGCGGTCGCGGTCGGTCGAAAGATGGCCTTCCTCGGCGACCGCCACCAAGTCGTTGCCATCACCCACATGCCCCAGGTCGCCGCCCTCGCCCACCGTCACTACCTCGTGACCAAGGAAGTCGAGAACGAGACGACCAATTCTCGCCTCGAACCGGTCACGGGCAAATCGCGCGCACGGGAACTCGCGCGCATGCTCGGCGGTATCGGACCGGAAACCCTCGCGCTCGCCGAGAAGATGCTGGCTCCGGACAAGGGCTGAAAACCCCGATGGGAATCGCTCGTCTTTTGGCCCGCACCTGGTTCAGTTCTGATAAATGGTGATGCGTCCCCGAGATTCCCCGTCGCGGTCGAAAGCGGCGCTTTCCTCCATTTTCAGGACCTTGTCGACGTGTTTCTCCAGAGTCTGGGGAATCGCATTCACGTAGATCACCTTGCCCGAGGAGTTCCTGATCCTCAGCACATATCCGGCATAGGACGACCCCCAGTAAGAGGGCGGACTGTCGTCAAAACGGTAGTGGAGTCGTTTCCCCTCCCACTCAAAGGTCTTGCCCGGCTCCACGGAGATGTCGAAGGCAGACTTTTGCATGACGCCAAATCGCCCGCGCGTCTCGGCATCCTCGCCAATCACAGAAAGTTCGGCCTTGGCCCCCTGAAGATTGAAATGAATCTCCTCGTTCAGCACGGTGATCTTGAATTGGAAGGATCCGGTACGGTCGTCGAAGGAGTCGGCCTTGTCGCGCCGGTCCGACTTCCCCGTCGCGACATCGACACGCATTTTCGGAACGTGGTTCTTGAGGTCCTCTTCCTTCCACTTCGCGATAAACTCCTGATCAGCCTGTGAGAACCGCGCCACCGGCACGGTAAACTCCCGCCCTCCCATGGACAGAACCACATCCGTGCCCCTCACCGTGGCGATTTCCGCCTTGATGGTTTTCCCGTCGGTGGACTTGAATTCGCGGGGTTCGGCAACGAGTTCTCCGGGAATCAGGAAAGGACCCGAGAGAGCGGCCAAAAACCAGTAGACGGCGGGCCTGATGCAGATACCCCTGGCGAATCCGGGAAAGATCGCGGTCATACCCGTCCAGTTCCGCATTCCCGAGCGGAAAGGTCAAGAAAAACCCCGGGATCTTTCCCGGGCTCACCAGCCATTTTTCCACAAGTTTTCACGCCTTCCTGACCGCCTGCACCACCATGTTCAGTTGCTGACGACCCCGGAATTCGTTGCGGTCGATCGTGAACGCGATGTCCCACGGCGGCTTCGGCAGATCCACCTCGGCACCGTTGAAATAGATCGCATCGTGCGTCACACCGTCCTGCTCGAAACGGAACTTGAGGTGCTTTTCCTTGATCAGTCTGGGTTCACTCAACAACCTCACCCCGGAAGCCATGAAGAGCGGTTGGGGATTGTTCGTTCCGAAAGGTCGAAGCAACTCATAGCTGTCGAGGAGATCGAGGGACAGTTCGGCGAAGCGGATCTCCGCATCGATGTGCAGTTT
>JAGRPC010000043.1:19007-33746 GCA_020439925.1 Verrucomicrobiia bacterium | reverse complement strand
GAGGGAAGCGCTCCGGCCTCATCACCCATCCCTTCGTCCTTTCCTACCTCGCCTATCACAACAACACCTCGCCGATCCACCGCGGTGTCTTCCTCACCCGCCATGTCATCGGAATGCCGCTCAAGTCGCCCCCGATGGCGAACGAGTTCAAGGACAGCAAGTTCGACCCCAGCCTGACGATGCGCGAAAAGGTGGCGTCGATGACGAAGTCCCAGGACTGCATGAGTTGCCACGTCACCATCAATCCGCTCGGTTTCAGTCTCGAGCATTACGACGGGATCGGCCGCTGGCGGGAGAAGGACCGCGACAAACCCGTCGACGCGAGGGCGGATTTTCACGCCGAGGACGGACGCACCCTCACCCTCACAAGCGCGCGGGACGTGGCCGAGTTCGCCGCCAACACTCCTTCCGCCCACCGCACCTTCATCGAAAGCCTCTTCCACCATCTCGTGAAACAGCCCGTCCGGGCCTACGGCGACGACGAGATGGAGAGCCTCCGCAAGGCCTTCGAAGAGGGGGGATACCAGATTCCGAATTTGATCAAACAAATCGCGACGACGACAGTCCAACATGCGAGCGGGCCGGACGACCAGTTCGCCAGCAAGTGATCTACCCCACTTTCCACTCCTACTTTTACCCTTACCTCCTACTCCTACTCAGCGCCCGACGTCCTCCCCCGACTCCAATTGAGTATGAGCACGAGGTAGGAGTATGAGTAGGAGATACACCGACACCACTTTCCCATGAGAAAAACGCGCCGCGACTTCCTCCGCCATCTCGGAGTCTCCACTGCCGCCCTTCCCTTCCTCACCGGACTGCCCGGTCTCGCGGCGGAGGGAACGAGAAAACAGCGTCTCATTTTCATGTTCTCGCCCAACGGGACGATCCCGTGGGAATTCTGGCCGGAAGGGCAGGACCTGCAGTTCAAGCGCATCCTCAAGCCGCTCGAGCCCTTCAAGGAGCACGTCCTCACCCTCAAGGGAGTGAACAACAAGGTCGACGGTGACGGTGACCGCCACATGCGGGGCATGAGCTGCCTTCTCACCGGGACGGAACTGTTCCCCGGCAACATTCAGGGCGGATCCGACACGCCCGCAGGATGGGCCAGCGGCATCTCCATCGACCAGGAGATCCGGAATTTTCTCCAGTCGCGCGAGGAGACCAAGACCCGCTTCGGCTCGCTCGAATTCGGCGTCGCCGTTCCGAACCGCGCCGATCCCTGGACCCGCATGTGTTACGCGGGACCGAATCAGCCGATCGCTCCCATCGACGATCCCGAGCAGATGCTCGGAAAGCTCTACGGGCGGATGAAGGATCGCGAGAGCCTCGTCTCCATCGTCGACGACGTTCGCGAGGACCTCACCCGGGTCGCCAAGAACCTCAGCGCGGAAGATCGCGCCCGCCTCGAGGAGCATCTCACCCTCGTCCGCGAAATGGAAAGCGAGCTCTCCCAGGCCGACCCGGAGACCGAACTGGCACACCCCGTGCCGGACATCGATCCCGACATCGAGCTCGTCAACGACAACACTCCGCGCATCAGCCGCATGCAGATCGACCTGCTCGTGAACGCGATGGCCAACGACATGACCCGGGTCGCGACCCTGCAGTTCATGCGCTCCGTCGGCATGGCGCGCATGAGCTGGCTCGGAGTGAAGGATGGGCACCACACCCTTTCCCACGAGCCCGACGACAACAAGGACGCCGTCGAGAATCTCACCAAGATCAACGAGTGGTTCGCGGGTGAACTCGCCTACCTCACGAAAAAGCTCGCCGACACCCCGGAACCCGGCGGCGACGGATCGATGCTCGACCACACCCTCATCGTCTGGCTCAACGAACTCGGCAAGGGCAACAGCCACACTCTCAACGACATCCCCTTCGTGCTCATCGGGGGCAAGAACCACGGATTCAAAACCGGGCGCGCCCTCTCCTTCGACAAGGCCGCCCACAACCGTCTCTGGCTCACCGTGGCCCACTCGATGGGCCACCATCCCGACTCCTTCGGGACGGCGAAGTTCTGCGAGGGCGGGCCACTGAACCTGGGATGATCCCGCCGAAGGGGGCGATTCGTTTTCGGACGATCAACCGCTAGGGATTCCCCGTAGCCGCATTGACAACGAGGAACCCGGTGTTGAGGTAGGTCGCGTAGCTGACCCATCCAAGGTAGGGGGCGAGCAACCAGGCCGCGGTTCGGTCGAGTGGCTTGAACGCGAGGATGGTCAGGAGGATCATCACCCAGAGCGTCACGATCACGACGAGCGCGGGAGCGATGAGATGCGCCCCGAAAAAAACCGGCGACCAGGCGAGGTTCAGCACCAACTGGATCGCGAAGCGGATCAGGGCTCTCCGCTTTTCCGTTCCCCCCGGAACAAAATGCCAAACCCGCGCGAGCGAAACCCCGATCATCAGGTAAAGCACCGACCAGACCGGACCAAAAACCGTGTTTGGCGGGGTGCCGGGAGGTTTGGTCAGGCTCGCGTACCAGCCCGGGATCGACTTCACGGTGACAAAACCTCCCGATGCGCCGAGCACCATCACAACGAGCACGCAGAGAATCAGTTTCGACCAGAATCGGGTCATGCGGGAGGGTTGCATGAAAGACTGCACAGGGTCGAGCGCGAAGTTCGGAAAGCCTTCTTTTCGCGTGAATGCCGCGCCGCTTCCATTACCTTGTCGCTTGATGACGCTCACGGACCTGGGATGGAACGAACGCTTCGAGGCGGAGTTCGCCCCCTTTGCCAAAAAGGGGTGGGTCCCCGCGCGTCTCATCCGCGACAACAAGATCACCTACGGGGCCCTCATCGAGGGCGGCTACGAGTACGAGGTGGTGATGAGTGGCAAGGTCTACCACGATGCTTCGTGCGATGCCGAACTTCCCGCCGTGGGCGATTGGGTCGCCCTCGAGATCGGCACGGGCGACCTCGACCACGTCATTCGCGCGCGCCTTTCCCGCCAGACCTGCTTTTCGCGCAAGGCCCCCGGCAAGAGCAGCGAGGAACAGGTCCTCGCGGCCAACGTCTCGATCGTCTGCGTCGTCACCGACGCGGGCACGGACCTGAACCTGCGCCGCATGGAGCGCTTCTTCACCCTGATCGGACGCGGCGGAGCCAAGGCGCTCGTCCTCGTCAACAAGTCGGACCTCCACTCCCGCGAGCAAAACGAGGAAGCCGCCGCGGCGATCCGCGCCCTCTCACCCGACGCCGAGGTGATCGTCACCAGCGCGGTGAACGGTCGCAATGTCGCCGAGATCCGCCGTTTCCTCGAGCCGGGAGTCTCGATCACCTTCGTCGGCTCGAGCGGCGTGGGAAAATCCTCCCTCGTGAACGCGCTCCTCGGCGAGGAGTGGCAGGAAGAGGGAGAGGTCAACGAGGTCACCGGCAAGGGACGCCACACCACGACGGCCCGCGAACTCATCGTCCTCGAGGAGGGCGGCATCCTCATCGACAATCCCGGGATCCGCGAGGTGCAGATGTGGACCGACGAACACACCCTGCGGGAGAAATTCCTCGACGTCGCCGAGATCGCAACGCAATGCCGTTTTCACGACTGCCGTCACGGTAGCGACGCGGGATGCGCCATTCGCGAGGCCGTGGCCGAGGGCCGGATCCCGCGGGAACGAATCGAGGGATTCCTCAAGCTCGACGAGGAGATCGCCAAGCTGAAGAAACGGCTGAAAAAGCGCACCATGAACGTGGAGCGACGCGCCAAGAGGGATCACCGGGTGAAGGCCCGCAATCTCGCCGACCGGCGCGAGATCGAGGCCGAATTAAAACCCCGCCCGACCAACACCTGACCGACCACCGATGAAAATCAAGAGCGCCCGCTTCGCCCTCGGCACCGCCGGACTGGAGGAATGTCCGCCCGCCGAACTCCCCGAGTTCGCCTTCATCGGACGTTCCAATGTCGGCAAATCCTCCCTCATCAACCTCCTCTGCCAGCAGAAGTCGCTCGCCCAGGTCTCGGGAGCTCCGGGCAAGACACGCACGATCAACTTCTACGTCGTCAATGAGGACTGGGTCCTCGTCGACCTTCCCGGATACGGCTACGCAAAGGCCGCCAAATCAGAACGCGACCGCTTCAACGACTTCGTGGCGGACTACCTCGAGTTCCGCGAAGGACTCACCCATGTCTTTGTTCTCATCGACAGTCGGCACGAACCACAACGGATCGATCTCGAGTTCGTCTCCTGGCTCGTCGAGAAAGGAGTCCCCTTTTCCCTCGTCTTTACCAAGGCGGACAAGTTGAAGGCGTCGAAGATCGAGTCCAACCGGAAGCTTTTCCTGTCCGCCCTCTCCGAGTTCGCCGAGGGCGAACCGGCCACCTTCATTACCTCCGCCAGCGCAAAAACCGGCCGGCTCGAGGTGCTCGGAGCGATCCGGGAGATGATGGCGGAGGCGTGAATTCCGCGATGAAGAAGCCGCCGATTCGCAGATTGCTCCTCCTGGTCACCCTGGGAGCCATCGCGGCGCTGATCGTGATGCCGTTCAATCCGGTTCACAATACCCTGACAAAAACCGCTTACCTCTCAGCGATCGCGGTCTCTCTTCTCGGCCTCACCTTTCTAAGCTGGTCAAAACGATGGATGCGGATCGGCCTCCTTTCGCTGGGTCTCGTTGCGGCAGTTCCCTTCCTGATGCCGGGACGCCCGGTTGACTCCCGGGAATTGCATGCCCGCTACCTCGAAGAACTCCGAAACTTCGAGGGTTGTGTCTATCACTGGGGTGGCGAAAGCCGTTTTGGCATCGATTGTTCAGGCCTTCCGCGACGATCCCTGATCAATGCCCTCGCTCATCAGGGAGTCACCCGAATGAACGGAACGGCGATCCGCCGCGCGACCGATCTCTGGTGGCACGATGCCAGCGCCTTGGCGATTTCCGAAAGCTATCGGGATGAAACGATTCCGCTGGGAATCGACGGCAAGCTGAAAGAGCTTGACCTTGCCAGTCTCTCCCCCGGCGATCTGGCAGTGACCAAGGGAGGAGCCCATCTGCTCGTTTACCTTGGGGACGGAGATTGGATTCAAGCGGACCCGGGCGCTGGGAAAGTCCTTTCCCAGAATGCGGAACGCGAGGAAAACCCCTGGTTTTCCTATCGAGTAACCACCCACCGGTGGAAGGACTTCAGGGGACCGCAGACTGCCACGCCGGCACGTTGATCCAAACTCACTTCGTGTCAGTCTCACAAACGGGTGAGCCGCCGATCGAATCCAGGACTGCCCTCCATAAGGCCGATGAACCGTTTCCTCACTTCAGCCGCGCCCGCAGCTCCGGCGCGAAGTGCTTGAGGCGCAGGTCGCGATCCGCGGCGAGCGCCCCGGCATGCTGGATCGCCAAGGGACACTGCCCGCATTCGCAGCCCGGCGTGTCGCGCCAGATCGGGGCGGATTCGGTCTCGTAACGGTCGAGTTTCTGCAGATCCTTCGCCGGCGGAGCTCCGAGCATGCGGGTGAGCCGCATCTCGAGCCCCTGGAAATGCAGAAGCATCCTCGCAAGATCGTCAACGAGGAGCCAGCCCGGAGCGAGGAGCCGGTCGAGCTGGCGTCGCGCATCGGCGACCGATTCCTCGTAACCGGCCGGGGCCGTTGCGAGCAGCCCGGTGACCGTCTCGGCGACCCGCAGGATCTTCGCAAGGTTCTCGCACACCTCCGCCCCATGGGCGAAGAGATCCGAGTCGCAACGGGCCACCGCCTTTTCCCAGTCCGCCTGCGTCCGGGGATGATCGAGCAGGTCGAGGAGGATGCGACGCAGCAGGTCCTCCCGGTGACCGCCTGCCTCAGGCCCCACCCGTGAAAGCAGAAAGGCTTCCTGGGAGGAGAGAAAACGTCCCGTTCCCTCCCTGCTTGATGCTGAAGAACGGGGAGCCTCTTTCGGAGCCGGCGGTCTTCCCGCATCACCGAAGGCGGCCGCGAGGGTGTTGAATCCGCCCTCCTGCTTCTTCGGCGCTTTCGCGATCACGGGGCCGGAAACCGTCGCCGCCTTGCCCGTGAACATCACTCCGAGGAGCCGGTCGACCCGGTCTTTCCTGACGAGACGATAAAGCCGCGTCACCCCGAGCCGATGCTGGGTGCGGGCGCAACCTTCCGACGGCCAGAGGCGCATCGAAGGACCTCCAGCGCCAGTATCGAAGAGACCGGGAAAACCCGTGGTGTGACGGTCGAGGGAAACCTCCCGGGGAAGTTCCCCGAAGTTCCACGAGGTGATGCCCTCCTTCGCGAAGCGTCCCTTCGCCACCTCGTCGAAGCGGTCCCGCACCTTTCCCGCGAGATCGCGCTGGAGGGCCTCGAGATTGAGCCCCTGTCCGACGATGCGTCCCCGGTCATCCACGACCTCGAAGTGCAGGTGCAGGTGCGGGGGAAGACGCTCGAGATCGAAGGAACCCGGCGACAATTCGAGCCCGTGGGCCTCGTGGAGGTAGTCGATGAGCGCCTCGAGGAGGCCGCAACCCGGTTCGTACCCCTCCCAGGCCGCGAGGAAATCTTCGACCACCTCGCGATTCGACGGCAGGAGGGTCCGCATCTCCTTCCGCAGGCAGCGCAGGAGGGACGAGACCTTTTCGTCCAGCCAGCCCGGCACGAGCCATTCCCCGAACCAGGGAGGCAGGTGCGGCAGTTCGACCAGAGGCACTCGCGCGGTGATGCCGTCGGCGGGATCGGAAGGATTGTGAAGGTAGGTGAGGAGAAACTCCGCCGAGCCGTCCGGGGAAGGCAACTGGTCGGGATAGTCGTCGGGATGGATCGGGTCCCGCTGCGGCACGAGACAATCCTCGAGGGTGAAATCCAGGAAACCGGGAGACTGCGCCGCGATCCACTTCTCGAAGTCCTTCTGCGTGCAGATCGACGTCGGGATCCGCTCCTCGTAGAAGGCGACGATGCCGGGAGGATGAAGAAGCCCGCCGAGCCTTCGCATCTTGTGCTCGAGCCTCTCCGCCGCGGCCATGGTCTCGCGATTGCGGGACAGGGCGACAAGGGGGGCCCGCGTGTTGCCATTGACGAGCGCCTCGAGGATGAAGATCTCCCGCGAGAGCTTCGCATCGATACGACCGTAGTGAACACGGCGCTTCTCGACCACGGGCAGACCGAAGGCGAGGACCCGTTCCTCCCCGTAAACGGCTCCCTGTTCGGGACTCCAGTGCGGGTTGGAATAACGGTAACGGCAGAGATGCGGCGCGACTTTCTCGAACCAGCCGGGATCGAAGGTCGCGGAATTGCGGGCGTAGAGCTTCGCCGTCTCGACGAGTTCGAAGGCCATGACCCACGCGGGCGAACCTCCGAAAATGCCCGAACCGGGAAAGAGCCAGAAGGTCGAATCGTTCGCCCCGCGGTAACCCTGCCCCTTGCCGCGAAACATCCCGATCTGGCTGGGAATTGCCGCGAGGATGGCACGATGGAGCGGTTCGGAGTAGGTGTCGGAAGGATCGTCGAGCGCCCGGTTGGGATCGGGCAGCCGCCATTTCATCTCCCGCAGCGTGTCGCGCAGTTCACGGTGGAGATTGAGCCACTCCTGGGTGCGGCGGTGGTTGAGAAAATGCTTCTGGCAGAACTTGCGGAGTTGATTGCCCGACTTGCCCCTCGCCTCCTGGATCGCAAACCAGAGGCGGAGCCAGCCGGTGAAGTCGGAGCGCTTGTCGCGAAACTTCGCATGGGCCTCGTCGGCGGCCTGCTGCCGGTCGCGGGGACGCTCGCGGGGATCCTGCACCGCGAGGGCGCTGGCGACGACGAGGCCTTCGGCGAGACAGCCCTCGGCCTCGGCGGCGATGATCACGCGCCCGACCCGCGGATCGAGCGGAAGACGGGCGAGGCTGTGTCCGATCCCCGTCACCTCGACCTGCCGACCGTGTTTCCGGACCGCCCCGATCTCCTCAAGGACGCGGTAGGCCTGCGCGACCCGCTTCGGCTGGGGAGGATCGACGAAGGGAAAGTCGAGCGGATCGCCGAGTCCGAGGTGCTCCATCTGCAGGACCACGCCGGCGAGGTTCGACCTGAGGATCTCCGGGTCGGTGAAGTCGGGCCGCTCCGCGAAATCCTCCTCCGAGTAGAGCCTGACACACACACCCTCGCTGATCCGTCCGCAGCGGCCTCGCCGCTGGCGGGCGCTCGCCTTCGAGATCTCCTCGACGCGCAGGCGCTGGATGCCGGACCCCGGGTCGTGACGGCTCACCCTGGCGAGCCCGGAATCGATTACAAAGCGGATTCCCGGAATCGTCAACGAGGTCTCGGCCACGTTCGTCGCGAGAATGACCCGACGTTTCGACGGAACCGGACGAAAGACGGCGCCCTGTTCCGAGGCGGCCTGTCGGGCAAAGAGCGGCAGGACGAGGGTATCCCGGAATTTCCTACCCTCGAGAAGTTCGGCGGCCTCGCGGATCTCCCTTTCTCCGGGGAGGAAGACGAGCGTGTCGCCGAGACGGTCGATCTCGCCGAGGGATTCGAAGGAGCGGCACACCTGCTCGGCGAGGGACTCGTAGTCGTCGAGTGGCGGCTCATAGAGATCCGTCACGGGAAAGGTGCGCCCCTCCACCTCGATCACCGGTGCCCCGCCGAAGAACTCCGAGAAGGCTCCCGCGTCAAGAGTGGCCGAGGAGATCACCACCTTCAGGTCGCGCCGCTTTTCGAGAGTGCGATGGAGGTAACCGAGGATGAAATCAATGTTGAGGGAACGCTCGTGGGCCTCGTCGACGATGAGGGTGTCGTACTGCCGAAGATCGGGATCGTTCCGGGTCTCGGCGAGAAGGACGCCGTCGGTCATGAACTTCACCCGAGTCGCCGCCTTGTCGGTACGGTCCTCGAAGCGGATCTGGTAGCCAACCTCGCGACCAAGCGGGACCTGCAGTTCTTCCGCGACCCGGGCCGCGACCGAAGTCGCGGCAATCCGTCTCGGCTGGGTGCATCCGATGCGCCGGCCCTTCTCGCCACGACCGAGCTCGAGCGCGATCTTGGGAAGCTGCGTCGTTTTTCCCGATCCCGTGTCGCCGCAGACGATCACCACGGCATGACGCTCCATCGCCGCGCGGATGTCGTCGCGGCGTATCGAAACAGGCAGGTCGGGTGGAAAGGAAAGGTTCACGAATCAATCGGCATCCAGTCTCAAGGAGTGCTGGATTATTGGAGCGAAGAAAGTGGGGGGCAAGCGGAGATGCTGTTCCTCCGATCTTAGGATTCCCCGCCAAGTCCGCGACCACGGGATGCGGACGCGTTGACACAAGCGGCTCGGGCCGTCATCGTGAAATCCGCTTCTTTTGACGACGCCATGACTCGCCCCGGATATTTTCTACGCGTCTCCTTGCTTCTCCCGGGACTTCTGCTTTCTCTTCTTTCCGGAATATTATCCGCCGCACCTCCGGCCGCCCCGAAGTCGCCCCGTTCCGCGCCTCCCAAAGCGCCGGAGGTGCCGGCGGATATTTCACCGGAAATCCGCACACGCCAGCCCGGGGTGAAGCTCACCCTCCTCGCGGAACATCCCGACCTGGTGACTCCAACGGGAATCGACGTCGACAAGGAAGGGCGGATCTACACCGTCGCCTGCCACACCCACTTCCGCCCCGGGGATTACACCGGCCCGGTGCACGACGAGGTCCTTGTCTTCGACGCCGACGGAAAGAACCGCCGTGTCTTCTACAACGCGACCACCGCGACGATGAAGCTCATTCTCGGCCCCGAGGGCTGGGTCTACCTTGCCGAGCGTGGCCGCATCCTGCGGGTCAAGGACTCCGATGGCGACGGGAAGGGCGACACCGAGGAAACCCTCGCCGCCCTCGACACCCTCGCCGACTACCCGCACAACGGCCTCAGCGGGATGGCCTGGGACCCGCAAGGTGGATTGGTATTTTCGTTAGGCGAAAACTACGGGCAGGACTGGACTCTCACCGCCCGCGACGGATCCGTGGAGAAAGGCCGGGGAGAAGGAGGCGTCTTCCACTGCACGCCGGACGGCCGCGGGATGCGGCGAATCGCCCGGGGGTTCTGGAATCCCTTCGGCCTCACCGTGAACGCCTTCGGGGAAATCTTCGCCGCCGAGAACGACCCCGGAAGCCGTCCGCCCTGCCGCCTCCTCCAGGTCGTCGAGGGTGCGGATTATGGATTCCAGTGGGTCTACGGGAGCGCTCCCGTCCATCCCTTCGTCGCCTGGAACGGAGAATTGCGCGGCACCCTCGGCATGATCCACCCCTCCGGAGAGGGCCCCTGCGCGATCGTCCCCCTCGGAGGAGGCATGCTCATCCCTTCGTGGAGCGACCACCGCATCGAATATTACCCCCTGACCCGCGAGGGCGCGGGGTACACCGCCGACCGCATCCCCCTGGTCGAAGGCAGCGACTTTTTCCGCCCCACGGGCATGGCCCGGGGACCGGACGGAGCCTTCTACGTGAACGACTGGGTCTTCAGTTCCTACCCGATCCACGGGCGTGGACGGCTCTGGAAACTGGAGATCGATCCAGGCGAAGCCACGTGGATGAAGAAGGAGCCCGACGCCCCGAACGAGGCCTCCCGACTCGCCGCGGACCTTCGCGAGGGGAGCGCGGACAAACCCGATGGGGAGTTGCTCGAGCTCGCCGGGTCGACCGATCGATATCTCGCCGATGCCGCGCTCTCCGCCCTCGCCCGCAAGAGCGGAACGTGGACGCCCGAGTCTCTCCGCGAGCTGTCGCCCGAACAACGCCTTCTCGCCTTTGTCGCGCTGCGACGCGTCGATCTGGCGGACGAAAAGTGGGTCAAGGCATTCCTCGATGACCCCGACCCGGAGATCCGCTTCGAGTGCCTGCGCTGGATCGCGGACGGAGTCCTCACACGGTTTACCCCGGAAGTGGAGAAGATCCTGTCCGACTCCTCTACGGACTACCGGCTTTTCGAGGCATCCCTGGCCGCGTGGAACACCCTCCGCGGCGATCCGGGCGCCGGGGTAACAAATCCGGAGGTGCTCATCGGCAAGATCCTCGATCCTAACACTCCACCCAAACTGAAGGGCTACGCCCTGCGCCTGGCCCCGCCCGCCCATCCGAAGCTCAAGATGCAGTTACTGCGGGAATTGCTGGCCGCGGGCGATCTAGTTCTCTCGCTCGAAGTGGTGCGAACCCTGACGGCAAGGAACGCGGACGACGCCCGCGTGCTCCTCGCCGAGGTTGCCTCCGACGACGGGCTCGATCCGGATCTTCGCGCGGATGCCGTCACGGGACTGGCCGCGTCCACTCTCCCGGAGCACCGCGAACTGCTCTTCGTGCTGGCGGGTGACGGCCATGCCGAGATCCGCGACGAAGCCCTGCGGGCCCTGCGCGGAGTCGTGCCCGACGAAGAAGGAAAGGAGACCCTCGAGCATGTCGTCGCGACGCATCCCGACACCGCGGCCCTGGTCAGGACCTTACTCGATCCTGCTTCGCTCAACGCGGACCGTCCCGCCTTCGACCAAACCGCGGCGTGGCTCGCAAGGCTCGACGCAGTGCCCGGCAAAGCCGATCCGGCGGCGGGGCGGCGTGTCTTTTTCCACTCCAAACTCGCCCTGTGCTCGAACTGCCATCGTCACAGTGGTCGCGGAACCGTGCTCGGGCCCGATCTCAGTCTCGCCGGTCGGCAGGGAACCCGGGAGGCGCTTCTCCGCTCCATCCTCGAACCCCATCGGGAAGTGGCGCCGCAATTCTATCCGAGCCAGGTCAGGCTGACGGACGGCACCGAGTTCATCGGGATCCTACTGCGTTCCTCGAGTAGCGAGGTTTTCAGGGATCTCAGTGGTAAGGAGCGTTCCTTTCCTGAAACGGAGGTGGTTTCCCGCACCGAAATGCGCACCTCGTTGATGCCGCCCGGTCTCGTCTCGATGCTGACCGACCGCGAACTGCGGGACCTCCTCGCTTTCCTCGTCGAGGGCGATCCGGGGAACTGATCGTCAGCCGATCCCGAGGATGCCCAGCAGCTTGCCATGGGCCTCGTCGTTCCTCATCAGGGCGGGGAACTCGCGGCTGCCGGGACCAAAGGCGCAGAATTCGACCAGTTCGCCGGTGTGGTTGCCGCTCGTCCAGCCGACTCCGGTGTGCGCCTGAACGACGTCCTCGTAGGCGGCCTTCATTCCCTGGGCCACCTTCACCTGATCGGCATCCAGTTTCATGCCGGTGTATCCGGCGATCGCCTCCGCGAGAGGAGGTCCGCTGAGACCGTCAACCCCGTTCTGTTTCATCCATTCAATCGAGCGGTTGAAACCACCCAGGCGATCGAAATAGACGTTGCTGGCATTGTAGAGTCCCGGAGCGAAACCCTGGTCGGGAGAGGCGCTGACCCCGTTCATCTGGATGCCTCCGCAACCGTGGTCGGTGGTGATGATGAGAAGGGTGTCGGGATTTTTCCCAATATAGGCGAGGGCCGTCCCGATGGCGTCGTCGAAGGCCAGCTGGTCGTGGATCGAAGCGGCGGCGTCGTTGGCGTGTCCCGCATGATCGACCCGGGCACCCTCGACCATGAGGAAAAAGCCGTCCGGAGACGGGGCGAGACGATCGAGGGCGACCTGCGTCATTTCCGCGAGCGTGGGAATAGCGGCCTTGATTTCCGGCACGTTCTCGCGATCGATGCTGAAGGGAATGTGACTCTCGCTGAAGACCCCGAGAAGGCTCCCTCCCGCTTCGACGCCGATCAGGGCATCGCGCGAATCGACCACCCGGTAACCGGCCCCGGCGTATTTCTTGCGGAGATCTTCACTGAAAAACTTCCGCCCTCCGCCGAGGAGAAGATCGACGCGCCGTTCAAGATACTGCTCGGCGATCAGCGCTTCATCGGCCCGACTGTCGATATTCACCGCGAAACCGGCGGGCGTGGCATGGGTAATCGTCGCGGTGGTGACGAGTCCGGTCTTCCGGCCCTTCGTCTGAAATTTCTGATGCAGCGTCTCCACCCGGCTCCCGTCGGGGAGCACGTTGAGGACTCCGTTGTTCACCCGTTTTCCCCCGCCCCAGGCGCTCGCCGCCGCGGCAGAATCGGTGACGCAACTGTTGGCGGAGAAAGTCTCGACGAGGGCACGGACCACCGGCTGCTCGCGGTAGAGCCGGGTCCAGTTCGTCGTGCCTCCCGACTTTTCGCGAAACTGCCGGGCGAGCGACAAGGCGCCGTGGTTCATTCCGTCACTGACCATGAAGATGACGTTCTTCGCTCCTCCCCCGTTTTCCTCGGCGGCGCGGGTCTTGGTGGAGGTGAGGGCCGATTCGGCACCAAAGAGGGCGGAGGTGGCAAGGGCGGAACGAAGGAAATCGCGGCGGTTGGCGGAGGGAAGGTGATTCATGACTCTTGAACAATTCGGAAAACGATAACACGCCACGCAGGCCACGAAAGCGCCGCGACCGCGTTGCCGTGAATCCCTCGCCTCGAAAGATTCAGGATGCGCCGCCCCGGAAAGCGGAGAAGAGGGCGGTGAGCAGGGAAATGGAATAGGTCAGGGCCCCGGCAAGATGGACCCAATGACTCGCGGAAAGGGCCATCATCCATTTCGGAATGTCCTGACCTCCGGCACCGGAATCTCTGAGTGCCGACTGGAACATCATTTCGCAAACCAAGGAGAGGCAGAGTCCGAGGAAGGCGAGAATGCCGCCTCCGACCATCGCGAAAGCGGGAGGACCGGGACGCTTTTGAAGGAAGACGAAGGCAGCGGCGATAAAGAGAATCCAGACGACCAAACCAGGGAGGCGCGAGAGAAGTTGCAGCTGGGCGGACCAATCATTCATGACTCCGGTTTTATCGGATTGGAAAGGAGTTCACAAGAATTCCTCCCTGGAATTCCGACCGTTGCAAACCCATCCCCTTCGTCTTCATTTCCTCCCATGCCCTCCTCTCCTCCCCGCCAAGTGCTAGTCACCGGAGCCTCGAGCGGCCTTGGCGCGGCGACGGCTCTCGCCTTTCACGAACGCGGCTGGACCGTCCATGCGGCGGCTCGACGAATCGAATCCATGAGGGGACTCGCTTCGCTCGGTATTCACGTCCACCATCTCGATGTGACCGACGAGACGAGCATGACTGCGCTCACCTCGCGAATCGGGGATTCACACGCCCCCCTCGACGTCCTCGTAAACAACGCGGGCATCGGCGTCTACGGCTCGGTCGAGGAAGTGCCACTGAGCGAAGCCCGGAGGCAATTCGAAGTGAATCTCTTCGGCCTCGCACGTCTCACCCAGCTTTTCCTGCCCGCCATGCGCGAAGCCGGTGCCGGTACGATCGTGAATGTCTCGTCCATCGGCGGGCGGGTCTACACACCGATGGGAGCCTGGTATCACGCGTCGAAGCATGCTCTCGAAGGCTGGTCGGACTGCCTTCGCCTTGAAGTGGCGCCCTTCGGCATCCGGGTCGTCATCATCGAACCCGGCGCGATCGAGACCGAATTCGCCGAGATCACCATCGCTCCCCTTCTCGAACGCTCCGCGGGAGGACCCTACGCCATCTTCGCCGAAAAGATGGCCGCAGCGACTCGACGGACGTACCACGACAAAAAAGCATCTTCTCCCAAACCCATCGGCGAGCTCATTGTTCGTGCGGCGGAAGCGAGGCATCCGAAAACCCGCTATCTGGTCGGTCACCTCGCCCGCCCCGTCCTGTGGGCACGCCGCCTGCTCGGAGACCGGGGTTTCGACTGGATGGTGCGGAAATTCCTTTGAAAGGGACTTCCCGTCTCACGGATTGAGAGCGGCACGGCTCTCATCGGAAAGGTTCGCCACCGGATAGCGGTGGACACTTCCGTTGGCGAGACGAAGGACGGCAAACTCTCCCTCCACTCCCAGGAGGGT
>JAGRPC010000043.1:369-18948 GCA_020439925.1 Verrucomicrobiia bacterium | reverse complement strand
TCGTCATCTTCCCGGTTTCTTCGGGCATGGTGCCGCGGGCTCCACGCTCGCCCAAAATCGGCGCCCCCTCGGTGATCCACTGCTGCACGAGCGTCACCTCGTCGGGAGTGAGGCGCTCTCCCTTGCCCTTCGGCGGCATGGCATCCTCGTCGCCTTCGGGGCGATAAAGGGTGATGAAGAGATAACTCGCGTCCCAGTCGCCGGGAATCACGAGACTGTTCTTACCAAAGCGACCGAGGAGATGTTTCGGATCGTCGAGGATGAGCCCTCCCTTCGATTGACCCGAAGCCCTGCTGTGACAGTCTGCGCACTTCTTCTCGAAAATGGGCATGACGTCCCGCTCGTAATCGAGGGCATGGGCGGAAAGATCGATCAGGACGAAAGCGAGTACCCAGAACCCTTTCATAATTCTCATTTCCTTCGATGGATCGGCGCAACCCGTGCGCGAAGCACACAATCTTTCCCGAGCCGGATGCTACGAATACTTGGGATCCTTCCCCGGCTCGGTCTCAAAGAGGTATTCGACTCTGCTCGTGGTCTTCGAGGAAAGAACCTCGTTTTCGAAGCGGAGATAACCCGGGTCCTCGCGGAACATGGCGAGCTTGTCCCGGCTCTCAAAATCGGCGGAGATGAAGAAGGAGAACTCGTTTTTTGCATCGAGATTTCTCCCGGAACGGAAATTGTGCGCCTCGTTCACCCGGTGAAGACAGGTGCGGCTGTGCCGGATCATCTCCTCGAGATCGTCGTCCGTCGCGCTCTTGCCGACGCGAAAGAGGGCGATGTAGTGAACCATCGTGGAGTGTGCGGAAGGTGAACCGGGTAGACGCCTCAACGGCGCCACTCGAGCGCCCCCTTCTTGAGGGCGTATAGGTAGGCGACAAAAAGGATTCCCACGAATCCGAGCATGCCGGTCAGGAAAACAATCGCCCCCCCGGCAATCTGCTCGCGGAAAACGGTGGCCCACGGGACAAGAAAAACCACCTCGATGTCAAAGAGAACGAAAAGCATCGCAACGAGGTAGAACTTCACGCTGAAACGGGCCTGCCCTTCGCCAATGGGGTTCATTCCACACTCGTAGGCGGAGTCCTTGGTGCGGTTGCGCAAGGCCCGTTTGCCGAGAAGGGCGCTGGCAATGAGGGTGGCAACGGCAAAACCCGAGGCGATAACCACCTGGACGAGGACGGGAATGTAATCGGTGAGCATGGCAAAAAAAAACCGTCGGTCCGGAACGTGCCGGAACCGACGGAATGTAGTGAATTTGGACCTCCCGTCCAGACGATTTCGCGTCCGTTCGGGAGAATGGCGGAGGCTCACCCAACTGAGACTGAATTTCCCGGTCACCCCGGGAGTCCAGCACCAGTCAACGGGAGCAACCCGGAAACCTCAGGAAGCAGCGTGAGCGCTGGAAGCCTCGTGAAGGTTTTCCAAGCCGCGATACTCCTTGCCGTTTTTCTCGACAAGACCGCGAGTGACCAGATTCTGCAGCTTCTCGTAGGCGCGGAGGCGAAGCATTTCCTCCCCCCCACTTACCGCGTTGCGGGCCTTCAGATTCTCGTAAACAACCTCAAAGAGATCATTGAACCCAAAGGTTTGTTTGTCCGAAAGAACGGCGACCAGTTCGTCTGTGACGTGATCCGGCACCCGGCGTGAGAAACGTGTTCTACGTGTGGCTGACATAGATGTCTAGTTTACCACATCGGACACTCCGTGCCTACCCTTTTTATCTTTCAAATTCGCAGATTCTGAAACTTCTCAACCTTGAGATTCATTCATGAATTCGAACCCAAATTCGGTAAGCGCCTTATTTACAATGACTTTTAAGTTTCCCAAAGGAATTCCCGGAGAAGCCATCTGCGTGCAGCAGTGGAGATAACCGGCCATTTCCCGCCAAGGCCGCCTCTCCTCACCCTTTACAGCCAAATACTGTTCGAAAGAACGGATTGCTTCGATCCAGTCCGCGAGGGAATAGTCGGATTCCTCGATCACGGAAAAAAGGTACTCCCGGTCTTCCCCGGACCAGGAAGCGAGGTAATCCCGCGCCGATTCCCCGGAAGAAGAACTCATTTCAAGGCCTTCAATTCATCGGGTGACCAGGGCGCTCGGGGTGCCACCGTCTCGCGATAGCGGGTCACGGTTTCCGTCGCAATTGGCGGAGCTCCGTTGTCCCAGGTGTTGCGAACGTAGGTCATGATTGCCGCGAGTTGCTCGTCGGTGAATTCCGGATTCAATCGCAACCCAGGCATCATCGGCTGAATTTCGGGTACGGTGTAGGTTTTGCCGAGCACCTCGATCGGCCCCATGACCCCGTCCATGACGATGGCGACGAGGCGTTTTTCCGATTCGAGGACCCATTCCGATCCAGCGAGAGGAGGCGCGATGTATTGCTGACCGTTCCCATGGATCTGGTGGCACCCCATGCAGATGCGCTGATACTGGACTTCGCCCAGTTTGTACTGGGCGCGATGCGCCTCGGTGAGCAGGAAACTTTCCTCCTCGCCCGAGCCGACCTTGAAGAGAGCGGCGAGTTTCTTGTGCTTGTCCGCATCGAGCAGTCCGGTGCTCGCCGCGAGTTCAAGCGGTTCGAGATGCTTGACCGGCATGGGTTTGAATTTCTTGTCCCTGGCTCCCTCGAGAAGTCCATCGACAATGGACTTGCGGACCTCCTTGGAGGTCGCCCGGTCGGCAACGAGAGCGAGAAGGGCGAGCGACTCGTCGTTGCGTCGCTGCATGGCCGAGGCCTTGGCGAGGGCACGAAATTCTCCCGGTTCCTTCAAGAGACCGGCTAGTTCGGAGAGTTCGTTCTTCTGGTTGCGTTTCACGAGAGTCTCGATGAGCGCACTGCGAAGGTTGTGCTTTGCGGGCAATCCCTTGAGCAAAGTTAGTTCCCTTCCCGAAAGTCCGCTCACGGCGAGGTCACCGAGGAGGCGATCTTCCGCATGCCTCGCCACGAGTTTCACGAGCACGGGAACGGCTTCCTCGCCAAACAGCCCGAGGCTGGCCGACAACTGCCGACGAACAAAAAGATTGTCCGTCGCCGCGAGTGGAGCGAGAAGTGCGAACGCTTCCCCAGCATTTTCCGTTCCCGCGAACGACTCGGCGGCACGCACGGTTTCGGCGACAAAGCGGGGCCTCAGGGATTTGAGGGCCGCAGTGACTGCGGGCAGATCCAGCTGCCCGAGACCTTCGAGCGTCCAAACGGCATGGATCATCGCGAGTTCGTTGGAGTCCTCCTCGATGATTTTCAACAAGGCCGGCACCGCCTCCTTTCCTCCTCTCTCGACGATGAGTCGCTGGGCCGTGTCGCGCCACCAACCGTTGGGATGCGAAAGATAAGCGACCAGTTCGGCGGTTGAGTTCTCACTCATGCGCGGCGCGGGATCGAGCGCCTTGCCTTCCACATGACGGACCCTCCAGATCCGCCCCAGGCCGATATGCTGGTCGAGCTTCCGCTCGACGACCTGGGCACGCAGGTAGGAGGTCATGTATTCCTTGTGCTGGATGATGCCCCGATAAAAGTCGATGAGGTAGAGCGATCCGTCCGGCGCCGTGTAGGCATTCACCATGCGTGAACGTTCGTCGATGGAGGCGAGGAACTCGGACCCGGTGAGGGCGCTCGCCACGGTGCGGAATCCATCCTCTCCCTCGGTCATGACCGCACGCTTGACGAGGTTGCCGGCCGGTTCGGTAATGAACAGGTTTCCCCGGTAGGCCTCGGGAAACTGATCGCCGCGGTAGACCACCAGTCCCGAAGCGGCGGTGGGTTTCACCAGATGGCCTGTGTCATCCAGAGTTCCCTCCATGTAACCCCGGTTGACCCCGGGATTGATCCGGGCCGGCCAGAGCTGCTGGTTCTTGATCGTCGAATTGACGTTGGTCCGGAAGGTGTAGTTGGAATTCCGCGTCCGGAGACCGGGCGGAAGTTCCTCCACCGACACCAGGTTCGAATTTGTGTTGGTGAAGAGGCGGCCGTAATCGTCCTGCGAAATCCCCCACTGTCCCCGCGTTTCCGTCTTCTCCTTGATCCACGTCCCGTTGACTTTCCGATAGCGGTTATCGCTCTTGGCGCTGTAGAACCAGTTGTCGATGGCTCGCATCAACCCGTTCGGCTTGTGCTCCGGATTGCCGCCTTTGGCGTAACCCTCGTCGACCACCTTCACCTCTCCCGCCTTGATCGAACCCGACTCGTCGATGAGGATCTCGGCTTCGTAGAGCTTTTCATTGTCGGCAAAAAGAAGGGTGCCATCGTTGTCGGTCAGGGCAACCGCGCGGGGCAGCAGGTATTGCTCGAGAAAAACCGTCTGCTTGTCCGCTCGTCCGTCTCCGTCGGTGTCTTCGATGACCGAGATCCTCCCGTAGGTCGAATCTTCGAGCTTGCCGTCGATGTCGGGCATGTATCCCACCATTTCCGCCAGCCAGATACGCCCGTTCCCGTCGAAAGCGAGGGCCACGGGGTCATGCAGCATCGGTTCGGAAGCCACGAGCTCGAGTTCAAAACCCGGTTCCAACCTCATCGTCCCCGCGGCTTCCTCCGGCTTCACCACCGGAGCGGGCGGAATGACCCAGTGCGCCGGAGGTGGTGTCATGACGTGTCCCGGCCTGTCGCCGTTCTGTGCAAGGAGACAAGACGGCGCCACGATGGCCGCCAGCGCGATCAGACGCGAGGTCGAGGGGGACTTCATGAAGTTGCTTCTGAAAATCAGGGTTGGAGGGCTTCGAGAATCACGCGGACCACATCGTCGGCGAGGATATCCGAACCCTCGGTAGAGAAATGCACGTCCGCCGGTTTCTGGATACGATCCAAGCGCGCATTTGCGAACGCGTAAAGGTCATGTGTGGGCACCGAAGCTCGCGCCATCACGTCCTTCGCGATCTCATTGTATACGAGCTCATCTCCCTTCACGCGGCCTTTGGCACCCTCGGGAACCGGAGTCGTGTTTCGCCAGATGAGCTTGGCACCCGTTTTCTGAAGACGGGCCACAAGGGTTTCGAGGTTCTTCCGGTAATCTTCGGGTGACACCTGGCGGTGGCTCGTTGCTGCGGAGGGATCGGCGAGGTTTTCTCCATTTGGTCCCATATACTTGAGATCGTGAAGCCCCCAGTTGAAATGGATCATATCCCATTTCTTATCAGCTCCGCCGGTGGCGAGCCAGTCGTCGAGGTTCGCGAGCCCGTTCGTGGTGGGTCCACAATTCGTGAGCGGCCGATGAACGTTCGCCTTGCCCTTCAGCTTTTCCCGGACCGCCACCGTGTAGCCGATGGAAATGGAATCGCCGATCAGGAGGACACGGGGAAGCCCGGGGACATCTTCCACCTTGGCCATTGCCGGATTGGGTGCCTTCTTCGGAGCGGCCTTTTCCTGGGCGCCCGCCATCCCGAAGAGGAGGCAAAGAGCAAAAAGAACGGGAACGAGACGGATGGACGTAGGTGAAAGAGGGGTTTTCAAACTCATAAAGAGGAGTATCCCATCCTTGGCAGTCCGAATCAACCCTCCCGATCTCCGTCCCATGAGCGAACTCACCCCCGAATCCGGCATTGGCAAAACCCTGTCCGAGTCACGGCTCATCGCCGTGCTCGTGATCGACGAACTCGAATCCGCCATTCCCGTGGCCGAGGCCCTTCTCCGGGGGGGAGTCACTGCGATGGAACTGACGCTCCGGACTCCCGCGGCCTTCGACGCCGCCTTCGCGATCCGTCAGGCCTGTCCGGAAATGCACCTCGGTATCGGAACGATACTCTCTCCCGATCAGGTGGTGCCCGCCGTTGCCGCGGGAGCCGAATTCGGGGTTTCCCCCGGCGTGAATCCCGAAGTTATCCGAAAGGCCTCGGAGGCAGGCCTGCCTTTCGGCCCCGGAGTCATGACCCCCACCGACATCGATGTCGCCATCCGCGCGGGTTGCCGCCTGCTGAAATTCTTCCCGGCAGAATCCGCCGGCGGACTCAAGCACCTCTCCAACATCGCGGCGCCCTACGCCCACCTTGGCCCCCGCTTCATTCCCCTCGGCGGGGTCAACCTCGGGAACCTGAAGACCTGGCTCGATCACGAGCTCATCGCCGCTGTGGGGGGCAGCTGGCTCGCTCCCCGCGACGTGATCCGGGCAAAGGATTGGGGAGCCATCGAGGCCAATGCCCGGGAGGCCATGGCGATAAGTCGGGCAAGCGCCTGACCGCCCTTTCCTTCCAAAAGCGAAATTTCTCGCTAAGATCAGCGGAAACGGGATCGTATTGCGAATGTCGGCCGTGTTCTCACGGCTCCTGCCTGCCATGAAACGAAAAGCCCTTCTCTTCACCCTCCTGACCGCCGTGTTCCTCGTCTCCGGCGCCAATGCCCAACGCTCCGGAATCAGTGCCCGCGAAGCTATCGGCCTGGTCTCGAGCCAATTCGGTTCCCAGGCCACCCAGTGGATCGCCGAGGTGCGGGCTCAAGGAGGAGTGCCGCAACCCAACGACTGGCAGATGCTCGTTTACGATCAACGGGCTCCGCGGCTGCTCTACCGCTTCTGGGCGGGGGGCGGCCGTGCCGGTGACGGAGGCATCGACGAGGTGCGCTACCCCGACGACGTGCCCATGGGGTATTTTTCCGCCAGCCAGATCAGCCTCGACAGTGTCGCCGCCTTCACCATCGCCGAGGGGGAGGCGCGGAAGGCCAGGATGTCCTTCGACAGTTGCGACTACCTCCTCCGCCTGCGTGAGTTTTCCACCGAACCGGTCTGGCGACTCGAGTTGCTCGACTCCTCGCGCCGGCTCGCCGGCAAGCTCTATATCTCCGCGTCCAACGGTGAGGTCCTTCGCACCGTCTGGGTCTACCGGGATCAGCGCGCCCGTCCCGATGGATTGCCCCTGATCGTCGATTCCGCCGCACCGGGAGGACAAAGCGCCGGACTCGACCTCTCCAGTTCCGGCTTCCCCGGAGCCGGTTCCTCGGGCACCCTCCCGGGGTCCGGGTCCGTGATCCCACCTCTTCCGCCCGGGATCGATACCAGACGTCCCACCGGCCAGGTTCCCGGTTCGATGACCGGAATCCAATCCGTTCCCCTTCCGCCCGCACCAGGCGTAGCCGTCGCCGGCAACCAGCCCTATGCGCCCGTGGATCCCAACGGACGCCCCATGTCGACCACTCCAGCCCCGGTCGACAACGGGATTCCTTCCCCTCCCCCGCTCACCCAGGCTCCGGCACCCGTCACTCCGGCGCCGGCTCCCGCGACCGATCCGACAAAACCGCCGATCAAACCTTCGTCGAGCGGAGGCGATTCGGAGCGTATTCCGCCTCCGCCGATTCCCCGCTGAAATCCGGGAGGTTCGCCAGGCGCCCGAGCGCATCGACGGTCCAGACGACGGGATAAGCACGCTCGTAGTACCAGAGCTTGGCGAAATAAAAACCGATGGGTGACGCCTCGAAGAAGGTTCCCCGTTGCGTCGCGGCTTCGAGCCAATCAAAACCTCGGACCAGGGCACTCCTCCTCTCCGCTTCCGGCAAAACACCTCTCGGCAAATCTGCCAGGGCGGCGAGTGCAAGGGCGGTTTCTTCTATCGACGAAAGCGTTCCGGCACGAACCGAACCCCATCCCCCGTCCTCCCCCTGGTGCTCCAGCAGCCACCGGGCCCCACGAACCACTTCCGCCCGGACTTCATCCCTCCGGGAGAGGGCAAGCAAAACCTTGGCGGTCCCGTAGACAGGATTCTCCTCATCGTCACGTCGATGCTGGTTGCCGAACCAGAGCGGACGCCAGGAACCGTCGGATCGCTGTTCTCGCCGGAGGAAGGCGAGTGCCCTTTCCGTGGCGGAATCGATACGGGACCGGACGTCTTCCGACGTCACGTCTCTCCATGCTTCCCAGGCCCTCAGAGAATGGGCAGTGAGATCGGGCGAGGAACGGTCAAAGGGCAGTGCTCCCCAGCCCCGGCAAAAAGTGGGAATGCCCCCATCCCGGTTTTGCAGGTCAAGGAGCCAGACAACCCCGGCTCGAGCCGCCGCAACGGTCTCGGGATCGGACAACCCTCGCGTCAGTGTCTTTAACGCCAGGAGAGCCCCAGGAGTATCGTCCGCATCCGGAACTCCGCCGCTGAGATCCGTCCAGGCCCAACCTCCCGGAGCGACATCGGTGAAGGGATGGCGCTCGTGATACTGTTGGCCAAGAAGCCAGCGTTTCACGGCATCCTGCCCATCGAAGAGGGTGGAGTCGACCGCCGAACCCTCTTTGCTCACCCCGAGCGCCTTGACCGCGAGTGTTGTCACCCAGGTCGCAAGATTGGTGTCGATGGGCCAACTGCCGTCGGGCCGGACCGTTTCGAGAAGGAATCGCACCCCGCCTTTGACCACCGGATGTTCGCGCTCCCCGGCGGAGACCAGGGCCATGGTCACAAAACTCGTGAGCGGGGCGGCTTCGAGGAAGCCGCCCGAGGCCGGTTGGATGGAAGTCAGCAGGCGGGACAGGCGAGGCCACAGCGGATCGGTCCACCCCTTGTTCCGCCTCGGCAGGGATACCCGAGACTTTGCATAGCCGATCGAGATCAAGGCCGGAAGCGCATAGCTCACCACGGGAAGACGCAGGGCCGCGAACCAGCTTCTCGGCAACGCGGCGAGCCAGTGGGGCATCTGCATGACATGATCCCAGCCGCGCGGCCCAAGGGTACCGCAAATGGCGCAGAGCATGAGGATGGGAACGGAAAACGTGCGGTCTTTCCCATACCGGGCTTTCACCGTTTCCGCGATGAGGGCCGGGTCAAGAGATCCGACATAATCCCGTATCCAGTGCGACGCGGCCACCACCGCCCCTTCCGCCTCCTTTCCTCCGAAACGACTCAGCGCGGACCAGCAGAGCAGCGTTGTCGAAACATTGGAAAAGCTCTTCACCGTGTCGCCCCAACCTCCGTCCTCGTTCCGGTTTTCCAACAGCCACCGGCAGGCAGCGGTAACGTGTCCGCGATGTAGCTCCCCGTCCACGAGCCCGAGAGCGACCACGGCGGTGGCGGTGGAAAGTGCCGATGTGGAAAGCTCGCCGGACCAGTGACCCTGCGGATTTCTCTCCGCGAGAAGGTGTTCTCGTGCGCTTGTCAGGGTCTCGAGGAGTCGTTCCCGGTCGATGGTCATTTCCAGTCTCTCAGAGCGCAAGGTGCCCCAGGGCCAGCAGGCCGTAGTAGGTGTACTCGACATCGAATTCCTCCTCGTCCCAGGTCCCGTGGAATCCGCCCGCCGCCGTCCACAGCGAATCGACGAAGTCGAGCATGGCCTCCTTCCTGTGGGAGAATCCGGCCTGCAATCCGTCGAGGGCATGAAGGGCGACGGCAGTGGAGAGGAGATCGGGCATGGGCGCTCCCGGAAAGGGCAGGAATCCGCCCGAAGGATGCCACGCCTTCAGGATCCAGTCCGGGGTCCCGGACGGAATCGGCATTCGCAGATTGCGGCAGAGCGTCACCGCCGCCGCGGTGGCGGGAACATTGGGAACGGGCAATTCGACGTCGTTCGCCCAGGCCTCGTCGTCGCAACGAAGGGAATCGAGGCAGCGCTTCACTCCCTCGGGATCCGGCAGGGGAAGACGATGATCCGCATAAGCTCCGTAGGCGAGGAAACAGGCGTAGGCCGAACCGGTCTCTTCATCCGGGGATTGGTTGTAGCCTCCATCGGCACTGCGGAAACTCTCGATTCGCGAATGAATCTGCGCGAGGTCAGTTGGTTCCACCGGCGCCCCGGCGAGGGCCGAGAGACTGCGGGCGAGGCAACAAAGGTGGACGAAGTCGAGTTCTTCGATCCTCCTGAGCCGGTCTTCCAGGAATGAGGCAAGAGCCGTCTCGGGCAAATCCACCTGCAGGGCGGTGAGTGCATCGATGGCGAAGCTGGTGTAATAGAGATCCGACTCACCGTCGCGATCGCGGAAGCCACCGTCCGGATTCTGCAAGGAACGCACGTAGGCCTCGACGAGATCACAGGCCTCGTCGCCGAGGACGGACCGCGCAAGTCGGGCCACCTGGAGCATTTCGAGCCGCAGCGACATCTCAGGGATTGGTCCTTGGCTCCACGCTGAGCTGGTTGTCGATGTTCGAGGTGTTGCCTCCCGAAAACATTTCCACGGTGACCTCCGAGACCATGCGCAGCTCCGGGAGTGAACTTGCGGTGCCTTCAAGCTTCACCACGGTGTCGTGGTACGATATGCCCGGGTTCTTGATGCGTTGAAAGTAAGGAACGAGGAGTCCATCGGCGATTCGATTGCCCCACCCGACCGGGATTCGGTCCGTATCCACCTTGAGGTCACTCTCCACGGTCAGATCGGGAAACTCGCGTGTCAGGGTCTCGACGATGCGCTCCACCTGCAGGCGGCTGCGCATCGCGCCCGAAATGAGGATCTTCCCCTCCTTCATCGTGACGGAGAGATCGGGTTCCTTCTCCTCCACCGGAGCGTCCTGAGGAGCCTGATCGGCCGCTTTTGAAGTCACGTTAGCCGGGGCTGGGTCGACGGATTCTGACTTTTCTGCAACGGGGGAGGCCGGGGCTGTGAGCGGCTCCGGAACTGCATTCAGGACAGGCAGAACAGGCTCTTCCCCGGGACTCGACGTTTCCGCCGAGGACTGCGGCTTTTCGCAGGACTGAAAGACCAGGAATAAGAGGACGGTTATCAGGGATGCGTAACGGCGGAGCTTTTCCATTGCGGCTTGCAGGCAAAGATTTCGGGGTGAAAGGATCATGCGCTCCTGGCGTCTCGTCCAGCAGGACTTCCACCCCTTCCATCGCGCATTCATGAAACCAGACTATGATTTTCTTGTCATCGGTGGCGGCAGCGCCGGATATGCCGCCGCCCGGACCGCCCATGACCTCGGCCTTTCCGTGGCGGTCATCGACGGAGCCCGGGATCTGGGTGGGCTCTGCATCCTGCGTGGCTGCATGCCGTCGAAGACGCTCATCGAGTCGGCTAACCGGTTCCGCTCGATGCGACGTTCCGCCGAGTTCGGACTGCATGCAGAAAACCTTTCCGTCGCCCCGGATCGAATCGTCGCTCGCAAACGCCGGCTGATCGGTGAATTCGCCGACTTCCGTCGTGGGCAGCTGGAGGACGGCCGCTTCGACCTGATCCGAGGCACCGCCGCCTTCACCGGGGAGAATCAGGTGGAGGTCATTCCCCTCGAGGGAGGAGCATCGTTTCTCGTGGATTTCCGCTCTGCCCTCGTGGCGACGGGTTCCGAAGTAACCCGCCTTCCCGTTCCGGGGTTGGAGGAAACCGGTTATTGGACCAGCGACGACATTCTCGATTCGTCCGAACTGCCTGAACACACCATCGTTCTCGGAGGGGGCGCGATCGCCCTTGAGATGGCCTCTTATCTCGAAGGATTAGGGAAGGAAGTCACCGTCATCCAGCGCAGTCCTCATATCCTCTCAGGGTCGGATTACGATGTGGCCTCGACGCTGGAAAGCGCGCTTCGCTCGCGCCCCCAGTTCACCCTTCACACCGGAACCGGACTCATCGGAGCCGGACGAAATCCTCAAAACGGGAGGAAGTTGGTGACTTTTACCCACTCCGGCACCGAGCTCACCGTCGAAGGGGATGAAATCCTCCAGGCCGTGGGCCGCAGGCCGAGAACTGCCCAGCTCCGGCTCGATGTGGCTGGTGTTTCGCTCGGCGACAATGGCGGAATCCTCTGCGATAGCGACCAACGAAGTTCACGTGGCCATATTTTTGCCGCCGGAGATGTCTGCGGCCCCCACGAAATCGTGCACATCGCCATCGAACAGGGAGAAATCGCCGCCCACAATGCCGCCATCCTCCTCGGAAGGCTTTCGGCCCCGCAGCGACAAATCGATTACCGGCTCAAGATTCTCGGAATCTTCACCGATCCGCAGGTCGCCACCGTCGGCTTTTCCGAAGTGGAGGCCAGGGCCGCAGGCCTTGAGGTCGCCTCGGCCACCTATCCATTCGACGATCACGGAAAATCCATGGTCATGGGGGAAACCCACGGGTTCGTGAAGCTCATCGCCGATATCCACACCGGAGCGTTGGTGGGAGGAGCCGTGGTCGGCCCGGAAGCCGTCGAACTGATCCATGAAATCGTCGTGGCCATGCACTTCCGGGCTACAGCCAGCCAGTTGTTAACTATTCCTCACTATCATCCAACCCTGAGCGAAATTTGGACCTATCCTGCAGAAGATCTTTCCATTTACGGATGATTAAGGTAGTTTGATTCCGCTTTTTCAGGAAACCGCCTGGGCTCGATCGCAACTTCAAAACCTTCTCAAGCCGTGCTCAAACAAATCATCAATCAGGACGACAGCGGAAACGCCGCCAGCAAACCCGCCGAAGAATCCCCCGCCATTCCCGCCGCTCCCAAGACCCGGACGGGATCCTCCTTCTCCAGCGTGACTGGAGGCAAGAACATTCTTTCCAGCGACGTCGAGATCAAAGGCAAGCTCCGATTCTCGAACGATCTCATCATCGACGGACGCATCGAGGGCGAAGTCAACTCCGAGGGCGATCTCACCGTTGGGGAAAACGCCACGATCGTTGGAGATGTGAAAACGCGCTCGGTGGTCGTCTTCGGCCGAATCGAAGGAAACATCACCGTGACCGATCGCTGCGAATTGAAGCAGAATGCCATTCTCCATGGCGATGTCGTCGCCGGAAAACTGGCAATTGAAGAGGGTGCCACCTTTATGGGGACCTCGACGGTGGGAACTCCGCGCTCCTCATCGAAAGCCACTGGCAATACGGACGAAAGCTCTTCGGGGGGCGAAAACTGAGCCACATGGCCGCCTGCCTGTTGTGAGGGCAACCCCAAGTCAGCCTTGCCTCCCAACGCCCGGCAATCGCGAGGAGATTTCTGTCAGAAGAACAAGAACCTCCCGTTCCCCCCTTCCCTCCTGACGTGTTTGGCAAACGACATTTCGTGAGGAAAATCGACCTCACCTGCCCCTACTGCGGACACCTCCAGCAGGAGCCGGCGGCAGTCATTTCTTCATTCTGCCGATCCTGTGGCGAGCACTTCCGCGTGCGACGCGGAGTTGCCCACGCGAGTCCCGGGCTGCGGGTTTCCGGGATCGCGGAGATCAGGGCACCCCGTAAACGGACCCTTCCTCAGTTGGCTCCCTCGACGGTCGAAGCAGGTGATCCCGAGGTGGGCCTGGGTGATTCCTGGATGGTCTCGGCCACCGAGTCCGCCCGGGAAGCGAAGCCATTACCAGAGCCGCCTGCCTCCCCGGAAGCGGATTCGTCCGAAATGCCCGCTGGAGCGTTCTTCGGCCTTGGCACCCCCTCTACCGTCGATGGCGGAGACAAAGAAGAAAAGACCTCTGAGGAAGGCCCTTCACTCGGCAGTGAAGCTCAGAGCCGGGAGGCGCTCTCGCAGGGATCAATGGGTGCCCTCATTGCGGCCCAGAAGACGGTGATTGTGGCGGAAAAGGAAAAGATGCCTCCCAACTATGCCGGACCGGAGGACCGCCACAAGCGCGAGGATTCCGTTCCGGAGTTCCCGGTACGCTGCTTCCGCTGTCACCACGTCCAGAGTGTTTCACGATTTGCCAAGTCAACCCAGTGCGAGCGCTGCAGTGCCTACATCAGTTTCGCCAACTACGAGATCAAGCAGGTCAAGAGCCATACCCTTCGAACCCGCGGCGACATCCTCGTCGCGAAAAAAGGTGGCCTTATTCGCAATTCGGAAATCGCCTGCCATCACCTGACCGTGAGCGGCGCGATCGACGCGACCGTCGATTGTTCGGGCGACGCCGTCTTCCGACACTCGGGAACCGTGCGCGGCCATGTCCACTGCGAAAAGCTGGTCGTCGAAAAGGGCTGCGAGGTTCGTTTTCCAGACGGCGTCATGGCGAACCGCGCCGAAATCGCCGGTCATGTCATCGGGAACATGACCTGCTCCGGCAAAGTGCGCGTGGCCCGCTCCGGTGTCATCGAAGGAGACCTCGCCGCCGTCGACCTCGAACTGCGCGACGGGGGACGTATCACCGGCGAAACACTTATTGATCCTGACACCACCACCGTTCTCAAGCTTCGCAAGGGATTCAACCCCTCGCTCATCGGATGACCCGGCATCCCGGACGAAACGCCTTCCCGAAGGAACCGGACCTCCGCGAAACCAGGCAAAACGGCTGAATCCGACGCATCCGCCCTTCCCCCTCTTTCTCCATGGCTACGACCCTTCCGACCTCCACCGACCTCCGCGCCGACATTCTCGCCCTCAAAAAGGAGCGCAACGCGGTTATCCTGGCCCACAACTACCAGATTGCCGAGATCCAGGAGATTGCCGACTACGTTGGCGACTCGCTCGGCCTGTCCTACCGCGCCCAGGAGACCGATGCCGACGTCATCGCTTTCTGCGGAGTCCATTTCATGGCCGAAACCGCGAAGATCATCAACCCGGCGAAAACCGTCGTCCTGCCCGACGCCAACGCCGGCTGCTCTCTCGAGGACTCGTGCCAGCCCGAAGATCTCGCCGCCTTTCTCGAGGTGAACCGGGAGAAAAACTACTACGTCGTCACCTACATCAATTCCTCGGCGGCGGTGAAGGCCCTTTCCGACGTGATCTGCACCAGTGGAAACGCCGTGCGCATCGTCGAGGCCGCCCCGAAAGACCGCCCCATTCTCTTTGCCCCCGACCAGAATCTCGGGGCCTGGGTTTCGCAGCAAACCGGCCGCGAGATGGAATACTGGAACGGAAATTGTTACGTTCACGTGGAATTCACCCGCGACAGCATCCGCTCGATCAAGGAGGAACATCCCGAAGCCGTTGTCGTAGCCCATCCGGAATGCACCACCGCCGTGCGGCTTCTCGCTGACGAAGTCTGCTCCACGGAAAAAATGGTCGACTTCTGCAGACACACTCCCGCGCAGGACATCATCGTTGTCACGGAAGCCAACATGCTGCACCGACTCCGCCGCGAAGTGCCCGGGAAAAACCTGATTCCGGGGCCCACCGACCGCTGCGCCTGTGCCGAATGCCGCTACATGAAGATGAACACGCTCGAGAAACTCTATCTCTGCCTGCGAGATCTGAAGCCCGAAGTCACCCTCGACGAAGATCTACGCAAGGCCGCCGAAACCCCCATCCTCCGCATGCTCGAACTCAGCAAGTGACGGCGCGAAGCGTAGCGTTCCCAAAAACTCTGTTTTTCTCCTTCCTCAACCCACACCCGACCATGTCCTACGCCTGGGATTCCGAATTCAACGCCCTCTTCGAACGCTGCCTCGCCCGCTATCGCTCGGGTGACACGGACTTCGAAACCTATTACTCGGAAGACGATCTCGCCTTTCTGGATTCAATCGGATACCGGAAGCGCGAGTTTTTCGATTTCGTCGAAGACCTCGCCGAAATGGGCGAGCCGAGCCTGACCACCGCCGTCATGATCGCCAGCGTGCGCCGTGATTATCTGGCCGAGATCATGGGGGGCAAAAAGAGCACCCACATCCTCGATCCTTCGACCCTGCCCGCAAAAACCAGCGAAACGGAAGGCATCGTCTGGTTCCCCCGCATCCTCGCGAAGGCCCGCGCCAAGCTCCGTGGCGAACTCGATCCCAATACGATGTATTGCTGTGGCGGAGATCGCGCCTTCCTCAAACGCCACGATATCGCCCCGGCCGATTTTCTCCGGGCAGTCTGGGCCGCCGGCGACGATGACCAGGCCGTGCTCGACTACGTTCGGCGAAACAGCAAGGCATGACCGGTTTCGGGAGATCCTCGACCACTGCCCGGGAAGGTTCGTTCCTCGTCCCGTTCCCCGTAATGCTACTGGCGGCATTTGCCGCGCTTCCCGTCACCCGGCAGGTCGAGGCCCAGGAAAGCCTTGCCGACCTGCCTGCCTACCGCGAGGGCTGCCAGGCGCTCGCCGATGAACGCTTCGAGACGGCAGCCGTGAAATTCCGGGAGTGCTGGGACCTGGTCCTGACCTCGGACTCCGGAGGGCCGGAAGCGGACTTTGTCGCTTCCCGTCTCCTCGAAGCACTCGTCAGAGATGGCGACTCCGAAGCTGCCGTCGCCTGGGTCGACGGGCACCCTGGCTTCCAGGCCTCCCCTCTGACCAGCTACTGGATCGCCAGAGCCCTTCAGTCGGAGGAACGTTTCGCCGAGGCATCCGATGCCTACCAGATTCATCTTTCGGCGGCCGAGGAGCCCGCCCAGTCCACCCGTATCAACCGGGCCGTATGCCTTTCCCGCAGTGGCCAGGCCTCGGCCGCGCTCGATCTTGTCTCCGAAATCACCCCGACAACTCCGGAGGAAACACTCCGTCTTGCCCAGATCGCGGCCGCCGCCTCGCGCCCGGAGGAGGCCATCGACCTTATCGGAACCCTGACAGATCCACCGAATATCGAACGCACCCTTCTCGGTTCGCTCACGAAACTCCGTGCCGCCCTCCTTCTGGAAAGAGGCAACCGGGATGAGGCGGCCATAGCACTCACCTCGCTGGTGGCAAGCAGCCCGGATTCGGAGTCGGCACGCCGTTCTCTTCTCCTTTTCGAAGCCCTTCTGGGGGACGACATTCCGGAAGCTGCCGCCGCCTCTTTGAAGGAACTCGAAGACAGCCCGTCCTTCCCGGGACGCGAGGCATTACAACTTTTTCGCATCCTCTTCTTCACCCCCGATGCCTCCCGCGACTCCGCTCTGCGAGCGTTCGCCGATGCCACGGACGATCCCGTGCTGCGCATCGAAGCAAAATTCCGGCTGGGTCTCGCCACTCCGGAAGGCAATGGAGAGTCCTCAATTCCCCGGGACCTTCAGGAACGGATCGGCTTTTCCCTCGCCTCCGCCGATTACCTGGAAAGCCGGTTTGAAGAAGCCGCCGAACGCTTCGCGACCCTGGCCGGCCGACTCGATGGTGAAGAAGCCGACGACCAACTTTTTAATGCCGCGCTCTCGGCACTGCGCGCGAACGATCCCGGCCTCTTTTCCTCCATCGAGGAGTCCCTTGTCCACCGGAATCCCCGTTCGCCCCGCCTTGCCAGCCTCGGCTATCTGGGCGGACTTTATTTCGCAGCCACGGGAGACCCCACCGCCTTCGACCGGCTCAATCGCTTCGTTCAGGAAAACCCCGGCCATCCGTTCCACATCGAAGCCCGTCTCGCTCTGGCGGAGATTCATCTCAACCAGGCACCGCCACGACCCCGCGAAGCACGCGAAGTCTTCGAGGCTCTCGGTTCCCTTCCTCTCACGCTCACCCAAAGCGAGCGACTCGACTACCTCGGCGTGTGGATCGAACGCATCGACGGCAATTCAACAGCCCTCCTCCAGCGAGCCGAAACTTTTGTCTCCAATTGGCCGGGATCGGCCTATCTCGGCGAAATGCTCATGATCCTGGCGACGGAACACTACCGGCAGAAGAATCTCGCCGCCGCTTCCTCCGCCTTCGCGCGCATCGCCACAGAATTCCCGGACTCCGCGCTTGCAGGCGCCGCACGGTTTTTCGCAGCGAAGTCGGCTCCCGACTTCGACGAGGCCGTTTCGCGCTGGCGCGAATTGATCGCGGCGCATGACGGGCTCTCCAACGAAGCCACCCACGAACTTGCGCTCCTTCTTCTCACTCATGACCGCTTTCAGGAGGCCAGGGATGAACTGGCGAAGCTCCGGGATCACCTTGCTCCCGAACTGGACCTGCGTTATGCGGTCATGGCCGACCTGGGTTATGCCTTCTATCTCGAGGCCCTCGCCCGCGGCAAGGATCCCGAACTCCTGACCCAGGCGGCCGAGCACTTTGCCACCCTCTCCAACCAGCCCGGAGTGCCCGCCCGGTGGCGCTACAACGCGGCGGTCAGGCGCGGCAAATGCCTCGAAGCGCTGGGAAAACCCGCCATCGCCCTTGAAATCTATCGCTCCATGATCAAGGAAACGAGTGTCTCCACCGGTGGAACCAACCCACTGCAACCCGGAGAAACCGAATGGCTGTTCAGGGCGGGATTCTCGGCCATCGAAATTCTCAATTCAGAGAAGAACTGGGCGGCGGCCATCGAGATCGCCGACGCACTCGCCGACAAGAGCGGTCCACGGGCCATCGAGGCCACCCGCCTCGCCGAACGCCTCCGTCTCAGACACTGGGTCTGGGATTGACTGTGCCTTCCCGGGGGTTTCAGTTGTCCAGGGCGGGAAAGGGAAAGGCCTCGGTGGGGACTCGCTCGCTCTTCATGAGCGCCTCGATCTGTTTCACGACATCCGGATGTTGAGTGGCAACGTCCTTCGACTCCGAGAGATCCTCCTCCAGATCGTAAAGCTGCACGGTCAAATCCGGCTTCACTCCTTTCTTCTTCAACTCGGTACGAATGCCTTTCCAGCGTTGCCCCAGCCAGACCGCCTGCTGTCCACCGTAGCTGGGGAATTCGCGGTAGAGGAAGGGTCTGGGATCCTGCTTCTCCCCACGCAGGGTCGACGCGAGGCTGATCCCATCAATGTCACCCGGCGTGGAATCCGCAAAACCCGCTAGCTCGAGGATCGTGGGCAACCAGTCTTCGAATCCCGTGACGCGATCGCTGGACGTCCCCGCGGGGATTTTGCCGGGCCAAGCGGCAATCTGGGGAACCCGTACTCCTCCCTCGTAGAGTTCACCCTTGAGCCCGCGCAATTCGCCGACGCTCTTGAAGAAATCGTAATCGACTTCTTCCTTCA
>JAGRPC010000043.1:0-223 GCA_020439925.1 Verrucomicrobiia bacterium | reverse complement strand
CGGGGCGTGAAATGGGGCGTGTAGCCGCCCTTGTCGCGGGTGAACGGCGGATCGTTCCACTTCTGGGCAAGATAAGGCTCCAACTCCTTGTCGGGAATGTGGAGGGCGACGTGCGGAATGATGTTCGGGTAATAGAGGAAGAAGGGACCTTCTCGATTGTCCTTCAGGAATTTCAGGGCCTCTTCATGGATGCGGTCCGCCGCGTAGTCCTGCCCTTTGAAAC
>JAGRPC010000416.1 GCA_020439925.1 Verrucomicrobiia bacterium | reverse complement strand
GAGAAAAGGACGACAAAATCCTGCTGACCGTCCCCGTCGTAATCGAGCACTTCCGCCTGAAGCGGCCCATGCACCCGGGCGATCTCGTGGCTCACGAAAGATTCAGGGGAGACCTGCTCCAGCCATAGCAGCCCCCCCGTCGTTCGCCATCCAAACTGGACGACGAGCAAATCCGGTTTGCCGTCTCCGTTGAAATCGGCAGGATCGACATCCGAGATCCTTGCGCACCCTTCGAGGAGGGTATTGGTCTCGTATTGACCGTCGCCGAGATTGCGGAGCAGGGAAAGGGATCCGAGAAGCTGGTCGGTGGGATAGATGACCCCGAGCGAAGAGACCGCGAGATCTTCCCGTCCGTCGCCGTCGTAGTCGAGCGTCACCGCACACGAAGGTGCCGGAACTGCAAAGAGCGGCTCCTCCTTCCAGCCTCCCTCACTCTTAAAAAGACGGCCGACCCGACCGACACGATCATCACAAACCAGCAGGCCTGCCCGGTCATCCCCCTTTTTGAAGGGAGCGAGGTAGGTGATGACGGGCCGCTCACTCGAAGGAAGATCTCCGAGAGAAAGGACCTCAAAACTCAATCCAGGCGGAGCCAGATCATCGACGATCGGCGAAAACTCCTCCGGGCTCGCGGCAAGGTAATCGCCAAGGAGGTGGTTGTACTCATTCTGTTCGAAGGGAAGCCCCTTCTCCCGGATCCAGACGCTCATGAATCCGAAGACCTGCGTCCAGTGCCGGCGCGTCATCGCCGAGGGTGTAGGCACCAAGTGACAGGCGCCGCAATACTTCGCCGCCAGAGGAGGCAGGCTTGAGGGAGACTCTTCCGCAAATCCACTCCGGAAGCAAAGAGCAGTGGCGACGGCGATGTGGAAAATCCTCGGGTTGATCGCGCGGGCTGCCATGGAAAACCAGCGGACCCACCGTGGAAACCGCGATGGGTAAAGTTCGATGAACCGCGCCGGGATGACAAGAGTTTTGAGCCTCCCTAGGGGGCGAGCGGAACCCTTCTTCCTTATTTCGCTTTCTCCTCGGCCGGTTTTTCGGCGGCAGGAGCCGGGGATTCGGCCTTGGCTTTGCCGTCGGCTCCCTCGGCCGGTTTTCCCTCACCCGCAGGCGCACCCTCCGGAGCGGGTTTTTCCTCGGCGGCGGGAGCCGGCTTGGGCAATTCGGGTTTTACTGCAAAGGCCTGGAATTCCGCCGGCATGGAATCTTTGCCAAATCGACGACTGTAAAGGTAGGCGATGCTCTGCAACTGGTTCAAGGCAGCCTTGTTCTCCTGGGCGATGCGAGGATCCTGCTTCTGAATGAGCATGGCCGCGCCCATGGAGAGCTTCGATAGCAGCACGTCATTCCCGTAGGCAAGGCTGAAGCTGCAGTAGTAGTCGTTGAGAGCCTTGTCCTTCGCCCCCTCCGACTCGAAAACCTTCGCACGAAGGAAAGCAATCTGAGAAACCTCGTTCGGGGGAAGCTTCTTGAAGTTGGGTGCCGGAAGCAGTTTGGCATCACCCGTCTGGGGCTCCTGATAGAGTTCGAGGGCGGACTTCAACGCAGCCATGTCATTCTGTCCGTAGATCGCCCAGAGCTTCTGGAATTCGAAGAAGCGGGCGTAGGAGGGCGAGAGCTTGGTGGTGATCGTCTTCGCGGCGGGAGAATTCACCAAGGGAGCGAGGGCGGCGTACTGACCCGCACGTTTCAAGCTTTCGATCTGGTAAAAAAGTGCTTCGCTGGCGAAGTTCTGCGGCCCCCCGAGGATGATCGCGTAGTCACGGGCGACTTTCCCGAAGGCAGCGGCGGCCTCGGTGTATTGCCCTGCCGAAAACAGCGCACGAGGGGTTCCGAGAACTTCGACCCGCTCTTCGAATCGAATGAGCTTTTCGATGCCCTCGCCGCGCATCTTGTCATAGGTGATCATCTGCCCTCCGCCTCCGGGCGTGGTGGCGAAGAGAACTCCCTGATCATTGGAATTCTGCACATATCCCTGAGGATTACCTCCCTCGATCAGACCGATCGTCACGGGAGTCTCGCGAACCTGGGCAAGGAGCCCCATTGGAACGAGAAGGACTCCGGTCAGGATGAAATTGGAAATCGTTTTCATCGGAAAAACAGTCATGGTTGAATGAGATTGACGATTCAGGGCTTAGGAGCGATTCCGAGTTCGCGGAGTACGCGCTGTTCCTCCTCGGGAAGAACCTTCAGTTGATTCTTCATCTCGGTGATTTGCCTGCGAAGGCGGGTGAGGGCCCCCGAGGGAGCGTCTTTTTCCTCCGTCAGATCCTGCCACTGGTAGAGATATTTCTGGGTCAGCTTGTAAAGGGTGAGCTGACTCTCGCGTTTGAGGGCGATGGAAACCGGATCGGTTTCAGGCATCTTTTCGATCTCGGCGAGACTGTTGGGGATGTATCGCTCCCAGGCCTGGGTCGCCCAGTCGTAATAAGCGCCGTAGGTGGAGACAACGCCGAGATAGGCCTTGTTGGCACCGGCCGGATCTCCCATCTCATCGAGAACCACGCCCAGCTTGAAGAGGGCCTCGGCACGCTTGAGCCTGTCCTTGGCAAACAGATTCTTGTCCTTGTTGATGGCGTCGAGCGCTTCGTAGGCATCCTTCCACTCCTTGTTCTTCATGTGGAGGTCCCCCAAATTGAGGTAGGCCTGCCCCTTGAGCGGCTTGGCATCCTCGGCATCGGAGGCGATGATTCGGCGGAAACGTTCGCGGGCAGACTGCACCTTCGCCGCATCGGCGGCACGCATCTCGATCTCACCCAGTTCCATCTCGGCCGGCCCCTTGAAAGCCTCGGCTTCCGGGTTCGTGCGGGCGAGCAGTTCCTCAAAGTATGGCACCCCGAGGAAGGGGTTGTCCGTTCCGGCGAAATAGAGACCGATCTGCTGAAGGGCAAATTCGGAGAGATCGCGCTTCTCGAAGGCCCGCAGGTCCTCGAAAATCGCCCCGATCTGCGACTCGATGGCTGCATACTCCGGAGACTCCTTGTCCTTGCCCTTCCGCGATTCCTGCAGAACGATGACCTGCTGAATCTTGAGCCAGGTGAGCAAGGCCTGGTTCTTCGGATCCATCCCCGGGAAGTTTTCGAGAGTCTGGACTGTCTTTTCCACTCCCCGGATCCGCACGGAAGCCTCGGAATAGGAACCGATCGCCTGACGCAGAAGCGTGAGATCCTGTTCTTCTGCCGGCTTGCTTCCAAGCATGAGGATCATCTTCTCAACCTGGGTGAGCCCTTCCTCTCCCCTTCCCGCGCCCTCGAGGTGCTCGAGAGAGAAGACCGAAATCTGGGGCTCGTAAGTCGTGCCTGCATAATCCGGGAAGAAGGAGTCGTACTGAGCAATCCCTTTTTCGATCTCTCCATCCTGGTAATAGATGTCCGCAGATTTCCAGATCCCCTCGGCTACGACCGACTTGTGGAAATCGGCCCGGTCAGGATCGGAGGCAAGCGACGCCTTTCCAGCCTCAATCGCTTTCAGGTATGTCTCCAGCCCCTCCTTGCGCATTTCAGCCGCCTGTTCCTTCTGCTCCTTTCCAAGATTACCTGACTGGATAACCAGAGCGTCCCCTTTAAGATTCAACGAACGCCCTACCTGAACGGACTCCGGACGAAGTGCCACGAGCTTCGTCACCGCGGCGATCGCCGCGGGATAATCGGCAAGATTGTAGCGGGCCACTGCCAGATCGGCGTAGGCGGCATCAAGGAAACGCTCGGACTCCGGATAAGCCTTGAGAAAGTCCTCATACTGCTCCGCTGCCTCCCGCATCTTATTGAGGACCAGTGAATTGCTGGCCCGGTGGAACAAGACGATCTCACGATTGGGACCTTCCGGATAAGCCTTGATGTATTCGGTGAAAGGACCTTCCGCCTCGGTGTGTTTCTGCACCGAGTAGAGGGCCAGGGGATAAAGCGAATCGGCCAGTTCCCGCTCCGCCGCACCGGACTCGTGGCGTTCGCGAACTCTCTCGGCGATCGTGATGACCTGTTCATACTCCCTCGAAGTGAAGAGCGACTGGAGCATGAAGGTGGAAACATTATTCCGAAGAGGATGGTCCTCCGGCATTTCTTTCATGAACTTCTCGCCGAAATACTGGGCGGAGGTGTAGTCGGTCAGGAGGGCCGAGAGTCTCGCGGCTTCGTGGAGGATTTCGGCCCTAACGGCCGCAGGAGCCTGGGGATACTGCTCGACGAGATTCCAGTAGATCGCCCTCGGGGCGTGGAGGTTTCCAAGCCGTTCGTAACAGTTCGCCACCAGCCTCAATGTCTCTGCATCGGGGTGGAGGGGCGCTTTCTCGCGCTCGTCGAGCTGATTGAGAATGGCCTGAAACTGTGAAGGGACACCCACACCGATCGGCTGGCGTCCAAGAGAAAGCTTCAGGTCGTTGCGAACATCCTCGATCGTCGGCGTGTAGGAAAAATAGCGGAGAGCCAGCGAATAAAGACCCGCCTTGGTCGATTCGAATCCGAGTTTACGGAGCCTGTCGACAAAGCCGAACCGGAACTGGTCAAGGGGTTCGATGTGAATGAGTTCCTCGTTCTTGTCGAGAAACTCGTGGGCACGGTCGGAAATCTTTTCAACCGCGGCCTCGTCGTTCACCGCCGAGTTGGCCTGCTCGACCCACGCAAGACCGAGTTCGAGCACGCCCTGCACGAGAAATTGGGGATTCACTTTCCAGGCCTCACGGTTGTCGAAGAGTTCCTGGACCGAGGCAATGCCTTCATCGACGCGCCCCAACTTCATCAGGGAGGCACCATAGCGCAGCTTGAAGCTGTTGCGCACTTGGGCAAGCTCATCCTGCGGAGGATTACCCGCGAGATATTCGTCGTAAAGACGAACTGCCTCTCCGTGGTTGCCCAACTGGGCTTCGCAAAAACCAAGCTGGAACTTGGCGAGGTTTTCCCGGGGATTCGGAGATTTGATGGGCGACTCCACCTCCGCCGCCGTCTTGGCCGCATTGAGACAGTCCGTAAACGCCTTTTTGGCATCCTCCCAACGCTGCTGCGGCAGGAGAGTCATACCGTAATCGAAAATCAGGCCACCGGCAGCAGCGCCAAAATCTTCGAAGAGAGTTTCCAAGCCTCCGGAAAGATCAAAAAGCCTTTCGAAGGTCTTCGACGCCTCCTCATACTGGCCGCTCATGTTCTGTTCGACGGCTTTCTGATAGAGGCCCTCGACGCTGGCATCCTCCTCCTGAGCAAGCAGTCTCGGGCTGGAATTCCAACCGCCAGCAATAGCCAGCAACACAACCAATCGGGTAAGGAAACGGGGGTTCTGTGTGTTCATTCGAAAAAACGGGAAATGTTGGGCGATCATCGTTTCACAAGTCCGACAGGTCTGGCCGCATCCTCGCAGGGAACGCTTGCCGCGAAGCAACAAAAACCACCGCCGCCGAATCATCCCCGATCATCGGGGTCGGCCCGAAACGAAAGGCCATCGTCTTGCCAATGTCCGTCACCAGAGCGCCCTCTTTGATCCGGACTCTTGGCACCTTGCTTCTG
>JAGRPC010000415.1:8625-9552 GCA_020439925.1 Verrucomicrobiia bacterium | reverse complement strand
CGACCGAGATTCCTGAAAACAGGACGCACACCATGGAGATTCGCACGGAGAGAGGAGCGGGCGGAAAAAAGGATCGCGGCGTTGTCATGGGTCGGTTTTCTATCAGCCGGGAAGAATGCCGGCGCACCGCCTTCATTCGTCGATCACCGGCAGGTGGATGACGGTGGCGTGGTTGCCTCCGTGGAAGACTTGCTGTTTTGCGACGGCGAGTTCGGCATCGGCATTGGGGTTGGCGGCGGTGTTGTGATTTCGGTCGAAGTTGGGGAAGTCGCTGCTGGTGATGTCGAGCCGGATCCGGTGGCCCGGATGGAAGGCGATCGAGGTGGGGTTCAGGGTGATCTCGTAGCGGACGACCTCGCCCGGAGTCACGAGCGCTTCGCTTTTCAGTCCGTCGCGATAGCGGGCACGCACCACGCCGAGCGAGACATCGATGGCGCGGCCGTCGGGATGGACATCGATCAGTCGCGCGAAGAAGTCCGTGTCCGGTGCCGAGGTGGCGGCAAAAAGTTCGACGACCGGATTGCCGGTCACCTCGATCCGTTCGGTCAAGGGCTCGCTTTGATAGACGAGAAGGTCCTGCCGTTTCGCGAGAGGAGCCTGGTCGGCGGGGACGGTGAAGGCGGCCTCGGTGTAAAGTGTCGGGACGGGATCGCCGGGATCGTAGGTGTAGCGGTCCTGGCCCTCATTTTCCGGGCGCGCTTCGACGATCCGGCCGTCGCCCGCCGGGGTGTTGGCGTTTCCGCCGCTTTCGAGAAACAACGAGTGCCGCCTCGCACGGGCGAGCGGCCAGGCCTTCTCGTCGCGCCACTCACCGTCCCCCATCACGAAAAGGCGAACCTGCGCCTCGTCGGCCGCTCCGTTTTTCACCCCCTTCAGCCAATAGTCGAACCACCGGAGCTCCTCGGCGAAGACATCGACCGCCGCGTT
>JAGRPC010000415.1:0-8510 GCA_020439925.1 Verrucomicrobiia bacterium | reverse complement strand
CCAGGTTGCCGTTGCAGTGATCGAACCAGCCGATGACGTTCAGGTTCGGAACGGTGACGTTCGGCACGCCTTCCTGCAGCGCCCACGGATCGAGCGAGGGATCCTTCAGCCAGGCATGCACGGCTTCGGTCTCTTCCTCCCAGAAGGTCCGCGGCAGTTCAAGCCACGGGACGAAATGCAGCCAGTGATCCGATTCCTTTTTCCAGAGATCCCGGCCTTCGGCGTTGGTTTTCGTTCCCGGCGCGCCGCTCCGCTTGCGCAGGTCCGGAGTCATCGAGCCAAACCACCACTGGAGACGCCGTCCCGGCTTGATCGATCCCGGCCCCTCGAGATCGGTGTAACGCGCGGGAATGCTGTGGGCGGACATGCAGACCAGCGAGGGAGGCGCCTCGGCCGCCGTGCGCCACTGGAGAAAGGCATTGTAGGAAACGCCGAAGGTCCCCACCTTGCCGGTCGAGCCGGGGAGCTTCGCGGCCCATTCCACCGTGTCGTAGCCGTCCCGGCCGTCGTTGGTGTCGAACCGGACGAAGGACTCCCACTGGCCGTCCGACTCGAAGCGTCCCCGGGCATCCTGGCACACGACGATGTAGCCGGCGGCCGCGAATCTCCGGGCGTTCCCGTGCAGGCCGTTCTTGTTGTAGGGAGTCCGCGCCATCAGCACCGGGTAGCTGCCCTCGGCAGCGGGCCGGAACACGTCGGCCCGAAGAAGGGTGCCGTCGCGCATCGGCACGGCGACGTTCGGCTCCATGACGATCGCGTTTTCGGCGTCCGTCTTCGTATCCCTTGCCAGGGCGATCCCGGAAGCCGATGCATTCAGCAGCAGGGCCAGGACCGGGACGACGGCGGAAAGGCGCGATTTCATGTCCGGAGAGTAACACGAAGCCGAACCGGACCGGAAAGCGGGAATGGCACCGTCATCGCGGGGGAACGAGGCGCGTCCCTGGAAAAGGAAGGGATTGAGTTCGCCCCCGAACTCTGAGAGAAACAAAGGTCATGCCGAAGAAAACGATCCCGCTTTTTTCGCTCGTCATTCTCGTGGCGACACTCACCTTCCCCGATCCCTGTCGCGGCGACGGCGAAAAGCCGAACTTCATCGTGATCCTCGTCGACGACCTGCGCTGGGACGAACTCGGCTGCACCGGACATCCCTTCGTGCACACGCCCCACATCGACCGCATCGCGAACGAGGGCGCTCGATTCCGCAACGCCTTCGCCACGACACCCCTGTGTTCTCCCCACCGGGCTTGCCTTCTGACGGGCCTCTACACCCGTCATCACGGCATTCTCGACAACACCAACCGCAGCGAGCAAAGCCATCAACTGCTCACCTTCCCCCGCCTCCTGCACGAATCCGGCGACTACGAGACCGGCTACGTCGGCAAGTGGCACATGGGAAACGATCCCTCCGCGCGGCCTGGCTTCGACTACTGGGTGAGCCTCAAAGGACAGGGAACCTCCTTCGACCCCGAGCTGAACGTGAACGGTGAAATGGAGAAGTTTTCCGGACACACCACCGACGTCCTCAACCGGAAGGCCGTCGAGTTCGTCGAGTCCGCCCACGCCAAGCCGTTCTGTCTCTACATCGCGCACAAGGCCCTGCATCCCGAGCTGGTGCAGCGCGACGACGGGAGCATCACCGATCCCTCGGCGGCAAAGTTTCTGCCGGCGAAGCGGCACGAAACCCTCTACGCGCAGGACGCCATTCCCCGGCGGCTGAACGTGATCGACGATTTGAAGGGTAAACCCGCCCTGCTCCGCCCCGTCGAGGGTTTGCCGCCCCTGGGCCGGACCACCGGCACGAGCGACGAGACCATACGCGACCGGCTGCGCATGCTGGCCGGGATCGATGACGGCGTGGGCCAGCTCTTCGCCGCGCTGGAAAAGCTCGGCCAACTCGACAATACCGTGATCCTTTTCACCAGCGACCACGGATACTGGTATGGGGAGCACGGCCTCAGCGTCGAGCGCCGCCTCGCCTACGAGGAAGGCATCCGCATCCCCCTGCTGGTCCGGTATCCCCGGCTCGTCGAAAAGGGAAAGCTCGTCGATCCGCTCGCGCTGGGCATCGACCTTGCCCCCACCGTGCTGGAGCTCGCAGGTTGCCATCCGGACCCGGCGCCGACCTTCGACGGTCGCAGCCTTGTCCCGCTCCTCGGGGACGACACTCCCGCCGCGTGGAGGGATTCGTTCTTCATCGAATACAACTCCGACACCGTCTTTCCCCGCGTGAATCGCATGGGTTATCGGGCCGTCCGCAGCGAGCGCTGGAAATACATCCACTACCTCGACCTGGAGGGCATGGACGAGCTCTACGACCTCCTGCGCGATCCCTACGAGATGGAGAACCGGATCGACGATCCCGGGGCACGACCAGCCATCGAGCAGCTACGGGCGAAACTGGAAAACTGGGACGGGTGATCGACGGCGAACGGTCGAGCCCCCCCTTTTTGACACCCCACGGCCGCTATTCCTGGGAAAGCCCCGGGCCAGGATCATTCGCATCTTTCCCCGTGTTCCCGTTCCACCAGAGTCAATGAAGCAGGCGGGAAAGTCAGCCTGGAAAGACTCTACTTTCCACGCCCACGCAAGGTTACCTTCGCGACTCCCGTCGAATGGGTCACGAAGAGACTGCCGCGGATCGCACCGGGTCTGTGGGGACGAAAGGCAATGCTCGAAGTTTTGGAAGCGCCGGCCGCCAAGGTTCTCGGAGGCAGCTTCGAAATCCTGAAATTCCGGCGGACCTGGGCCGGAACTCGCAGGCCGAGCAAAAGCGCCGGCGCCGCGCCGGAGTTGGTGATCCGGAGCTTCTGGGGGCGACTGGAGTCCCCGACCGAGGTGGTCTGGAATCGCTTCGGTCGGCTCAACGAAATCAGGGCGAAGCGATCGGCGGCCACAACCGAGAAGAGGGCATTGTCATTGCCGGCATTGTTGAAGAGCACGAGTTTTTCAAGATTGAGATCACCGCCAAATGGGTCGGTGACTGGCTGGTCGGTCGTCGTGATCAACAGGACGCCGCCACTCCCGATTTGCGGGGTTCCATCGGTCACCAATTTCCAGCGAAAGGTGCCCCCACCCGAATCGACCATCGCGAGCAGCGAGTGCGCGCCCCGAGCTTCGATCCCATCAGGGACCAGGTAGGTGTACGACCCAGCCGTCGAAGGGTTCGCGGATCCCTCCAGTTGCGATACAATCTCGAATCGAATCACGGAGTTTTCCGCCACAAGCCGGCCCAAGGTCAGGGAAAAGCCTCCGGAGGTAGGTTGAGGGTCCGCGTCATCCATTTCCAGGGTGACGGAGCGGATCGGTTCGTTGGAGGTGGGGGTGAACGAAACGATCCAGGCACCGGGAGATCCCGATGAAAACCAGGTGCTGAAATCTGTTCCGCTAGAGGGATAGGGCGCCACGAGAGCGCTCCCCGTCGCGGCGGAGGATTGTTCGAAAACCACTTCGTCCCCCTCTGCCACCGCGGCGGCGGAGACAATGGCGGCAACAAAAAGGAAACAACGGAGGGTGGTGGCACGTGTCTTCATCGACCCACCCATCTTGCGACCGGAAGGAACTCCCGGCAAGCCCCGGACCTGTGAATCTCCGAGGCGAAAAGCAGTTGACGGAGGTGGCGGGGAACGGCAAGGATTCCTTGTTTCATTCGTGCGATCCGATATGTCGATCCTTCGCTTATCCACCGGTCTCGGCCTCCTGGCGATTGCTTCCCTCCTCGCTTCCTGCGGGGTCGACCGCGAGGCAGCGATGTGGCGGGGAGGCAACGAGGCATCCGTTCGCGGGGATGACAACCTCTCCCCCGTGGAACGGGATCTGCGCGAGCGAGCCGCGAAGATCGCCGAAAAGGAGCGCAAGCGCGAGGCCAAGCGTCTCGCCAAGATCACCGCCGAACGGGGAAACACGGTTGCTGCCGCGCCCGAAACCCCCATCGCCCGTCCCGCTCCGGAACTGCACGGCCAAGTCGCCATTGCCGCTCCGAAAAAGCGCGGCGGCCTGTTTTCCGGCCTCGGCAGATCCCGCCAGCGCGAGGGTGATGGTCATGAGATCTGGGTGAACTACGAGCGTCTCGAATCCATGCAGCCCGCCCACGCCCGCATCGAGATCGACCTCGGCCAGCAGCGCGCCCGTCTCTTCCAGAAGCAGGGGAACGTCATGGCCCTGGTCGTCGACACCGCCATTTCCACCGGCAAGGCAGGATTCGAGACTCCCACCGGCCAATACACCATCGGGGAAAAATCCATCGAGAAGAGGTCGACCGTCTATGGCACCTGGCTCGACGCGAACGGCACCCCCGTTCCAAGCAACGGCGAAAGCAGCAGCCGACCCGCCGGGGCTTCTCAGTTCGTCGGCGCCGAAATGCCCTACTGGATGCGTGTCACCGGCGGCATCGGCATGCATATCGGCGAGGTCCCCGGGTATCCCGCGAGCCACGGCTGCATCCGCGTCCCCGAAACGATCCAGCCGATCATCTTTTCGAAGGTCCAGGTGGGCACGCCGGTGACCATCACGCATTGATTGGGGTTCGGAAGCATCCCGGTCCCCTGCTTCACGACGGGAGTCGCGAAGGGCGTCTCCCCTCATCGATAACCGTTGAGTTCACCGAGGGTGAAAGATTTCGCGTTACCTACCCCTCGATCTCGGCGACCGGGTCAGGCACCCGATCGACCGGACCGGGTTAAGTCGCCGAGGAGACCCTCTTCGATCGACCTTGTCGATCCATCCCTCTCGGACAAAAAAAAGAACCCGCCACACGCGCGGCGTGGCGGGCTCCTGAAACTTCCGGGAACGACCCGGCTCAGAGTTTCTTCACCTTGAAACTGCGGAAGGCGACCGGGTCGTTGTGTCCGGCCAATCCGACGAAACCCTTGGTGTGGTCGAGGCCCTTCGGCGGATGCGCGATCTGGCTGCGGTCGAAGGTGTCGATGTCCACGTCGAGGATCTTCGTGCCGTTGAGGGTCACCTTGATCTTCTGTCCCCGGATCTCGATCTCCTGGTAGTTCCACTCTCCGACGGGACGAAGGTAGCCGTGCTTCGCGCCGACACAGTGGTAGAGCGAACCGTGGTATTGATAGGGCTGGAGCCCCGGCTTGCCGGCCGCGGCCTGCTTCGCGTTGTAACCGTCGCTGTCGATGACCTGCAGCTCGAAACCGTCGGCCGCGGAGTGGCCGCCCAGCGGGGTGCGGAGGGCGATGCCGTTGTTGCCGGCCGGCGGGAGCTTGAACTCGACGCGGATGATGCCGTTCTCGAATTCCTCCTTGGTCAGCAGGTCCCCGCCCTTGCCGGGCTTGCAGACGATGGCGCCGTCGACCATCTCGTAGCTGTCCACCGCCCCCTGCCAGTTGCTGAGGTCCTTGCCGTTGACCTGCTCGACGAAACCTTCGCTGTCGCGGGAGGCGAGTTCACGATTGGCTTCCTCGGCGGGAATCTCGCGGACATAGACATTCTTCCAGCGGATCTCGCTGCCATGGGTTTGCAGCTGGATGGGTCCCTTGCCGTAAACGGGATCCTGGAACCAACCGTTGGGGGCCTTTTCCTCGGCCTTCGCGTCCTTGGCCTTGGGGGCCTGCTTGCCGTAGGCCAGGTAACCGGCCTTCTTGTTGGCGAAGAAGTTCTCCAGCACGGCGTTGTCCACGATGACCTCGCCGTTGAAGGTCACCGTGACGCGCTCGCCGATCATCTTGATGTGGAAGTGGTTCCACTCGCCGATCGGCTTGTCCATGAGCTTGAGGGGATTCTTCCCCTCGGGATTCTTGTTGTTCCAGAGACCACCGGAACCGAAGGGCTTGCCGAGGGACACGGCCTTCTCATCCTTTTCGGTGAAGTCCCAGATCTGCACCTGCGGGGTGCCGCGCAGGTAGATGCCGCTGTCACCGAGGGGCAGCATCCTGTAGTCGAGCATCAGTTCGAAATCGCCGTAGTCCTTGTCCGTGGTCAGGTAGAGCCCCTTGCCGTCGTTGACCAGTTCGCCGTTCTCGACCGTCCAGTGCGCCTTCAGGTGTTCACCCTTGTCGTTGCCCTTGGCATCGGTGAGACCACCCTCGATCGACTTTTTCTTGTAGTCGGCCTTTTCCTCCGGGCTCATGGCCCACAACTCGGCGGGGTCCCGGGTGCTCCAGCCATACCAACCGGAAAGGTCCTTGCCGTTGAAGAGGGCGGTGAAGCCCTGCGGAGGTTCGTTGTCGGCAGCGGAGACGGCCGCGGCCGCCGCGAGGAATGTGGAAAAAATGAGGGTTCGTTTCATGACCGCCATTAGAACGCCGGGGCGGACTTTTTTTCAACTCACGCGATTCCTGTCATTTCCCGGCCCCGTCCGGTCCGGGATCTCGAGGCGGGCGAGCCGGTGGCAGCCGGATCGATGCCTCAAGGCTCCGGAATCACCGCTTTGGCAAGGTTCCCCGGTTTTGGCTCAACCACGAAGTAGCCGAGTCGTTTTCCCTGAGTGTCTTGAATCACCCAGAGAGCGCCGGGCCTCGTGCGAATGCTGAAGGTGCCTTCCTTTTCGAGGGTTCGGTAGCTCTTGCGGGTTCCATCCGGCACGATCCAGACGACTTCGGCGGGCTCGGGCCGTTCGTTCACAAAGGTGAGGTTCACGAATTCACCGGCGGGTTTGGAAACCGGCAAGGGTTCGCCATCCTCCATGTGCCAGGTAAGCGCGGGTTGCGAGTCGAGTGGAACCGGTGACGGGGTGGTTCTGGCGAACCGGAAAGGGAATACGGGCTTCGGAAGCGTATCCCAGAGCTGTCTGCTCAAACTCTCCAGCAGCGCGGCCTTTCCCTCCTGAACGGCCAGGTTCTCGTTTTCATCCGGGTCGATCGCATGGTCATACAACTCCTGCGCGGCGATCGCACCCCTCTCGGAGTCCAGCCATTCGATGTATCGATAACGATCGGTTCGCATGGCGTAACCCATGTAATTCCGGTCGTCCAGTTTGCGCGGAAACTGGCTGAACGCGGCCTTCTTCACCGTGGCCGAGGGATCGGCGAGCAGGGGTGCAAGACTGGATCCCTCCAACACCTGCGGGATCGGGATCCCGGCCAGGTCGCACAAGGTGGGATAAACATCCACGAACTCGACCAGGGCGTCGGAATGCCGGCCGTTCCCCTTCGCTTCCGGTGAACGAATGATCAGCGGGGCGCGCGTGTCGATCTCGTAGTTCGTCTGCTTGCACCATCCTCCATGCTCGCCCAGCTTCCATCCGTGGTCTCCCCAGAGCACGACCACGGTATTCCGCGCGAGCCCCAAGCGGTCGAGTTCATCGAGCAGGCGACCCACCAGGGCGTCCGTGAACGAAACCGAGGCGTAGTAGCCGTGCTTCAGTTCCCGCTGGTAAGATTCCTCAAGCGGCCCCGCGCTCGGCCACCGCGCTTCCGAATAATCCATGTAATCGCGCAATTCATAAAAGCCGCCCTGAAAACGCGCCTCACCGAACGACATCGGCGGCGCTCCACGTGGAAGGAACGGGTTCGTTGCGAGGGAAATCTTCGAACGATCGTAGAGATCCCAATACTTCCTCGGCACGACAAACGGCAGATGTGGACGGATAAAGCCTGCCGCCAGGAAGAAGGGCTGGTCTCCAGCCGCCAGTTTGCGCATCGCCTCGATCGCCTGCTCGCCGATGGCACCGTCGAAATGCTCGACATCCGGCACATCCACAACCTCGGTGGCGACGGCGCGGATGCGATCGATGGCCGCATCCGTCTTTCCGTCCGCACGCATCTTCTCGCGGAATTTCGCCAGACCATCTTTCGCCCGATCGGACCAGAGCTCGGCGCTCTCGGGCCAACGATGCGGCTCGTCCCACGAGACGTTGTCGGGCCAGGGATTGTGGAAAATCTTCCCGAAACCCAGCGCCCGGTATCCGTGCTTTCGAAAATGCTGCGGGATCGTGACGACATCCGGAATCACACTGCGCATCTCCGTGTCGAGATACCAGACCTTCGTGCTGTCGGGGCGCAGCCCCGTCATGAGGGACACGCGCGAAGGATTGCACACGGCCTGCTGACAATAGGCACGATTGAACGTCACGGCGGAGGCAGCCAGCTTGTCGATGTTCGGCGAGTGGATTTCCTTTACCCCGTAGCAGCCCAGTTCCAGCCTCAGGTCATCCACCGCGATGAAAAGAATATTCGGCTTGGGAGGTGCCGCGATAGATAGCGATGTCAGGGCCGCTACGGCGGCGAAAATCAGGAGTATCGCGACGGACTTCATGGCGCTTCCGGGACATCACGATCAAGCATTGCCAGATTCGGGAGCAGGTGTCAATGCTTCAGCCGTGAAACCAAATCGCTCACAAGCGGACGAGCCGAAAACCCGCGTGATCTGACGTGGGATCCGTCCCGTGATCCAGAGTTCTTCTCCGAAAGCTCCCTTCTTCACTCCGCCCCCTTCAACTCCGCCAGCATCTCCAACAGGTGCTTCGTCAGGATTTCCGACGAGTCCACCTCGACCGTGTTGGTCCCGAGCCAGGTTTCGTAGCCGCCGAGGGCATGCTGCTTCGGGTTCGGCAGGTA
>JAGRPC010000414.1 GCA_020439925.1 Verrucomicrobiia bacterium | reverse complement strand
CATGATCCGATACATCTCGCTCCTCACCTTCACCGAAAAGGGCGTCGCCGACGTCGGCGACTCGACCCACCGGGCCCATGAGTTCGACGAACTCGCAAAGCGATCCGGGGTCAATGTCGAAGGCCAATACTGGACCATTGGCAGCCGCGACGGGGTCCTCGTCCTCTCCGCCGAAAAGGAGGGCCGGATCCTTCATCTCCTTTCCGAACTCGCGGCGCGCGGCTATGTCCGCACCGAGTCGATGCGCGCCTTCACCCATTCGGAGTTTGACGCGGTTCTGAAGGCCTGACAGAAGCATCCTTCAATCCCCGAGCCGCAGTCTCGCGAATGCACCGCAGAGGCTCGCGGCGAGGGCTCGCGGCGAAGGCACCACGTCGTAGTGGTGCCGCTTGAACATGCGCGGAAACTGTTCGCGGGCGCGTTTCTCGATCGCGAAGGCGTGGGTGAGGATGCCGTGGCGGGCACCCGTCTCGATCGCCTTGCGAATGTCGCGGATGCCGTATTCTCCCTCGTAGCGGTCGTAGTCGCAGGGACGTCCGTCGGTGAGAAGGAAGACGATCTTCCGCTCGCCGGCCTCCCTGGCGAGCAGTTCGTGGGCATGACGCACGGCCGGACCGATGCGGGTGTAGCCGCGTGAATCGAGGGCGCCGAGACGCCCCTTCGCCGCGGGCCAGCTCTCGCGGAAATCCTTGATGAGGTGGAACTCGCACTGACGCCGCGTGTTCGAGGAGAACCCGGCCACGGCGAACCCCTCGATGAATCCGTCGAGGGCCTCGCCGGTGCAGTAGAGCGTCTCGCGGATCGTATCGAGGACGCGGGTATCGTCGATCCAGGAGTCGGTCGAAAAGCTGAGATCCATCAGGATAATCGCCGACACGTCGTGAAGCCGGCGGCGCCGCTCCACGTAGAGCTTCTCATCGGGCGAACGTCCGGCGGCGAGATCGCAGCGGGCGCGAACCACCGCGTCGATGTCGAGTTCGGGACCGTGCGGCTGCCGCTTCGCCCGCTGCGTGGTGGTGGCGAGGGCGGCCAGCTTCTTGCGCAGGTCGAGGATCACGGCCCGGTGCCTCGTCCCGGTCTCCGCCGCCCAGGCCGGATCCGAGACGGAGGCGCGGGTTTCCCTGACAAAACACCAGTTCTCGCGGTGCCGGCGGCGTTTGTAGTCCCATTCCGGGTAGGGAACTCCTGCGGCGACCCCTTCGTCCGCGACCTCGAGGGAAAGGCCGTCGATGACGATGTCGGCCCGGTAGATGGAACGCGGACGCTCGCGGCTCCGCAGGACGCGGTTCATGTCGATCGAACGAAGCGCCTCTTCGTGTTCGCGCAGCTCGTCGTCCTCGTCCGTCTTGCGGTCGAGGCCGCCGTATTCCTCGAGGGTCTCGGCTTTTTCGAAGGTGTGGGTGGGCATCTCGGCCTCGACCGGCTGGTCGTCCGATTCCTCGATGGCCTTCACTCCGATCTGTCCGCGGCCCTCGATCTCCGTAATGTCGTCGCGATCCGCGTCGTCTCCGGCCTCCGCCGGTGCCGCCGGGACCGGGGCATCCGCTTGGTCGGCAGCATCAGTTAATGGCTCTCCGAGCAGGGACCAGAAATCCAGCCCCTCCCCGAGGCGGGCGGACGCGGTCTCGATCCGCCCGGAAAGCCCCGGATACTCCCGCGACCACTCCGCGACCCGAACGGGGAGCGGCTCGTCGCAGCGCGAACGCAACGCCAGCGCGCCGAGGATCGTCTTCAACCGATAGAGCTCCTCGTTCGCCGCGGAATCGGAGCCCGCGCTGAATTCATCGGGCAGGAACAGGTGGGTGCCGTCGCAGAGCACCGCTCGGGGAGTCTCGACGAGGGCGACGGGACGCCCCGCCACCATGCGCGCGAGGAGAAAGAGTTCCTGCCGCAGTGGTTCGAGACGCGCCCGCACCGACTCTCGCCGGCGTTCTTTCGGACGCACGACGAGACGGCGGTAGAGCGCCTTGATCCCGAGGAAGAGGTTTTCCTCCCATTCGAGGATGGAGCCCATCGGTGAAGCGAGCGCAGTTCAGAGGGTGAGATCGATGATCTGCCGGATCGCCTTCAGCGCGTCCGGATCATCGGTGAGAGGTTCGGCGACGGCGGCGGTGGTGGCGAAGCGCGGCGGCAGCCCCTGCCGGATCAGCTTCGCGGCATCAACGAGGAGACGCGTCGAGACCGATTCGATCAGGGAGAGCTCGGTGAGGTGGCGGATCTTCCGCGCGATCGCGACGAGTTTCGCCGCGGTCGCCGTCTCGATCCCCGTCTCGCCGGAAACGATGCGGATCTCGATCTCCTCGGAAGGGTAACCGAAGCCGTGGCCGACGAAACGCTGGCGCGTCGAGGCTTTCAATTCCCGCAGGCTCCGCTGGTAGCCGGGATTGTAGCTGACCACGAGCATGAACTCGGGCGGTGCGACGATGGTCTCTCCGGTGCGGTCAAGGAACAGTTCGCGACGGTAGTCGGTCAGGGGATGGATCACGACGATGGCATCGGCGCGCGCCTCGGCGACTTCGTCGAGGTAGAGGATGGCGCCCTCGCGCACGGCGCGGGTCACTGGACCGTCGCTCCAGACCGTCTCGCCGCCGACGAGGAGATGCCGCCCGAGCAGGTCCGTGGCGGTGGTGTCCTCGTTGCAGGCCACGGTGACGAGCGGACGCCCGAGCTTCGCGGCCATGTGCTCGACGAAGCGCGTCTTGCCGCATCCGGTCGGCCCCTTCAGCATCAGGGGCAGGCGCGCCCTCCACGTTTCCGTGAAAAGCTCGCACTCGCGCCCGGTCTCGACGTAGAAGGTGGCGTTCCCGTTCACGAGGCGGCGGGCGTGGGTTCCGAACCACCTGCGGGAGTCGCCTTTCCGCCCCCGGCAAGATCCTGCTCGGCGTCCCGGACATCGGAATGAACCGCCTCGTCCGAGGGCAGGCCGAAGCGCCAGAAGTTCCAGAGGAAGCAGAGGATCCCGACCAGGAAGAGGCAGGCGGCGAGGAGCATGCCGATGAAATGCACTTCGATTTCCTTCTGCACGGCGAGGAAGTCGAGGCCCATGCGGCGCTCGAGATTGACCTGGGTGATCCCGGCGACGGCGAGGGCTCCGGTCATGCCGACCATTCCGATGTTGCTGAGCCAGAAACCGAATCCGGCGGCCGCGTTGTCCCATAGCTTGCGTCCCGTCATGATGGGGAGAACGTAGGCGACCATCGCGAGCACGATCATGGCATAGGCGCCCCAGAAGGCGAGGTGGCCGTGCATCGCGGTGACGAGGCTGCCGTGCGTCCAGAGGTTCACCTGCGGCAGGGTGTGGGCGAAACCGAGGAATCCCGCACCGACGAAGGACATGATGGCGCTGCCGAGGGTCCAGTTGAGGGCGGCCTTGTTGGGGTGGCGGCGACCGCCTTTCTTCGCCATGGCGAGGGCGTAGATGGCCATCCCGAGGAAGGCGAGCGGCTCCAGCGCCGAAAAGATCCCGCCGACCATGAGCCAGTAGCGCGGTGCCCCGATGTAGTAGTAGTGGTGCCCGGTCCCGAGGATGCCGGAGAGGAAGGTGAGGCCGACGATGATGTAGAGCCATTTTTCGACCAACTCCCGGTCCACCCCGGTCAGCTTGATGAGCAGATAGCACAGGAGCGCGCCCATGATGAGCTCCCACACGCCCTCGACCCAGAGGTGCACCACCCACCAGCGGTAGAAGGAATCGAGGGTCTGGTTGTCGAAGTCGATCATGCCGGGCAGGTAGAGGAGCGCGGCGGAGAGGAGTCCGAAGTAGAGCACGATCGAGGTCGTCGTGTAGCGCTTCCCGTTCCAGACGGTCATGCCGATGTTGGCGAGGAAGACGAGCACGTTGACGACGACGAGGTAGTCGAGGGGCCTCGGGATCTCGAGGAATTTGCGGCCCTCCCACCAGTTCACGTGATAACCGACCAGGGCGACGACCCCGACGAGAAGGAACGAGCCGAGCTGGATCCAGGCGAGCTTCGGCCACATGAGCTCGCGATCGGCTTCCTCGGGGATGATGAAATAGGCGCTGCCCATGAAACCGAGGAGCAGCCAGAAGACGAGCAGGTTCGTGTGGGTGGCGCGGGC
>JAGRPC010000413.1 GCA_020439925.1 Verrucomicrobiia bacterium | reverse complement strand
TTCTTGCAGAGCACTACAGCCACGTCGCGGACAAGCCCTTCTTCCCGAGCATCGTCGCCTTCATGCAGTCTTCTCCCGTGATTGCCCTGGTGCTGGAGGGAGAGGATGTCATCGCCAAGGTCAGGGCGATGCTGGGCCCCACCAATTCGAAGGAGGCCCAGCCCGGGACCATCCGGGGCGACTTCGGCGAGGACATGATGATCAACATCTGCCACGCCTCCGACTCGCCCGAAAACGGTGAGATCGAGGTGAAGCGCTTCTTCCGCGACGAGGAAGTGTTTGCCTACTGACAGGGTCGGTTCGCCGGACTCACCCTCCCGGGTCTGTCTTGACCTTTTCTGGAGGAACGAGGTTCTCCACCTCGAAGGAGACCGTGGCATACGGGATCGGGAAAAACATTGACCCGGCCGGTCGAATTGTTCGACCCTGATCACGATCCTTTTCGACGGTACTTCCGTCACTTCCGTTCCCGGCAGTCGGTCTAAACGCCGGAGGGTCCACCCCCGGTTTTTTTTGCCCATGATCGCTCGGCTGATTCTCGCGTGTTTTCTCCTTGCCGCTTCGGTCGCCAGTGCCGCTCCGCCGAACCTTGTTTTTATTCTCGCCGATGACCTGGGCTACGGCGACCTCGGCTGCTACGGCCAGGGGTTGATCCGGACTCCGAACATCGACCGCATGGCGGCGGAGGGAATGAAGTTCTCTCATTTCTATGCCGGAGGCAGTGTCTGTGCTCCCTCCCGCTGTGTCCTGATGACCGGAAAGCACGGAGGTCATGGGACGGTGCGGGGCAACGCTCCGACCGTGGTGCGTTGGAAACAGTCGCTCACACCCGAAGACCTGACGGTGGCTTCCTTCCTGAAAGGCGCGGGCTACGCGACCGCGATCGCCGGCAAGTGGGGGCTCGGTGACTGGGATACGCCCGGGCATCCCCTGCTTCAGGGATTCGACCTGTCCTTCGGTTACCTCGATCAGATCCACGCTCACATGTTCTATCCCGAGTGGTTGTGGCGGAATCGCGAGAAAGTCTCCCTGCCCAACCGCGTACGCGCGGTACCGGTCGGCAAGGACGGCAATTGGGGGACGGGCGGCATCACCACCGAAGCGGTGGTTTACAGCCCGAAGCTGATGCTCGACGAGTCACTGCGGTTCATCGAGGCGAACCGGGACCGGCCGTTCTTCCTCTATTTCGCCACGACGATTCCCCATGCGAACAACGAGGCGGCCAAGGAGCTTGGCAACGGCGCCGAAGTGCCGGACCTCGGGGAGTATCGCGACAAACCGTGGCCGGAGGCGGAGAAAGGCTACGCGGCCATGATCACCTACCTCGATTCGCAGGTCGGCGCGATCCTTGACCGGCTCAAGTCGCTCGGCCTTGACGAGAAAACGGTCGTCTTTTTCACGTCCGACAACGGTCCGGAAAAAAAGGAGTTTGCCGGATACGACACGACCTTTTTCAAATCCTCCGGTCCCTACCGCGGCTTCAAGCGCGACCACACCGACGGGGGCATTCGCATGCCCTTCATAGCTCGCTGGCCGGGGATGATCGAGGAAGGCGGCGTGAGCGAACATGTGGGCTACTTCGGTGACCTTTTTGCGACCGCGGCTGAACTCTGCGGAAAGGAAGTTCCCGCCGGTCTCGACAGCATCAGCCTGGTTCCCACCTTGCTGGGTCGTTCCGGCGAGCAGAGGCATCACGACTTCCTCTACTGGGAGTATCTCGGTGGCAGCCTCTCATCGTCGCAGGCCGTGTTGGTGGACGGTCGCTGGAAGGCGATCCGCACGGGCAGTGCGACCGCTCCCATCGAACTCTACGATCTGAAGTCGGACGCAGCCGAAACGAACAATGTCGCGGCAACCCATCCCGAAGTGATCGGGAAGGTCGAGGCCTACCTGTCCACCGCACGCACTCCGGCAGAGAACTGGCCCTTGTTTGCGCCGCCCGCCGCCGACGGGAAGCAGAAGTGATCCAGATCGCTCCCATGCGAACGATGAACGTCCGATTCCTCTTCTTTCTCGCCCTTTCGGTAATGTTCGTGGTCGCGACGTCGCCTGCCGAGGAGGAACCGCCGGTCAGGTCGCTGCTGGAGTCGTATTTCAGGTCTTTCGG